>NZ_RYXZ01000004.1:0-174046 GCF_004378845.1 Campylobacter sp. CH278 | reverse complement strand
CAATGATAGTGTAGCTCAAATTGATCAAACTACTAAAGATAATGTTGAAATTGCTAATGAATCAGCTATTATTTCTAATACAGTAAGTGATATAGCTAATAATATCTTAGAAGATGTTAAGAAGAAGAGGTTTTAATCTTAGATAACTAGCTAAAAAGCTAGTTATCTCTAAATTTACTTATTGATTTAAAATTTGATTTTTACTCTTACATAAATTCTGCCAATTTGAAACACCTTTGATTTCAAGACATTGTTTTAAACTTTCTTTTTCAGCTTGTATATTTTGCATTCTTTCATAAGTTAAAGCTTGGATATATAAAGCTCTTGCCTTATCCTCATCTGAAAGTTTTAATTTAAGCAAATCTGTTAAAACAGCTAAACTTTCTTCATTTTTATTGATTTTAGCCAAAGCATCAAGATACATAAATTCCAAATTAGGACTAAAAAGATTTATACCTTTAAAATTTTGATAATTGATAGCCTTAGGTGCATAAGTTAAAATGGTTGTTTGCATATTATGATTATTAGCGTAAGAAAGTAAAGCATCATAAGCTTCCACCATACTAAAATTCATTGGAAAACTTTCTAAAATTTGCAAAATTTTAATGGCTTGATTGTAGTCATTTAAACGCAATAAAGACAAAAATTGCAAATAATAAGCCTTAAAATTCTCATCATCACTTTTTAAAATTCTAGAATTAGCTATGTCTTTAGAAATTTTAATCACCTGAGGATATTGTTTATTGTCAAAAAGAATAGATGCTTTTTGAAGACCATAAAATATAGAATCTTCATTATAATTTTTATCTATATAATCAAGTGCTTGTTCAACATTAGAAGTTCTAATAAGACAAGCTAACATTTGTTTTTTATTTTCAATTTTCTGACCTATATCATAAGCACTAAAACGCATAAAAATATTTGCAGCATTGATACAATTATCAGCTTTTATCGCATTTTTTAAATCATTAACGGCTGCTTTCTCTAAAAATTGAGTAGCATTTGGAATTTTTTTACTTTCTATGAGATCTTTATAAGCTAAAATGGCACTAAAATTTCCCTCTTTATAATAAAGTGCAACATCTTCATCTAAAGCTTTATTGGCAATATTCTCATCTTTATTTGCATATTGCTTCATTAAATCTGTATAACGCTGATGCAAAAAGCTTGCATTATTATCACCTAAAGCAAAAAATACCTCATCACTTGCTTTTTTGATTTCATCTAAATACTTACCATCTAAATAATCATCCATATATAAATCAAGGTATTTTTTAGCATCACTAGATCTGTTAGTATGTGATAAAACTAAGGCTAAATCTTTTAAAGTTTCTTCATAACTTGGATCAAGTTTTGACATTTTAGCAAAGGCATCTTCATAAATACTTGCACTTATATCAAATTGTCCTTTTTGATTAAATAATTTAGCAAGTTCTAAAGATCTTGGAATATCTTTTCCAAAATATTCAGGATTGGCTTTTAAAATGGTATTAATATACTCTATAGCTTTATTTACTTGCTCATTTGAAAGTAAATTCTTTGCCAAACTCATAGCTGCTCTTGCAGCTAAATCTAAATTTTTTGTATTAAAATAAGTATTTTCATAAATATTTACAGCTTTTTCTTTTTCATTTAAATTATAAATATAGTCTGCATAATCAAGTTTTGATAACTGAGTAAAATAATTATCAGGTTGTTCATTATCCAAAATCGACATTGTATACTCTACATCAGCACGCTGAGCTAATGCGATATAAGTTCTTAACATTATATGTAAAACTTCTGAAAAATTTTTATCACTTGTAAAAGTACGCGTCCAATTTTTAGCATCATCAATCATCTTTTCTAAAATTTGTTGATCACGCATACTTGGATCTTGAGTGTAAAGTTTATTTTGAGCTCTTAATTTATAAAGTATAAATTCACTAGTAAAAATACTGCCACGATATCTATTGATAGCATTTTGTGCATCAATCACAACTTGATTGTAATTAGCCTTATCGTATTCTTTTTTGATGCGTAAATAAGTATTGATATCTGCACTTTGAGGAATAACAACAGGATCAGAATTTAAATCTAAAGCTCCAACATAAGGCAAACTCTCATGTGGAAAATTGATATTAAAATCAAGTCCATCATAGTCTTTAACGCGTACTAGTTCTGGTGTAAAAATAAAAGTAAAAGCCTTACTTTTATGCGAACTTGATGAACTGAGTTCTTTATCTATATAAATATTTTGAGAAGTGTCAAACATTCTTGCTTGTATTTTTGGCAAAATGATCATTTTAATTTTTTGAGCTTCTTGTATAAATTTTAAATCAAAAGCAGAAAAACTCTGATCTTTTAATTTATTATCAACCATACCTGCAATATCACATTCAAAATGAACTTTTGCTTCGGTAATAAATTTTTGACATGTAAATTCTAAATCATTACTCGCATGTAAAACTGCAAAAGCTTGATTATTTTCGCGACCCGTGTTTAAAACAAGCTCAAAAGCAAAAGCATTTAAAAAACTTAATAAAATTAAAAATAATATTCTCATAAAAATAATTATAGCAAAACTCTTATAACATTAACAATATAGCAAAAGTGCTTACACAAACACAAAAAGCTAAAATAAAATTTTGTATAAAACTAAACTTAATATTATGAACCCTATCATTTTTCATAAATAAAGCATGAATTAAAATCTTTAAATACGCATAAAGCATAATAACAGAAGATAAAGCCACAAAAAGCGCCAAATACCAATATCCATTTAAAATTGCTGTATTTAAAATCATAAATTTACCCCAAAATACTCCAAAAGGCGGGATACCTGCTAAAGAAAGCACACTAATGCTTAAACAAAAAGCAATTAAAGGTTTTTTAACCAAAAGCCCATTTAAACTCTCATAAGAATTATTCTCATAATTGCTTAAAATCATAAATACAGCATAATTTGCAAAAGCAAATAAAGTCCAATATCCAAAAATAGCAAGCAAAATTCCATCAAAATTTTGTTCTTTTAATAAAGGAATGCAAGCTACCAAAACCAAAGAAGAATGCACTACAGAACTATAAGCAAACATTTTTTTGATATTGTTTTGACTTAGAGTCGCAAAAGCGCCTATAAGCATAGAAAAAATCACTAGAACTATTATGATATATTCAAAACCTGTATTATTTAAAAAATCAAACAAACGAATAACCACAACCAACATGGCAACTTTTGGCACAACTGAAATAAAAGCAACCAAATTTGTATGTGCTGCATAATACACATCTTTAAGCCAAAAATGAAAAGGTGCCAAAGAAAGCTTGATTGCACAAAGAACAAAAATCATCACTCCAGCGCCCAAAAGCATGGGATCTTTTTGAAACTCATTTTTTAACGCTAAATTAGCAGATAAATCTAAAGTTCCTGTTTTTAAATAAATAAAAGCTACAGCCATAACAAAAAACCCAGCTCCTACAGCCGCTACACTAAAGTATTTTATCGCACTTGAAATAGCATTATCACTTCCACGCATTGCTATTAAAGTATAAAGTGCTAAAGAAGAACTTTCAAGTCCTATAAAAATAAGCACTAAATTTGAGCTTGAAACCATCAAAAGCAAAGATGCAATCATAAATAAAAATAAAGCATAAAATTCACCTTGATTTTCTTCTTTTTGCATTAAAAGATATAAAAATGAAAAGCACAAAATCACCAAAGAAGCATAAAATGAAACAATATCATTATTTAAAGTAGCCAAAAAAGCTTTTGCTTCTAAACCTTGAGCATTTGCATTATTTAAAATCAAAAAAGCACTTACAATTAAAGATAAAGAACTTATACCGATATAAAACGATCGATGAAATTTCCAAAAACCAGAGCAAAGCAAAAGAACTATTGCAGTTGTAATTAAAAATAAAAATGGATAAGATAAGCTTATATTTAAAAGTTCTAAATTTAAAAAATTATTTAACATTTGCCTCTCCTATTTTAGATAAAAAATCTAAAGTATTTTGCTCAACAGCTCTAATATTCATTGTTTTTATAAGATTATCCACATCTTTTTGTATCGGCTTTAAAAGTATATTTGGCATAAGCCCTAGTCCAAAAATCATTACTACAATGCACACAAGCGCTACTATTTCTCTAAGGCGTAAAGAAAAACTCTCTATAAAGCTTTGTTTTTGCATGAAAAATATTTTTCTAAATACTGCGAACATATAAATTGCTCCTAAAATAATCACCAAACCTGCCAACAAAGCGTAAAATAAATTAATTTTTGCTATACCTAAAAGAATTAAAAACTCTCCCACAAAAGAAACAGTTAAAGGCAAAGAAACGCTTGCGAGTAAAATTAACATAAAGAAAATTGAAAATAAAGGTGCTTTTTTGGCCAAAGAATGGTAAAAAGAAATATCATAAGTATGATATCTTTGGTATAAAAGTTCAACCATTAAAAATAAAGCTCCCGTTACAATACCGTGTGCAAACATATAAAAAACCGCACCACTAATACCCAAAGCATTTAAAGAAAAAATTCCCAAAATCATCACACCAAGATGTGAAATAGAACTATAAGCGATCAATTCTTTAATATTTTCTGCCCTATAAGCAATTAAAGCATTATAAACGATACTCACTATACATAAAGCTACAATTAAAGGCATAAAATACACACTCGCATCTGGAAAAAGCGGTAAACAAAAAAGTAAAAATCCAAAAGGAGCCATTTTAAAAACTACAAGCATTACAGAAACAAGAACAGGCGAATTTGCATAAACCTTAGGTGCCCAAGTATGAAGTGGAAATAAAGGAGCTTTGATAGCAAAAGCGATAAAAAATGCTCCAAAAAGTAAAAGTTGCTCTGTAAAATTTACTGCCGAGGCATTATTTTTCCAAATTTCTAAGTCAAAAGTGAAGATGTTTAAAAGTTGATAATTTAAATAAGCTTGATAAATCAATGCTACAAGCATTAAAATTGAACCCGCAAAAGCATAGATAAAAAATTTCACCCCTGCTCTAAAATCTTTACCATAAACTCCCATAATATAAAGCAAAGGCAAAAGAGAAAATTCCCAAAAAACATAAAATAACAAACCATCTTTTGCACTAAAAAGTCCCATAATTGCAAATTCTAAAAAGAATATACAAGATACAAGTGCTTTTTGTTCCAGCTTTAAAAATAAAAAGCTTAAAAATATCATCAAAGAACTTAAAAGCATCAATACAAGTGCAATACTGTCTACTCCTACATGAAAGCTAAAAAATTTCAAAATTTTAAAAGAGAGATTATAATCAAAGCTTACCCCTTGTAAAAAATCCGCAAAAATATCCAAATTTAAAGCCAAAATCATAAAACTTACAACAACGCTAAAAACCTTAACGCCTCCACGATTTAAAAGCAAAACCACAAAAGCAGAAATCAAAGGAAAAAATATCAAATAATTTAGCATTTTACACCATCCATACCAAAATCAACAAAATCACAAAAGCTGCCACCAAAAATCTAAGCATTAAGTTTAAACTGTTTGGCATAATCATTTTTTGTGAAATAATTTGAGAATACAAAGCAATTTTTTCAACTATTCTATCAAAAATATAAAGATCACAATGCTTTAAAATCGCACATAAGCTTTCATATTTTGAAACGATAAATTGATGATAGAATTGAGGAATAAAATAATCATTACTTAAAAGTTTGTGAATTTTATTTTCTTCAATACTTTCTTTAAACCAAGAATTTTTATAAGCAAAAATAGCCAAAATTACACCCAAAATAGCTGCTACACTCGCACAAATCATTACAATTTGATTTTGTGCATCAATAAAAACTAATTTTGTGCTTAAATATTCAAAAAAACTATGTTCAAAAAATCCTGCAACAATAGCTAAAACCATCAAAGGACTCATAGCCAAAAGTGCGATTTTACTTGCTTCATGTGGATGTTCATCATGTCTTGCAGGGGTAAAAAATACCAACATTAAAAGTCTAAAGCTATAAAATGCTGTTAAAAAAGCTGCGATTAAAAGCACTAAAAAAATACCATGGTGAAAAGAAATGAAAGAATATCCTAAAATCAAATCTTTAGAGAAAAATCCTGCAAAAGGATAAATTCCTGCTAAAGCTAAAGATCCTATACACATCAAAATAGCCGTAAATTTTAAAGGTTTAAAAAGTCCACCCATTTTTTTAATGTCTAATTTATCATTCATAGCATGCATTACATTTCCAGCACCTAAAAAAAGTAAAGATTTAAAAAAAGCATGTGTAGCTAAGTGAAATAAAGCTATACCATAAGCCCCAAGTCCTGCGGCCACAAACATATATCCAAGTTGCGATAAGGTAGAGTAAGCAATAATGCGTTTTAAATCCCTAGCCACCAAAGCCATAGAGGCTGCAAAAATCGCTACAAAAGCTCCAAGCAAGGCAATAATATAAGAAACCTCAGGAACTAAATCATAAAGGGTGCTTGCACGAATTACCAAATAAACCCCCGCTGTTACCATGGTTGCTGCATGGATTAATGCAGAAACAGGAGTTGGCCCTGCCATAGCATCAGCAAGCCAAGTGTGAAAAGGAAATTGTGCAGATTTTCCCATAGCTCCTATAAATAAACAAGTTGCGATTAAGATCAAAGCGTTGTGATCTAGGCTTTGTGCCATGGAAAAAACTTCATCATATTTTAAAGTTCCTGCTTGTAAATAAAGCCAAAAAATTCCTAAAAGCATACCCAAATCCGCAATACGATTCATAATAAAAGCTTCATTAGCCGCAAAAGAATAAGTAGCGTTTTTATACCAAAAACCTATGAGCAACCAAGAGCAAAGCCCAACGCCTTCCCAACCTACAAAAAGTCCTAAGAAATTATCACTCATAACTAAAAAAAGCATAGAAAAGACAAAAAGCCCCAAATAAGCAAAAAATTTATTAAAACCTTCATCATGAGCCATATAAAAAATACTATAAAAATGCACACAAGTAGCTACAATACCTACAACACTCATCATAGTAAGCGAAATGGCATCTATATCAAAGCCAAAATTTACTCCAGCAAACCATTCAAACAAACTCACATTAAAAGCTTCATTGCAAAAAAGCAAATACAAAGAACAAAAAGCACTTAAAGCTATTAGAAGCGAACAAATTATCCCTACAAATTGTTTTTTCTCACTCAAAGCAAAACAACTTGCAAACAAAAAAGCTATAAAAGGACTAAAAAGAGAAATCAAAGCTAAATTTTGCATACTAAGCCTCCACTTCTTTTAAGCTTTTTAATTCCAAAGTGCCTTTTCTTCTATACCAAAGCACACACAAAGCTACACCAACAGCTACTTCACAAGCCGCTACACCCATGATAAAAAGTGCAAAAACCTGTCCATTTAAATCATTGTGCATTTTAGAAGCTGCTACTAAGGCTAAATTAGCACTATTTAATAAAATTTCACTCGAAATAAAAAGCATGATGAGATTTTGTCTTTTTAAAATCCCTACAAGCCCTATGACAAACATTAAAATAGCTATAAAAAAATACTTTTCTATCATTGTTTTTCCTTTGTCAGCTCTTTATGAGTAAGCACTATAGCACAAACTAAAGCAATCAAAAGTAAAATGGCTATAAATTCAAAAGCCAAAAGATATTTTGAAAAAATCGCTAAAGCCAGTTGTTTATTAAAATCAAATAAAGCAGGATCGTTTAAAGGCAAATCCGTGCTGATATTTTGGTATTTAAAACCTATAAGCATGGCCAAAAGTAAAATCGCACTTAAAACCACCAAAGTAAAAAAACTTTTTTTAGCTTTAAGTTGTTCTTTAAATTCTTTAGAAGCATCAAAAAACATCATCGCAAAACTATAAAGTCCAAGCACAGCTCCACTATAAACAATAATTTGTATCACGCCTAAAAACTCTGCATCAAGTAAAAAATAAAATCCTGATAAAAACACCATTCCACCTGCTAAAGCCGAAAGAGAATAAAGCATATTTTTACTTAAAACCGCAATAGCAAAAAAGCCTAAAACCACAACACTAAAAAACACAAAGCCTAAATTTTCTATCATTTGTTTTCTCCTTGCTCTTGTGTGTCTTGATTTTCTAAGGCACTTTCAAGCATCGCATCGTAATAATTTGGTGTTTTTACCACCAATAAATCAGCATCTTTTCTAAGGCTTCCCGCTCCTTCAAATTCAACTTGATTTTTAAGCTTATCAATAGGAGTTAAAAAATCTTGCTTATAGCCAAAATAAGATCTTTGTTCAGCCGCATTTTCATACTCTGTTCCATGTACTATAGCAAGCTCAGGACAAACCTCAGCGCAAAAACCACAATAAATACAACGCCCTAAATTAATACTATAATTTCCTACTTTTTTACGCCCATTTTCATCTAAAGAAGTTTCCATTCTAATACAATTGCTAATACAAATTTTTTCGCAAAGCCCACAACCTATACATCTTTCATTTTCGCTTTCTATAAAACGCATCAAACGATGAACAGCACGGTAACGATTGTCAAGCTTTACCTTTTCAAAAGGATATTTAATCGTAGCGCTATTATTTCTCTTAAGTAATTCTCTCATCATCACAAAAAGCCCTACAAAAAGCTCTAGTTTAACGCTTCTACGCAAAGCTTGTGAAATTTTCTCCCAAGTGCTAACAGGAGTTTTTCTTTTCTCATCCACTAAATAATAATTTTTCATATCAAACTCCTATAAAAGAACTGCCAAAGCAGTGATTAAAAGGTTTAAAACCGCTAAAGGGATTAAGATCAAATAGCACATTTTCATCACTTGATCTGGACGCAATTGCGGAAAAGCAGCTCTTGCCCAAAAATACCAAAAGAAAATAAAACTTGATTTTACTATCATCATAATCCAACCAGGAATAATCCAAAAGCTATTAAAACCCCCTAAAAACAAAAGAGTTACCAAAATAGCTCCAGCTATCATAGAAGCATATTCACCTATGAAAAACATACCCCATCTTAAACCCGAATACTCCGTTCCATAACCCGCTACAATTTCAGCATCATTTTCCGTCAAACAAAGCGGGGTTCTATTAGTCTCTATAAATAAAGCAATTATAAAAAGCACAAAAGCCAAAGGCTGTTTAAAAATAAGCCAAGAAAAAAATCCATCGCTTTGATAATTGTTAATATCCACCAAAGAAAAAGAACCTACAAGCATTACAATAGCAATCAAAGCTAAAGCTCCTACGCTTTCATAGGAAATAATCGCTACAAGTCCTCTTGCAGCCCCTAAAATCGACCATTTATTATTACTTGCAAGTCCACCCAAAAACACCGCATAAAAGCAAAGCCCTGAAGTACCGATGACAAAAAGCAAAGCTACATTAATATCTGCCACTATAGGCTGAATCACCCTTCCAAATAAAGTAAATTCAGGTAGCATAGGAATAGCTGCTAAAGAAACAAAAGCACAAATAGCAGAAATCAAAGGTGCTATAGCAAAAATAAATTTTTGCGAATTTGAAGGAATTATATCTTCTTTAGTAAAAAGTTTTATCATATCAGCTACAAGTTGAATAAGCCCAAAAGGCCCTACCATATCAGGCCCTATGCGTCTTTGAAAATAAGCTAAAACCTTTCTTTCAGCATAAGTTGCAAGACCTGCTAAACTCGCAAATATTGCAATGATAATAATACATTTAATCAAAGTCTCTAAAGCAAAAAAAGCAAAATCACTCATGGTTTGCTCCTAATTTTTCTAAATTCGCCACAACAAATCTTTCATCAAAAAAGCTTAGCGTGTCAAGTTTTTCATCAAAATACGGCAAGAAAGCTCCATTTTTTATATCCTTATCCACACGCACACTAAGGCTTAATTCTTTATCTTTTATTTTAAGTTTTACAAGATCTTTATCTTTTAAATTTTTCTCTTTAGCTAAATTTTCACTTACACCTAAAAAAATCACCTCATTAATCGCACTAGCACGATTTGAAAATCTACCAAATTGATAGCTAGGATTAGCACTATAAAGCAAAATTTCATCTTCTTTTAGGCTTAAATTTTCAAAATTTGGAGAGATGAATTCTTTTTTAGCAACTTGTTTGAAACATTCTAAATTAAGCTCATATCCCCTTTTACAATCGCCTGCATTGGTATAAAAATTGTCTAAATGATCAAAATCAATCGGAGAAAAACCTTTATTTATAGGGAGTCTCTTAGTATAATTTATAGTATATTCCTCATCAAAACCTAAAGCATTAGCCAAATCATTTAAAAAATATCCCTTAAATTCTAAAGCAGCGTTAGTTGGTACCACTCTTTTATCATAATTTAAAAAAGTTCCTTCTTGCTGATTTAAACTCGCACTAGCTAAATTTGCATGCTCTTCATAAGAAAAACTAAAATCACCTTTTTCATTGTAGCCTAAAGTCTTGCCTTCTTGTGTGATTTTATCCAAATCACAAATCATAGCCACACCTAAGGTATTAGTATGCGTAGGATTTAAAAAGACTTTAAAAGGAGTAGTATTTTGAATCAAAGCAAGTAATTTAGCAAGTTTTTTCGCATTTTTATGAAAATAAAAATCACTCCCTACAACAAGAGTAAAATTTGCTTTTTTAAGCAATAAATCTTCTAATTTATCTTCATCTATGCCTAAATTTTTAGCAAAAACAGAGCGTTGCACTTCTATGATTTTTTTCACTTTCTTAGGCACGACTTTTTTTACTTCTTTTTGAATTTCATTGCCTTCTTCATCTTTTTCTATGACTTGTTCTACAACTTCTTCGTTGATACTTTCTTCTATTTCTTTATTTTCACTAACAAAAAACTCTGCTAAATGAGTTTTAATACCTTCATCTTGGCTAAATTTTTGAAGTAAAAAATATAAAATTTGCTCTTCATCGCCACTTTTATGAATATGCGGGATAAAATTTTTAGAATATTTTGCTATACCCATATCTTCCATAGGATGAAAATAAAGCCCTGAACCTTTATTCATCACTAAAGCATTATTGATTTTATAGCTAAGCGTTGGAGCATCATATCTTAAAAGCATTCCAGCCACAACTAAAAAATCACTTTTTGTTATATCTTGAGTATTAGCACTATAAAACTCGCCAGAATTAGCGATAAATTCTTGTAAAAATTCTTTAAATTTCAAAGCTTCTTCATTGATCAAAGAAAGATTAAATTTCTTTTTTAAATTTTGCAAAATCAAAGCTTCTTCATTGGTAATAAAACTATTAAATTTAATGTTTTTAATTTCATTTTTCTCAAAAAGTTCCACAAGTTCTTTAAAGGCTTTTTCGTCTTTATCCGCCTCATTTTGCGTATCAAAAGCAAATCTTGCAGCCTTATTTAAACTCGCAAAGGCAAAATCATTACTCACACGATAAATTTTTTCTTTTTGATTGCTAATACCACTTTGCTTAATATCATAATACATCAACTCACAATCACTTGAATGCGGATTTGAAGCAGGGATTCTTTTAAGTTCCCAAATATTTGAAGTGTATTGAAATTTCGAACCTATCAAAGCTCCTGTTGGACACACGCTTGTACATTCTCCACAAAATGAACAATCAAGCGTGTCGCCATTTGCAGGACCTATCAAACTTTTTTGAAATTTAGTCCAAATCGCATAAGCATCTTTTCCCATGCTCTCTTTAAAGCTATTATCCACACTATCTCCGCCACGAGGAACAGTCTTTAAAGCACTTTCACCGATTTTATCCTTACAAACTGTAATGCAGCGCTCACATACTATGCAAAGTGCGGGATCGTAATTAATCATTCCCCAATGTTTATGCGGTTTATGCGTGTCTTTAATCCAATGTTTTTGAACATTTACACGACTTTTATGAGTGAAATTTTGCAATTCACACTCGCCTGATTTATCGCAAACTCCACATTCTAAAGGATGATTGATACAATAAGCTTGCATGATCTCATTTCTTTCATCCCAAAGATTTTGCAAATCACTTTCTACAACCATACCCTCTTTTGCTTTAGTATTGCAAGAATATACCTTTTTACCATCAGCTTCAACCATACACATACGACAAGCCAAAGTAGGACTACAGCCTGAAAGATAGCAAATTGCTGGGATAAAAATATCATTTCTTCTTGCTATATTTAAAATATATTCGCCTTCTTCAAAGGCGCAATCTATACCATTAATCTTAACTGTCATTTTGCTTCCTTTATGCGAATTGGAGTAAAATCAAAACCATTGTTTTCATGATTTAAAAAAGCTATAGTGCCTTGTAAATTTTCATCTAAACAAAGCTTGGTTTTAAGACTAAAATCTTTAGCCAAAATTTCAACTTCACTTTGATCTTTGCATTTTGCAATTTGTAAAAATTGCCTTGAACAATGCAAATTTTTATCTTGTAAATTGGCTTTAAAAAGCACTAAACCATCATAATTATCGAGTTCTTTTAGGGTGTTTAATTTTGCCTTTTTAAAATCGCATTCTTCTTCATCACTATCTAAAATCTTTAATTCATATTTTATGCTTAAGAAATTCAAAAAATATTTGATATTTTTGCTATCTTTGTAAGAATGGATATTTTTATCTATAATTAAATACTTAGCCTCTTTTAAAAAAGAAAGCACTTCACCTGCTTCTTCCTCTCCAAAGCAAGATTCAGCACTTAAATATCCCTCATCTAAATCGCAAAAATGCCCTTCATCGCTTAATTTACAAAGCAAGGCTAAAACAAAACTCAAACTTGCAATTTCGCATTTGTAAAATTTAGCTTTTAAGTTTTTATCTTCCAAACAAGAAATATTAATGCTATTTACACCTATTTTTTCACATAAATTTTTGTTTTTAAGGCTTGGCATATCTAAAAAACAAAGAGCATTATCATAAATCATACCCTCTCCTTTTTTATAACAATAGTCCAATCCACTTGATTAAATTTCAAAGAATTTAAAAGCTCACAGCCTTGTTCTTTTACAAAAGAAAAACTTTTTTCAACAGGAGAAAAATCGCCGATTTCAAAAAGCACCACTAAAACCTCGCCTTGTTTTGCTTCTTTTATGATTTGTGCTAAATCTTCAAAAAGCTCTTTGCTTTTTCTTAAATCTACTCTTCTCATCTATCTATCTCACCTAAAACTATATTTACATTACCCATAATGGCTACAACATCAGCCAAATAAGTACCTACAAGCATTTCTTCAAAAAACGCACAATGCCAATAGCTAGGCGTTCTAGCCTTTAAGCGATAAGGTCTTCCTGTACCATCACTATGGATAAAAAAGCCAAGCTCACCTTTTGGACTTTCAGTAGGCACATAAACTTCGCCTTTAGGGGGTTTTAAACCTTGAGTGATTAAAACAAAATGTTGCATTAAAGAATAATTTTGCGTTAAAATTTGCTCCTTTGAAGCACTTACATACTCAGGATGCGTAGCTAAAATTTCAGGTGGAGTATCTTTATAAAGCGTGGCACATTGTCTAAGGATTTTCAAACTTTCACGAAATTCTTGCATATAAACTTTATATCTTGCATAAGAATCCCCTTGCGTAGCATAAGGCACGCCAAATTCAACTTCATTATAAAGCAAATAAGGCTCTTCTTTGCGTATATCGTATTTTATACCACTTCCTCTTAACATCACACCCGTACAACCCCAATTTAAGGCTTGTTCTTTAGTAACCACACCTACATTTTCAGTTCTTAAACGCCAAATTCTATTATCATCTAAAAGATCTTCATAATCTTTTAAATCATTTGGAAATTTATCGCAAAATGCAAGCATTTCTTCTAAATAATTTTCAGGTAAATCAAGCATAACCCCGCCTATTCTCATAGAAGAATGCGTAAGCCTTGCACCGCAATACTTTTCTATCAAATCCAAAACATATTCTCGTTCTCTAAAGCAGTATAAAAACACACTCATCGCACCAATATCAAGCGCATGAGTGGCAAGCCAAAGCAAATGTGATGTGATACGGTTTAATTCTAAAAGTATCATGCGTATCACTGCTGCACGACGTGGAATCTCTAAACCACAAAGCTTTTCAACCGCTGCACAATAAGCATAATTATTCGCTGAAGCAGCGATATAGTCCATTCTATCAGTAGTAGGAATAAATTCTTGATAAATCATATTTTCAGCCATTTTTTCCATACCACGATGCATATAACCTATACAAGGACGTGCTTTTACAACTTGCTCTCCATCAAGTTCTAAAATAAGGCGTAAATTTCCGTGTGCTGAAGGGTGTTGAGGGCCTAAGTTGATAATCATCTTTGAGTCTTCTTGCTCAAAAGCTATATTTTCATAATAAGGTTTTAACTTGCTAGGAATTTGCATTTTAACGCCTTTTCTCTAAAATTTTTGCTTCATCGCGTTTTACTTTTTTTACAAAAGCCACGCCTTCATCTTCTTGATATTCTTGTTTAAAGGAAATTTCCTTCTTTTGACTACCTTTTGGCACTTCATGATAAAGTCTTGCAAAATTTAGCGTATCTTTATCATCAGCAAAACCAGAATCTCTTTGCTCTTCGCCCACTACTTCACGATATTCTTTGCCAAAAATTTTATCAATCTCATACCATCTTGCAAACTCATCGCCCTTTAAAGGATAAGTTTTTAAAAGCGGATGTCCAAACCAATCATCAGGCATTAAAATGCGTTTTAAATTGGGATGACTTATGATGAAAATTCCAAACATATCATAAATTTCTCTCTCACTCCAATTTGCTCCTTTAAAAATATGAGCCACGCTTTGCAAACGCTCTTTTACGCCTACAAAAGTTTTTATTCTCACTCTTAATTTTTTTTCTAAATTTAAAAGCTGATAAAACACTTCAAAACCATTTTTATCTGCTACAAAATCAATAGCACTTGCTTCTGTAAAACTTAAATAACCTAAAGTTTTAAGCATTTGCAAGGTTTTAGCATTGTCTTCTTTTTTGATTTCTATTACCCAAAAATCAAGCTCTACAAAGGAATTTAAAATTTCTACTTGAGTTTTTAAAACTTCAAAATCATCTTTAAAAACACTTTCATTAACATCAGATTTTACAGTGTGTGGCGCGTGATAAAATCTATCTTTGTAATAATTTTGAGTTTGAGCATTTTTTTTATCGCTATACTTTCTCATTATACCAACCTTTTAGGTGTGATCTTGCGACTTGCTTTTTCTTTGCGAATCTTTTTTTGCAAAATCATCAAAGCAAACTGAAAACTTTCTGGGCGTGGAGCACAGCCTGGCACATAAATATCTACAGGTATAATTCTATCCACTCCTTGAACCGTAGAATAAGTATTAAACATACCGCCTGTATTGGCACAACTTCCCATAGAAATCACCCATTTAGGATCAGGCATTTGATCATAAAGTCTTCTTGTAAATTCAGCGTGTTTTTTACACAAAGTTCCTGCGATAATCATCACTTCACTATGGCGTGGTGAAGCTCTAAAAATCGTTCCAAATCTATCAAAATCATATCTTGAACCCCCAGCCGCCATCATCTCAATCGCACAACAGGCAAGTCCATAAGATAAAGCCCATAAAGAATTACTCCTGCCCCATTGAACTAGTTTATCCACACTAGTTAAAACTACGGGCAAACCACTTGCATAATTTACTTGATGCTCTGCCATGCAAACGCTCCTTTTTTATAAGCATATAAAAATCCAACTCCTAAAAGTACGATAAAAACAAAAACTTCTAAAAGCCCAAACCAACCTAAATCTTTAAAAATCAAAGCCCAAGGAAATAAAAACACAACTTCTATATCCAAAAGTATGAAGATTAAGGCGATGATGAAAAATTGAGAGTTAATCTTGTTAGCTTGTTTAACAGGAATAGGACCACATTCATAAATTCCAAGTCCTAATTTTTTGCGATTTTTTGCGGCAAAATTATTACCGATTTTTGAAGCTAAAAAAACCAGTCCAAAAAAAATAACACTAGCAAGTACTAGCATTAAAAAAATACCAAAATAAGGATGCGAAGCATCTATATGAGACATTTATTCTCCTTTTTTAAAGCACTTTAATCACTCCACAACAAAATTAAATTTACACTTTTCTTTATTTTACTCTAAACTTTCTATATTGAAACTTATATTAAAAAATATTTTTTAAAGTTTTAATTTTTTATGATTAAATTTATAAAAAAGATCACTTTGATGGGTTATAAATATATAAGAAATATTATTTTTTTGCTGATAGTCATATAAAAAAGTTAAAATTTCTTTAGAGGTTTTAATATCAAGCGCTGAAGTAATTTCATCTAAAATCAACAATTTAGGATTTAAAACCAAAGCACGGATAAGACCTACACGCGTGGCTTCTCCTCCGCTTAACTCATAGGGTTTTTGTTTTAAAATTTGCTTTTTTAGACTAAAAAAATCAAAAAATTCTAAAATCAAATCATCATTCTTTTGTAAATTAAAATTTTCCAAACCATCTTGTATAAGATTTTTGATTTTTTTATAAGGGTTTAAAGCCATTTTTTGATCTTGAAAGCAATACTGAATTTGCTTTCTTAAAAGTCTTTGTTTGTTTTTATCAAGCTTGTGTAAGTTAAGATTTTCATACCATACCTCACCCTCACTTGGATCTTCTAAAAAACAAAGAATTCTAGCTAATGTGCTTTTACCTACACCACTTTTACCTAAAATTATTAAATTGTCATTTTCATTTAAAGAAAAATTGATATTATCAAAAATAATATGTCTTTCTTTTTTTAAATACCAATGCTTTTTAAGCTCATAAAATTTACTTAAATTACAAACTTTAAGCATTATAATACCTTAAAAACTCATTTAAGCTATATAAATTTGAACTATTTTTTTCTAGCATAAGAATTTCATCTGCTAAAGAATTCACCAAATTTAAATCATGAGTGATGCAAACTAAGGCTGTGTTATTTTTTAATTCTTCTAAAATCGATATAATCTTAGAAGCGTTTTTTTTATCCAAAGAAGCTGTGATTTCATCGCAAATTAAAATTTGGGGTTGATTTAATAATGCCAAAGCTAGGCTCACCCTTCTTGCCATACCCAAACTTAATTCATTAGCATAAGAATGCCACAAACGATCAAGATTTTCAAATCCTAATTTTTGAAAATAAGAAAAAGCGTAATCTTTTCTTTCTTTTTGTTTTAATTTTGTATGAGTTTTTAAAACAAGATGACATAAATTTCCAATATCCAAATAAGGATAAAGACTAAGCTCTGCATCTTGCAAAACAAGTGCCACCTTAGAACGAAAATTTCTAAGTTCTTCTTTGTTAAAATTAAAAATACAAGAATTATGAAAACTTAATTCATCAAAACTTATTGTGAAATTAGAGTCTAAAAGTCTTACCAAAGCTTTTCCTAACAAACTTTTGCCCACTCCACTTTGTCCTAGTATCATTAAAGTTTTACCTGTTTTTATATCTAAATTAATATCCTTAAGCAATAAATTATTCTTCAAACTGATATTTAAATTTCTTACCTTCAAGATCTTATACCCCAAATTTTTTGTAAAAAATTACCCAACCATAAAAGAGGTAAAAACAACAAAAGCAAGCTTAAAAGTGGAAAAAGTATCATCCACCAAGCGCCTATAAAAACTGCTTTTGAAGACTCACTCAAAAGAGTACCTAAAGTTGGAATTTCAAATCCTAAACCCAGTCCAAAAAAACTCAAAGTAGCTTCTGTGGCTATAGCATGAACGATATTAAATATAAAAAGTGTAAAAATCAGTGTTTTTAAAGCAGGTATTAAATCTTTAAAAAAAGCTCTAAATTTAGTTCTTCCAAGCACTATATTTGCTTTGTAAAAATCTAAATTTTCAAGTCTTTTTAATTCACTTTCTATAATTCTTGCTATGAAACACCAATGAATTAAAGCGATTAAAAAAATCATCAAAAACACATCAGAAGTTATCATACTTTGAAAAAACATCATAAGTAAAAAAGCAGGCAAGGCTAAAAAAAACTCTAAAATACGCATCCAAAAAACATAAAAAAAACATCGCGCTAAAAACAAATAGCACAAAGCAAAGATAATAGACAATAAAGATCCACCAACACCTATAATCAAAGAATTTCTCAAAGCAAAAAGCAAACGAGAAAACAAATCTCTGCCTAAAAAATCAGTCCCTAAAATATAAGTAAAATTAGGAGCTTGATGCAAATTTTCTAAATGAGTACTTAAAATATCAAAAGGAGCCAAAAAAGGTGCAAACAAGGCGCATAAAAACAAAAAAATTAAAGGCGCAAGAATGATAAGAAATTTAAACAAAATCAAGCCTTCTTAATCTAGGATTTAAAATCCTAGCTACAATATCACTTAAAAATGTAAAAAATGCTGCAAGCAAAACACTAAAAAATATAAGCGCAAGCACAACAGGATAATCTTTAAAAATAATACTTTTAAAAAGTAAAGACCCAAGCCCCTCGTAAGCAAAGACACTTTCTACCACATAAGTTCCGATCATAAAACTTAAAGCACTTCCCCCAAAATAAGCCACAATAGGACTTAAAGAATATTTCAAAACTAAAAAATAAATATCTTTCTCCCTTAAAGCTCTAGCGTATAAATTTTGAATAAAAATTTGAGAAAAACTTTCATTGATAAAATTTCTAGCAATCCTTAAAAATAACGCCAAATGTGATAAAACGAGCACCAAAACAGGCAAAATCAAATGCTCTAAACGATTTAAAAAATCATCTTCAAAGCCTATATCACTACTTCCCATAACAGGCAAAATTTTCCAAAAAATTCCAAAAATCAAAACAAACAATAAAGCCAAAACAAAAGGAGGTAAAACAAAAAAATTAAAAGCTAAAAAAGTGATGATTTTATCTATAAAACTTTCTTTATAAGAATATCCCAAAAGTGCCAAAAAAACACTGAGTAAAAATAAAAGCATTAAGGCACTAAAACCCAAAATAAAAGTATTAAAAATTCTTTCTTTTATAAGCTTTAAAACACTTTCTCCACTTAAAAAAGAAACTCCTAAATCTCCTTTTAAAGCCTTAAAAAGCCAAATTTTATACTGCTCTAGCAAAGGCTTATCAAGCCCTAAATTTTGTTCTATTCTTTGAACAAATTCTTTACTTTGTGAATTAACTCCATTAGCATAAGCTATACTGCCTTTACTAAAATGAAGTAAAACAAAACATAAAAAAGTGCTAAAAAATGCTACGACAATACTAAAAACTAAGCGTTTTAGCACTATTTACTCCACTCATAAACATTCCAAGTAAAACCCACTCCGTGATGACCTAAAGTCCTTGCTTTGATACCTTTTAAATCTTTATTATAAACTAAAGCAAAATCAAGATAAGCTAAAAAAATAAAAGGAGGATTTTCATACAAAGCATCTATAAAATCTTTATAATATTTTTTTCTCTCTTCTAAATTTGAAGTATTTCTTGCTTTTTGCAAGGCTATATCCACTTTTTTATCATGATAATGTCCAAAATTCCAACCCTCATCATTTAAAGCACTATCTTGCGAACTTTCAAATACCCTAAAAGTGTGAAAATCAGGATCTAAAGGACTTCCCCAGCCTATTAAAAAACTATCTACTTTAGAATAATCAAAACTTCCAGCAGGTTTAGCCACCACCTTGCTTACAACTCCTATTTTTCTAAATTCGCTTTGCAAAATTCCAGCTAAACTTACCCTTAAAGGATCATTACTCATCGCCCAAATTTCAAATTCTAAAATTTTCCCATCTTTTTCAAAATTTCCATCTTTATTTTTCTTAAAACCTGCACTTACAAGCAAGTCCTCGGCTTTTTTAGGATCATATTTGTAAATTTTAAAATTCTTAGAATTTGCCCAAGAACGCTCTAAAGGGTGATTGGCTACAAAAGCATAATCATGTAAAAGATTTTTTACTATACTTTCTTTATTAACTGCGTAATTTAAGGCTTGTCTTACTTTTAAATCTTTTAAAAATTCATTATCAAAATTAAACATTAAAGCCCGATAATCAGCCGATTTTTCACGCAAAATTCCAAAATTTTCATCATTTTTAAAAATATTTAGCAAAGAAACATCGATTAAAGCTGCGTCTATCTTGCCATTTTTAAGCTGGGCACTAGCTATAGAAGGATCAAAAACGTGTTTTATAATAAGTCTTGGAGTTTTTACCTTATCAAGATAAAAATGTTCATTGGCTTTAAATTCAACATATTCACCTTTTTTCCATTTTACAAATTTATAAGGACCTGTACCTATAGGATTTTGATTAAAAGAGCTTGTGTTTAAATTCTCATTTTCAAGCAAATGTTTAGGAAGCATTCCTATGCTTAAAGCATCTAAAAATGCAGGATAAGGTTTAAAAAGTGTGATTTTTACATGAGAAGGATTTAAAATTTCCACACTTTTAATGTCTTCAAAATTGACATAAACAGAAGAATTGTTTTTAGGATTTTTAAAGGCTTCTATGCTAAATTTCACATCATCAGCACTAAATTTGACTCCATCATGCCATAAAACATCATCTCTTAAAAAAATATCATAAACAAGCCCGTCTTTACTAACATCCCAAGACTTAGCCAAATCAGGTTTTAAACTCATATTTTCATCAAAACGCGTAAGCCCTGAAAATACAAGATTAATCACTGCATCATGATCCTCACTATAAGCAGGATTTATCCTTGCGATTTCATTTTCAACTGCTATAATAAGTGTATCTTTTGGGATTTTTGCTTCTAAATTTACAAACAACAACATTGCAAAAATTAAAAATCTCAACATAAAAAACCTTTTTATTTTAATAACGCACAAAATTATAAAACAAAAAAACTCAACTCACAAGCCTATACGGGGGATAAAGTTATATCTTGGTAATAAAGTATCAATAAATTTTAATACAAGACTTTTTCAATCAACTAAAATATAAATTTTAACACAAGTCAATTTTTTTCTCCTTTTTAAGATATAAAATATCTCTTTTACAATAAAAAGGAGAAATTATGACAAAAGAACAAATTCAAATCATCAAAGATTGTGTGCCTATTTTGCAAAAAAATGGAGAGGATTTAACTAATGAGTTTTATAAAATAATGTTTAATGATTATCCTGAGGTAAAACCTATGTTTAATATGGAAAAACAAATTTCAGGAGAACAACCAAAAGCCTTAGCTATGGCAATTTTAATGGCAGCTAAAAATATAGAAAATTTAGAAAATATGAGAAGCTTTGTTGATAAAGTAGCTATAACCCATACAAAATTAAATGTTAAAGAAGAGCACTATCCTATAGTGGGGGCTTGTCTTTTAAAAGCTATCAAAGTAGTATTAAATGCAGATGAAACCACACTAAAAGCTTGGGAAGAAGCTTACAAAGCTATCGCACAATTTTACATAGACATTGAAAAAGAAATTTATGCAAAAGCTAAGTAATCATAGGCTTTGATGTTCAAAGCCTATTTTAAAAATGCTATCCCTGCTTTAGCTATTTTTACATCCTCATCTAAGTGTGCTCCACCCACACCTATACCACCAACAACAACTCCATCTATAAAAATCGGCACCCCACCAGGCATAATGGAAAACTTATCATCTAAATAACGAATATCTTCAGGTATTTTACCATCTTTTACACCTTTAAAAATAACCGCTGTTTCTCTTTTTTGTGAAGTGGCCGTATAAGCTTTTTTATAACTAGCATTAAGTGTATGCACGCCCGCCTTATCATCTCTTAAAACTGCTAAAATTTGGCCAGATTTATCTACTATAGTAATACTTACATAAAAGCCATTTTTTCTTGCTTCTTTCTTTGCAAGCTCCAAAATCCCTTCAACCATTTGTGTAGTTAACACAGGCTCTTTTACAAGCTCAAAAGATTTTGCCATTAAACTTACTCCTAAAAATACACATAAAATGAGTAATTTTTTCATTTTTTTCCTTTAAAATTTTTCTACCGCATTTTTTGCTAGTTCTTTTATATCGCCTTTTAATTCACAAATTTGACCATTTTGTGCAAGTAAAATTCTATCAGCCATATCAAAATACACATCATCATGTGTGATAGCAAAGATTGTTTTACCTTGCTCTTTTAGCAAAGGTAAAAGTTTTTTATAAAAAAATCTTCTAAAAACAGGATCTTGATCAGCCGCCCATTCATCAAGCACTAAAATATCCCTTTCTTCAAGCAAGGCTATAAGCATAGCTAAACGCTTTTTTTGCCCTGTAGAAAGTTTGGTTAAGGTCAGTTCATTATCTTTGACACTTGTTTTATCTTTAAGTTCTAAAAACTCCAACCAAAAAGCAATTTTTTCTTCGCTTGCAAAATTTTCTTTATTTAAGGTTTTAGTAAAAAGATGAAAATCGCTAAAAACAGCAGAAATAAGAGATCTATACTCATCTAAATTTTTATCATCTATAAGCGTATCATCAACATAAATTCCGCCTTTGCTTGGCTTAAAAAGTCCTGTCAAAAGCATACAAAAAGTGGATTTACCACTTCCATTTTTACCTATTAAAAATACCAATTCACCTTTTTTAAGCTCTATATTTACAGGATTTAAATGAAAATTTTCTTCATAAGCAAATTGAGTATTTCTAAAAGAAATTTTTTTCCATTCACTGATATAATGTGTTTTTTTAAAACCTTCTATATAATCATCTAATTCCAATTTTGCGATCTTATCCAAAGCGATTTTTGCCAAAAGCAAAGTAGGAAAAGATCCTATCATAGATACTAAAGGGGTTCGTAAAAACAAAATAGAAAGAGCTATAGTTGTAGCATCTGCAACACTTGCCCATTCAAATTTTAAAGCTAAGTAAAACTCTACACCCACTAAAGCCAAAAGAGTTACATTTGTCCAGTTGTTTGAGAGATTGTTAAAAAGATTACCTAAAGTACTATTTTTCTTTTTCAATCTTGCATTATTTTCAAATTCATCTTCATAATAAAGCTTGGCTCTATCACGATTGATCAAAAGTTCTTTATGTCCATCTAGTATATTTTGGTAATTATTTTGCAAAGCATCATCATTTTCCCTTGCCTTTCTAAAATACTGATATACTTTCATCATCAAAAAATTATTAGTAATAAAAATAACCATAATCCATACCACACACAAAGCAAAAATTTGTGGTGAAAGATAACATAAATAAACACTAGTGCATAAAATCAATATACTTGATTGTAAAAAATCAGGCAATCTTAAAAGCCCAAAAGATATATTTCTCACATCACTTCCCAAAGAAGCTAAAATTCTAGCCTTACCTACTTTAGCCACTCTTAACAAAGGGGTGTCTAAGATCTGCTTTACTACGCGCCTTTGCATTTTAAAAATAAAATTTTGTCCAAAAATACTAAGTCCAAGTTCAACTATGGTAGAACTTATAAAAAATATCAAAAGCAAAACAATAAAATAAAAAATAGGAATGTTTTGTGCATTTTTAAGCAAATAATCATTGATAAAAACAAGAGTTAAAACTCCAACAGCACTTGTAATAAAAGAAAAAAGCAAAAAAGAAATCAACTTTAATTTATTTTGCTTAAGTAATTCCATAATAAAAGGCATTTATAAACTCCAAAATATAATTTTAATTATAACATTTTAAGAGTGATTATCAAAATTTTATTTTATCTTTTACTATAAAAACAGCACAAATAGCCAATAACGCTAAAAAAATCATATATATACTCATACCATATAAAAATGGATTTTCATTTTTACTCGCGAGTGTATTAAGCCAAAAAACGAGTTGCGGAGTAATACCGCCTGAAATTGCATAAGCAATATTATAAGAAAAAGAAATTCCTGAAAATCTTATTTTAGCTCTAAAAACTTCACTCATTAAAATAGGCGCAAACACATTAATCCCACCTAAAAAACAAACAATCGAATACAAAATACACACCAAAACCAAATTTTTAAGCTCATATAAAGTATAAAAATATAAAAAAGAAAAAAATACAAAAGTTAAAGAAAAGAAAATGCAAATTTTAAATAAACCAAATTTATCTACAAGATAACCCATAAAAGCCCCGCCTAAAGCTATTCCCAAAATTCCTAATATCTGTAAATAACTTCCTTCAACCCCACTTAAATTTAAAATACTAGGCATAAATTTAGGCATCAATAAAACAAGCACAATAACACAACCTGTTAAAACCCAAGTCATCATCATTGATGAAAATAAATTTTTTACAATATCCTTTTCTTTAAATAAATCTCTAAGTGGAAAAGAACTAAGTGATGATTCTTTTTTCATTTGTTTAAAAACAGGAGTTTCTTGCAAAAATCTACGCAAATAAATAGAAATAATCCCAAAAATTCCACCTACAAAAAAAGCAATACGCCATGCATAAGCAGCAATTTCTTCTATACTAAAAAAAGCATTAATGATTAAAAATACTATACTTCCTAACAAAATTCCTAAAGCCATAGCTGAATTTAAACAGCTTAAAAAGAAAGCTTTTTGTTTTTCTTGACAATGTTCTCTTACAAAAACCCAAGCTCCAGGCAATTCTCCACCTATAGCTATGCCTTGAAAAATTCTTATAAGTATCAATAAAACAGGAGCTAAAAACCCAAGAGTTTCATAACCTGGAATAAAAGCTAAGACAAAGGTAGGAAGAACCATTAGTAAAATACTTAGCATAAACATATTTTTACGCCCAAATTTATCTCCAAAATGTGCCATAACTATACCACCTAAAGGACGTGCTAAATATCCAGCTGCAAATGCTCCATAAGTATTTAATAAAGCCCAAAATTCACTCATATCTTTAGGAAAAAATACATTGGCTATATATTCAGCAAAAAATACAAAAATAATAAAATCATAAAATTCTAAAGTTCCTCCTAGTGAAGAAAGTCCTAAGATCTTAATTTCCTTTGTTCCAAATTTTGATTTTTTCATTGATTAATTACCTTAAATTTTAAAAACATTGTTTTTATTATACTATAATCATTTCCAAAATATTATCTAAAAATTTAAGGATAAATATGTTTAATTTTATAATCACTCTTTTAAAAACCAATCTTTATTTTTTAGAAGAAAAAACCACAAGCAAAAGTTCAAATCAAACCCATATAATCTCACTTAAACAATCTGATGATGAATTTTTAAATTTATTATTTTCTTTTTTAGTGCCACAAAGCGATGAAGATAAGAATTTTATAGGAAAAACTCGCACAAAAATCAAAAGAAATGAGCATAATATTGCTCTGATAAAAAATCCAAATTTTAATGCTTTAATAGACACAGGGTTTTTAGATACTATTGATACATTAAAAGAAAAATTACATATCCACAAAACCGATTTTAAAGATATCACTCATATTATCTTAACACACGCGCATCCTGATCATATAGGAGCTTTAATGAGCGAAGAAAATCTTTTTCCAAAAGCTCAAATTTTAATCGATAAAAAAGAATATGATTTTTGGATCAAAAGCGATAGACAAGAAATTAAAAACACCTTGCTTAAACTTAAAAATATAGAATTTATTAACCACTCTAAAGATTTGATCTTTCAAAATTCAGGCATTAAAGCCATACCTGCTTATGGACATACCCCAGGTCAAAATGCTATCATAATTGATGATAAAATAGTCTTTTGGGGAGATTTACTTCATCTTTATGATATACAAATCCCAAAACCTAAAATCGCTATAAAATTTGATATAGATCAAAATGAGGCTATACAAACAAGGGAAAAACTACTTAAACAATTTAAAGAAAGAAAACTCAAAGTTATAGGGACTCATGTGCCTTTTATTGAGCCTAAATTTTTAGATTAATTACTTAAAAATTACTAAAAATTAAGTAAAAATTTTAATAATTTTTGCTAAAATTATAACCTTTTTATTTCATGAAAGGAGAAAATTTTGGCAAAAGATGATGTAATCGAAATTGATGGCACCGTACTTGAAGCATTGCCTAATGCAAATTTCAAGGTTGAACTTGACAACAAACATGTAATTTTATGTCATATTGCAGGAAAAATGCGTATGCATTATATAAGAATAATGCCAGGTGATAAAGTAAAAGTAGAACTTACACCTTATAGCCTTGATAAAGGGCGTATAACTTTTAGATATAAATAATCTAAGTTATTTAAAAGCTAATTTTAGATAAAATTAGAGTTTTTGCGACAAATTACATCGAACTATATGAAGAAGTATTTTTAAAATCCACCACTTATTTTGAAAATAGTTGGTTATTCATAAAACCTGATGTAGTCGTAAATCAAGTGGAATTCATTCAAGGAGACGCTCATGAAAGTGAGACCATCGGTTAAAAAGATGTGCGACAAGTGCAAAGTAGTTCGCCGTAAAGGCGTGGTTCGCATTATTTGCGAAAATCCAAAACATAAACAAAGACAAGGATAAACATGGCTCGTATTGCAGGTGTGGATTTACCAAAGAAAAAAAGAATTGAGTATGGACTAACCTATATTTATGGTATAGGACTTTTCACTTCAAGAAAAATTCTAGATAAAGTAGGAATTTCTTATGATAAAAGAGTTCATGAGTTAAGTGAAGATGAAGCAGCAGCTATCCGTAAAGAAATTCAAGAAAACTATATGGTTGAAGGGGACTTGAGAAAACAAGTTGCTATGGATATTAAAGCACTTATGGATTTAGGAAGCTTTAGAGGCTTAAGACACAGAAAAGGCTTACCAGTTCGCGGACAAAAAACAAAGACAAACGCAAGAACTAGAAAAGGTAAGAGAAAAACTGTTGGTGCAAAATCATAAGGATAAATCATGTCAAAAAGAAAAATCGTAAAGAAAAAAGTAGTTAAAAAAAATATAGCAAAAGGTATTGTTTATATCAGTGCGACTTTTAACAATACTATGGTTACAGTGACTGATGAAATGGGAAATGCTATCGCTTGGAGTAGTGCAGGTGGTTTAGGATTTAAAGGTTCTAAAAAATCAACTCCTTATGCGGCACAACAAGCAGTAGAAGACGCTTTAAATAAAGCAAAAGAACACGGAATTAAAGAAGTAGGCATTAAAGTACAAGGACCAGGAAGCGGTAGAGAAACTGCTGTTAAGAGTGTAGGTGCTATGGAAGGAATTAAAGTAACTTTCTTAAAAGATATCACTCCATTAGCTCACAATGGTTGCAGACCGCCTAAGCGTCGTCGTGTCTAAGATATAAGAAAAATTTAGGAGAATATTATGGCAAGATATAGAGGACCAGTAGAAAAATTAGAAAGACGCTTTGGTGTTAGCTTAGCATTAAAAGGAGAAAGAAGACTAGCTGGCAAAAGTGCACTAGATAAACGCCCTTATGCACCAGGACAACACGGAGCAAGAAAAGGTAAAATTAGTGAGTATGGACTTCAATTAAGAGAAAAACAAAAAGCTAAATTTATGTATGGAGTAAGCGAAAAGCAATTCCGTCGTTTATTTGCTGAAGCAGCAAGAAGAGAAGGAAATACAGGGGTATTACTTATCCAACTTTTAGAACAAAGATTAGACAATGTAGTATATAGAATGGGTTTTGCTACAACACGTCGTTTTGCAAGACAACTTGTAACACATGGACATGTTTTAGTAAATGGTAAAAGAGTGGATATTCCTAGCTTTAGAGTAGAAGCAGGTGCTAAAATCGAAATTATCGAAAAAAGCAAAAACAATCCACAAATAACAAGAGCTATCGAACTTACAGCACAAACTGGAATCGTTGCTTGGGTTGATGTTGAAAAAGATAAGAGATTTGGAATTTTCACAAGAAAACCTGAGAGAGAAGAAGTTGTCATTCCGGTTGAGGAAAGATTTATCGTTGAGCTTTACTCTAAGTAATAGGGGCTAAATATGAGAAATATTACAACATCTGCTTATACGCCAACAGAATTTACAATAGAAAACATTAGTGATACTGTGGCTAAAATCAGTGCTTGGCCTTTTGAGATCGGCTATGGAATCACCCTAGCCCATCCTTTACGCCGTTTGCTTTACACTAGCACCATAGGATATGCTCCAACTGCGATCCATATTGATGGCGTAGCTCATGAATTTGATAGCATGCGTGGTATGCTTGAAGATGTAGCACTTTTTATCATTAATCTAAAAAAACTACGCTTTAAAATTAAAGGCGAATCAAATAAAGAAATAGTAGAATTTAGCTTTAAAGGCTCAAAAGAAATTTACGGCAAAGATCTAAATAATGATCAAGTAGAAGTAGTAAATAAAGACGCCTATCTAGCAACTATCAACGAAGATGCTGAACTCAAATTCACATTGATCGTTGAAAAAGGTATTGGCTATGTACCAAGCGAAGAAATTAAAGAGCTTATAAATGATCCTAAATTTATAGCTTTAGATGCTTTCTTTACACCTGTAAGAGAAGCAACCTATGATATTGAAAAAGTTTTATTTGAAGATAATCCTGATTATGAAAAAGTGGTTTTAACCGTAACAACTGATGGACAAATCACTCCAAATGAAGCTTTTCAAAATGCTCTAGAAGCTATGTATAAACAATTATCAGTATTTGATAAAATCACCAATGTTAGAAGCGTAATTAAAAATCAAGCAACAAGCAATGAACTAGAAAATACTAAATTATTGCAAAACATTACAGATTTAAATTTAAGTGCTAGAAGTTATAATTGTCTTGAAAAAGCAGGAGTGGTTTACATAGGCGAGCTTGCTTTGATGAGTGTAAGTGAACTTGCAGGGCTTAAAAATTTAGGTAAAAAATCTCTTGATGAAATTAAAAACATCATGGAAAGCATAGGTTTTCCTGTGGGAACTTCTAAGCTTAGCGATAATAAAGAAATACTTAAAAATAAAATCGCAGAATTAAAAGCACAAAACGAAGGATAAAGAATGAGACATAAACATGGATATAGAAAACTTGGCAGAACTTCATCTCATCGTGCTGCCTTATTAAAAAATTTAACTATAGCTTTAGTAAATAGCGGAAAAATTGAAACTACTCTACCAAAAGCTAAAGAATTAAGAGGTTATGTAGAAAGATTGATTACTAGAGCAAGACTTGGAGATTTTAACACTCATAGAGCAGTTTTTGCTTCATTACAAGATAAAAACGCTACTAATAAATTAGTGACTGAAATTGCTCCAAAATTCAAAGATCGCAATGGTGGATATACAAGAATCATCAAAACAAGAATTCGCCGTGGTGATGCTGCTGAAATGGCTTTCATCGAATTTGTAGCTTAATCAAATCCTAGCTTTTGCTAGGATTAATACTTCAATTAAATACCCTAAAAATAAAAAGTTTTAAATAATTATTTTAAATAAAATTAAATTTATTTATTTTTCAAAACCCTTGCTAAAAATTCAACTACTTATGCTAATATAAGTTTTTAATTTTTAATTTCAAGGATATGTTATGCAAGAAAACACTCGTTTACGTATTGCGATACAAAAATCAGGTAGACTTTCAAAAGAATCCATAGAGCTTCTTTCAGAATGTGGTGTTAAAATGCATATCCATGAACAAAGTTTGATCGCTTTTTCTACAAATTTACCTATAGATATTTTACGCGTTAGAGATGATGATATCCCTGGGCTTATTTTTGATGGTGTTGTAGATTTAGGTATTATAGGGGAAAATGTTTTAGAAGAAAATGAACTTGAACGCCAGTCTTTAGGAGAAAATCCAAGCTATAAACTTTTAAAAAAGCTAGATTTTGGATATTGCCGTCTTTCTCTTGCCTTACCTCAAGAAAAAAAATTTCAAAATTTGAAAGATTTTGAAGGCTTAAGGATAGCTACTTCTTATCCACAACTTTTAAAGCGTTTTATGAAAAAAAATGGGATTAATTATAAAAATTGTATGCTTACAGGTTCTGTTGAAGTAGCCCCTAGGGCAAATTTAGCCGATGCAATTTGCGATCTTGTTTCAAGCGGGGCAACTTTACAAGCAAATAATCTTAAAGAAGTTAAAGTCATTTATGAATCTCGTGCTTGTTTAATTCAAAAAGAAAATGCTTTAAGTAAAGAAAAACAAGCTTTAGTGGATAAAATTATGTTGCGTGTAGCAGGAGTAATGCAAGCAAGAGAATCTAAATACATTATGCTTCATGTTCCAAAAGAAAAGCTTGATAAAATTCAAGCTCTGCTTCCAGGAGTTGAAAGACCGACTATCTTACCTTTAGCACACGATGAAAAAAATGTAGCTTTACATATGGTAAGTAAAGAAAATCTTTTTTGGGAAACTATGGAGGCTTTAAAAGAAGAAGGTGCGAGTTCGATTTTAGTTCTGCCTATAGAAAAAATGTTAAAGTGAGTAAAAAATGCAAATTTTAGTATATGATAATTTAGATGAAAAACAAAAAGAAGAGGCGTTAAAACGCCCTGCTATAAGCGCGAAGGATGAAATTTCAAAAATAGTAAGTTCTATCATTAAAGAAGTGCAAGAAAAAGGCGATGAAGCTTTGATAGAACAAGCTTTAAAATTTGATAAGGCTGAAATTTCTAATATTAAAATCACTCAAGAAGAAATTACTCAAGCAAGCAATCGTTTGGATAAAGATTTGCAAGATGCTATTTTAGTAGCTTATGAAAATATCAAAAAATTCCACGAAGCCCAAATCCCGCATGAAATCGCTCTTGAAACTACAAAAGGCGTTAAATGTGAAGTTTTAACACGCCCCATAGAAAAAGTAGGGCTTTACATACCAGGGGGTTTGGCGCCTTTGTTTTCAACGGTTTTAATGCTAGCTATTCCTGCAAAAATTGCAGGTTGTGAAAAAATCGTTTTAGCAAGTCCTGCAAAAATCAATGATGCCGTGCTTTTTTGTGCTAAACTTTGCGGCGTGGATGAAATTTATCAAATGGGTGGTGCAGGAGCTATAGCAGCTTTGGCTTATGGTACACAAAGTGTTTTAAAGGTGGATAAAATTTTTGGCCCAGGAAATGCCTTTGTAACCGAAGCAAAACGTCAAGTAAGTAGCGATATAAACGGAGCGACTATTGATATGCAAGCAGGACCTAGTGAAGTTTTAGTAATAGCTGATGATTTGGCTAATGAAAAATTTGTAGCTAGTGATTTGCTTTCACAAGCTGAACATGGTGCAGATTCTCAAGTGATTTTGGTGTGTTTAAGTCAAGATTTTGCTAAAAAAGCAAGCGATGAAGTCCAAAGTCAATTAGAACTTTTGCCTCGCAAAGAACTTGCAAGCAAAAGTATTGCGAATTCACGCATTATCATAGCTAAAGATTTAAATCAAGCCTTAGAAATTTCAAATCTTTATGCCCCTGAACATTTGATCATACAAACTCGAAATCCACGAGAACTTTTAAAAGGTGTAAAACACGCAGGATCGGTATTTTTAGGAGCTTATTCCCCGGAGTCTATGGGTGATTATGCAAGTGGGACTAATCATGTTTTACCTACTTATGGACTTACTAAAACGCATTCTAGTTTAGGTTTGGCAGATTTTAGTAAAAGAATGACCGTTCAAGAATTAAGTAAAGAAGGCTTTTTAGCTTTGGGTAAAAGTGTTGAAATTTTAGCGCAAAATGAGCATTTAGACGCACACAAAAATGCAGTAACTTTTCGTTTAGAGAGCTTAAAATGAGTCAAAAAATCCTTTTTATAGATAGAGATGGCACTTTAATAGAGGAGCCAAAAAGCAATTTTCAAATCGATACTCTTGAAAAATTGCGTTTTGAAAAAGATGCTATTCCTACTCTTTTAAAACTAAAAAATTTTGGATTTAAATTTGTCATGGTAAGCAATCAAGATGGTCTTGGAACGCCAAGTTTTCCAAAGGAAAATTTTGAAATTGCTCATGAAAAAATGCTTGATATTTTAAAAAGTTGCGGTATAGAATTTCAAGATATTTTTATTTGTCCGCATTTTGAAAATGAAAATTGTGCTTGTAGAAAACCTAAAACCGCTATGTTAGAAGAGTATATCAAACACGAACTTTATGATAAGGAGCAAAGTTTTGTTATCGGAGATCGTGAGAGTGATATGATCTTAGCTTCAAATTTAGGCGTGCGTGGTTTAAGATATGGCGAACTTTCTTGGAAAGAAATAGAAAATGAAATTTTAAGTTCTTTTAGAAGTGCGAGTTATCAAAGAACTACTAAAGAAACAGATATAAAAGTAAAAGTGTGCTTAAATGGGGGCAAGGTTAGCATTAAAACAGGTATTGATTTTTTTGATCACATGTTAGAGCAAATCGCTGTACATGGAGGTATAGGGCTTGAAATTTCTTGTAAAGGGGATTTAGAAATCGATGAGCATCATAGCGTTGAAGATGTAGCCTTAGCACTTGGAGCTTGTATCAAAAAAGCTTTAGGGGATAAAATCGGCATTGCAAGATATGGTTTTGCTTTACCTATGGATGAGTGTTTGGCAAGTTGTGCGATGGATTTTTGCAATCGTCCTCATTTAGTCTATAAAGCCAAATTTAAAAAATCTCATTTAGGGGCTTTAAGCACAGAAATGATCGAGCACTTTTTTTATTCTTTAAGCTATGCTATGGGTATAAGTTTGCATTTAAAAGTTAAAGGCAAAAACGATCATCATAAAGCCGAAGGGCTTTTTAAAGCCTTTGCAAAAGCTTTGAAAATGGCAGTGAAAATAGAAAGTGAAAATTTAGCCAGCTCTAAAGGAGTGATATGAAAATCATCATCATCGATACAGCCTGTGCGAATTTAGCATCTTTGAAATTTTGTCTGGATAGATTAGGTTTTAATGCAACTATCAGTAGGGATTTAAAAGAGCTTGAAAGTGCGGATAAGCTTTTTTTACCTGGAGTGGGTACCGCAAAAGAAGCGATGAAAAATTTAGAACAATTTAATCTTATTGATTTTATTAAAAATACCAAAAAACCTTTGCTTGGTATTTGTTTAGGTATGCAAATTTTAGGAAATTTTTCCGAAGAATTAAATCAAGAAACCTTAAAACTTATAGATTTTACAACTCAAAAATTTAAAACTAAAGAAGGCTTTACTTTTCCGCATATGGGATGGAATCAAGTTCATAGCTCTCATGCTTTGTTTAAAGGCTTAGAAGGGGCTTATTTTTATTTTGTGCATAGTTATTGTGTAGGACTTGGGGAATACACTATAGCAGATTGTGAGTATTCGCAAAAATTTAGCGCAAGCGTAATGAAAGATAATTTTTACGGGGTGCAATTTCACCCTGAAAGAAGTAGCGAGGCGGGGGAAATTTTAATTTCAAATTTTATTAAGGATATAGGATGACTCAAATCATACCCGCACTCGATCTTATAGATGGCGAAGTGGTGCGTCTTGTAAAAGGGGATTATGAACAAAAAAAAGTATATAAATACAATCCCTTGGAAAAATTCAAAGAATACGAAAAAGCAGGAGCGAAAGAACTTCATCTTGTAGATCTTACAGGTGCAAAAGATCCTAGCAAAAGACAACTTGCTTTGATAGAAAAATTAGCCAAAGAAGTCAGTGTCAATTTACAAGTAGGTGGAGGCATACGCTCTAAAGAAGAAGTTAAAGCTTTGCTTGATTGTGGAGTAAAAAGAGTAGTTATAGGATCTATGGCGATTAAAGATGCGACTTTATGTCTTGAAATTTTAAAAGAATTTGGTAGCGAAGCTATAGTTTTAGCCTTAGATACGATTTTAAAAGAAGATTATGTTGTGGCTGTAAATGCTTGGCAAGAAGCAAGCGATAAAAAGCTTATGGAAGTTTTAGATTTTTATAGCAATAAAAGCTTAAAACACATACTTTGCACAGATATTTCAAAAGATGGCACCATGCAAGGAGTAAATGTAAGACTTTACAAACTTATCCATGAAATTTTTCCTCATATTTGCATTCAGGCAAGTGGTGGAGTAGCGAGCTTAAAAGACCTTGAAAACTTAAAAGGAATTTGTAGTGGGGTTATCGTAGGAAAAGCTTTATTAGACGGAGTTTTTAGCGTAGAAGAAGGAATAAGATGTCTAGCAAATTAAGCTACAAAGAACTTGCTTTAGAAATTTTAAAACAAAGTGATAAGCCTTTAAGCGCTAATGAAATTTGGCAAAAAGCTCTTGAAAAAGGCTTAGATAAAAAGCTTTCTAGTATAGGGCAAACTCCAATTGCTACTTTAGGGGCTAGGATATATGTTGATATAAAAGAATTACAACACAATTCTTTATTTATCAAAGCTTCCCAAAAACCCAGAACTTTTTGGTTAAAAGAAAGAGAAAATGAACTTTTAAAGCTTGATGATAAAAATGAAATTACTAACGAAAAACAAGAAAAAAATAAATTTCATGAAAGAGATTTACACCCCTTGATTGTAAAATTTTTATATGAAAATTTAGATTTTAATTTAAATTGCAAAACAATTTATCACGAACAAAGCAAAAAGGGTAAAGGTGGGGAAGATAAGTGGAATTATCCTGATATTGTAGGGGTTTATTTTCCTTATGATGATTATGAAAAAGAAACCATAACACTTTTAGAAAATATCAAACAAAACAGCTATAAACTTTTTTCTTTTGAACTTAAAATTGCTTTAAATTTTTCAAATTTAAAAGAATGCTATTTTCAAGCTGTAAGCAATTCTAGCTGGGCAAATGAGGGCTATTTGGTTGTTTTACAAGAAATTGATAGCGAAGTTTTAAGCGAGTTAAGACGCTTAAATCAAAGTTTTGGTATAGGAGTGATAAAACTTGAAAAAGATATTTCAAATTCTCAAATTTTAATTAGTGCAAAAGAAAAAGAACTTGATATTCAAACACTAAATATGCTGATTAATAAAAATCCAAATTTTAAAGAATTTATTGATGATATAAACAAACAAATTAAAGTGGGCAAAGAAGCAAAAATTCAAGCTAATTTTGATGAAATTAAAAGCGATGAAGAAATGGAAAAATATCTTAAAGAAAAATGTATTTTGGAGAAATAAATGCTTACAAAACGCATAATTGCATGTTTAGATGTCAAAGATGGCAGAGTAGTAAAAGGAACACAATTTAAAAACCATAAAGATATAGGAGATATCATAGAGCTTGCTAGATATTACTCTCAAAATGGTATTGATGAGCTTGTTTTTTATGATATTGCTGCAAGTGCTAGAAAAGAACGCATATCAAGAGAATGGGTAAGTGAAGTAGCAAAAAATATTAATATTCCTTTTTGTGTTGCAGGGGGTATTAAAAGCGAAGAAGATGCAGCTGAACTTTTGGCTAATGGGGCAGATAAAATTTCTATCAATTCTCCTGCTTTAAATGATCCAAGCCTAATCACACGCCTTGCTAAAAGCTTTGGCGTGCAATGCGTAGTAGTAGGGATTGATAGCTTCAAAGATGAAAATGGAAATTTAAAAGTATTTCAATACACAGGCGATGAAAAAACAAGCAAGCATAGTGGAAAAAGCACTTTAGAATGGGTTAAAGAAGTGCAAGATCTAGGTGCAGGCGAAATTGTTTTAAATATGATGAATCAAGATGGCGTTAAAAATGGCTATGATTTAGAACAATTAGAAGCTGTATATAAAATTTGCAAAGTACCTTTGATCGCAAGCGGGGGAGCGGGAAAAATGGAGCATTTTTTAGAAGCTTTTAAACTAGGTATAGATGGGGCTTTAGCTGCTTCTGTTTTTCATCAAAAACTTATAGACATTAAAGAATTAAAAATTTATCTTAAAAATCAAGGTTTAAGTATAAGGATATAATATGCAAAATTTCAAAGAACTTAATGAAAAAATTGCTTGGCAAAAAGTGGATCATCTTTTACCTGTCATCATCCAAGATGCAAAAACTTGTGAAGTTTTAATGCTAGGCTTTATGAATAATGAAGCCTTAGAAAAAAGCTTAGAAAGTGGTAAAGTAGTCTTTTTTTCACGCACAAAACAGCGTCTTTGGATGAAGGGTGAAGAAAGTGGAAATTTCTTAAATATCGTAGATTTAAGCTTAGATTGTGATAATGACACGCTTTTAATTTTAGCAAATCCTGTAGGACCTACTTGTCATACGGGCGATATTTCTTGTTTTGAAAAAATTTCTAAAAATGCGGATTTTGTTTTTCTAGCCAGACTTGAAAAACTTATTAATGCACGCAAAAATGCCGATGAAAATACTTCTTATACAGCAAAACTTTTCAAAAGTGGCACAAAACGCATCGCACAAAAAGTTGGTGAAGAAGGCGTAGAAACAGCTTTAGCAGCGACAGTAAAAGATAAAGAAGAGCTTATTTGTGAAGCAGCGGATTTAATGTATCATTTAAGTGTTTTACTTGCAGATGCAAATCTTAGTTTCTCAGATGTGATTTCAAAGTTGAAAGAAAGACATAAAGCTTAAAGCTTTATGTAAATAAATTTATATCAATGCAAGGCTTCATTAAGTTTGACTGCTTTTTTATTTAAAGCTACTATCATAGCACCGCTTATAGAATCTTGACGGAAATGTAGCCCATTTAAACCTTTAAGCTCTAAGCCTTTGTAAATTTCTTTATCAAAATTAAAATAAGGATTAAGTTTAGCAAGCTCTTCGGCATCTTTGAGTAAAAATTTCGTTCCTTCTAGCACCGCAATACCTGCATCAACTATACAATTATCCCCTAAAGGAATTCCTGTCACTGAATTAGCCCCTAAAAGACAAGCCTTACCTACACTTATAGCATTACCACTTGTTCCACTTAAAACACCTAAAATCGAAGCTCCGCCACCTACATCAGAACCTTCTCCTACTATAGCACTTGAACTAATACGCCCTTCAACCATACAAGCTCCTGTTGTGCCTGCATTAAAATTCACATAACTTGCCCCTGGCATGATGGTTGTTCCTGCTGCTAAAGACGCACCCATTCTTACTTTAGAGCTTTCTAAAATTCTTGTATTATCCTCAGGGATAATATGTGCTAAAAATCTTGGAAATTTATCAACAAAATCGATTTTTGGATATTGATTGCTCATTTTTAAACGCATTTCATTTGCTCTTAAATACTCAAGCTCGATAGGTTTATCATCGCTCCAAGCTACATTGCTTAAAAGTCCAAAAGCTCCATTTAGATTAATACTTCTTAAAGGCACTTTTTTAGTAGAAAGCAAATAAAGTTTTAGATAAACACTTTCTACACTTAAAGGTTCTTTATCCTCAAAAAGACAAACAAAAGCAAATTCATCGTCTTTAAATTTATCTTTGATAATCTTTAATAAATCAATATTTTGATGCCCTTCTTCTTCTAAAAAAGGTTTAAAACAAGAAAGCGCAAAATCAATATCTTCTAATTTCAAAGTTTGCACAAACTCACTCGCATTAAAATCAATCTCCACACCCCTTTGCATAAAAGCTTCAAGCATGATTGCCGCTGAGCCAAAATTTTGCTCGTAATTAATCAAAGCAAAACTTGCTTGTAAGATTTTATTTTTATTTAGCTGCCCTCTATCAAGCCTTGCTATGCCAAAAGCTTTAGGTTTTTTATAGCCACTTTTTTGCTCAATTTGTTTGATTAAAAGTAAAAAATCTTCTTTGGTATTAATCATTTTCTTTTCCTTATCCATTTAATTTTTAATGCGAACACGCACTTTTTCCATTCATCACAGGTTGTATAGCAGAATTATCCGCACCACCTTCATTGTTAATCTTTTCTATAAAGCTCCAAATTTTTTCAGCCGCCATTAAATAACGCTTTGAACTCACACTTTCAGGGTGATAAAAACTCACAGGCTTACCTTCATCTCCACCTTCTCTTACTATCATTTCTATAGGAATTTGTGCTAAAACTTCACTTTTATAGGCTTTTGCCATATCCTCAGCCGTTCCTTTGCCAAAAATATCATACTCTTTACCATTATCAGGACATAAAAATCCACTCATATTTTCAATCACACCCGCTATAGGAATGTGAAGTTTATTAAACATATCTAAAGCTCTTTTACTATCATCTAAAGATACGGTTTGAGGTGTGCTTACACAAACTCCTGCAGTAATAGGAATACTTTGCGCGGAAGTAATTTGCGCATCGCCTGTTCCTGGAGGCATATCCAAAAACAATACATCAAGTTCAGGCCAAATTACATCAGCTAAAAGTTGCTCGATTGCTTTCATAATCATAGCTCCACGCCACATAAGACCTTGACCCTCTTCGATCAAAACCCCCATACTCATCATATAAACACCATGAGTTAAAATAGGCTTTAATCTCTGCCCTACTACTTCAGGCTGAGTTTTGGTTTCGCCTAGCATTCTTGGAATATTTGGCCCATAAATATCTGCATCTAAAATCCCTACTCTTTTTCCCATTTTAGCCATGGAAATTGCTAAATTTACTGTAGTTGTAGATTTGCCTACGCCACCTTTTCCACTTGAAACCATGATGAAATTTTTTACTTGTGGAGCGATATTTTTTCCACTTCTTGAATTGCTTTTTTCTTCAGGAATTTTTGGAGTAATGATATTAAGTTCGATATTTTTTAAAGCCAAACTCGATAAAGCTTCAGTAACATTTTTACGAATTTCATTAACTACTTCAGGATTTGCTGAAACAATTTCTATATCAATAAATACACCATCATCTTGAATTTTAATATCTTTTACAAAGTTAAAACTCACTATATCCTTTTCAAAGCCAGGATATTTTACAGTTTTTAATTTCTCTAAAATTTGTTCTTTCATGTTTTTTCCTTGTCTTTTAAAAAAATCAATTTTACTAATAAAATGATAAAATTTAGCTTTTTATAAGTGTATAATATGGTAACATTATAAAAACCAACAATATTAAAAAGAGGAATGAAAAAATGAGTGAAATTAGCCTCATTATGTTAGCAGCTGGAAATTCTACTCGTTTTAACACAAAGGTAAAAAAACAATTTTTACGACTTGGAAATGACCCTCTTTGGCTTTATGCAACAAAAAATTTAAGCTCTTTTTATCCTTTTAAAAAAATAGTTGTTACCTCTAGTAATATCACTTATATGAAAAAATTTACTAAAAACTATGAATTCATAGAAGGTGGTGATACCAGAGCAGAATCCTTAAAAAAAGCCTTAGAGCTCATAGATAGCGAATTTGTTATGGTAAGTGATGTAGCAAGGGTATTGGTGAGTAAAAATTTGTTTGATCGTTTGATTGAAAATTTAGATAAAGCAGATTGTATTACCCCTGCTTTAAAAGTTGCAGATACAACACTTTTTGACAATGAAGCCTTGCAAAGAGAAAAAATCAAACTCATTCAAACCCCGCAAATTTCTAAAACCAAATTGCTTAAAAAAGCCTTGGATCAAAACCTAGAATTTACAGATGATAGCACAGCTATAGCTGCAATGGGTGGAAAAATTTGGTTTGTTGAAGGTGAAGAAAATGCAAGAAAACTAACCTTTAAAGAAGATCTTAAAAAGCTTGATTTGCCTACACCTAGCTTTGAAATTTTTACTGGCAATGGTTTTGATGTGCATGAATTTGGAGAGAATCGCCCTTTGCTTTTAGCAGGAGTGCAAATTCATCCTACTATGGGGCTTAAAGCACACAGCGATGGAGATGTTTTAGCTCACTCTTTAACCGATGCGATTTTAGGTGCTGCAGGACTTGGAGATATAGGAGAGCTTTATCCTGATACTGATATGAAATTTAAAAATGCCAACTCCATGGAGCTTTTAAAACAGGCTTATGATAAAGTCAGAGAAGTAGGTTTTGAACTCATTAATATAGACATTTGCGTCATGGCACAAAGCCCTAAACTTAAAGACTTTAAACAAGCTATGCAAAGCAATATAGCTCATACTTTAGATTTAGATGAATTTAGAATCAATGTTAAAGCCACAACAACGGAAAAATTGGGTTTTATTGGAAGAAAAGAAGGTATGGCGGTGCTTAGTAGTGTAAATTTAAAATATTTTGATTGGACAAGATTATGAAAGTTTTAATTATTGAAAATGAAATTTATCTAGCACAAAGCATTAGCATTAAACTAAGTGATGCTGGATATAGCTGTGAAATTATCAACTCGTTTGATGAATACAATGGTGAAAAATACTATGATATTGTACTGCTTTCTACAAATACTAATAATTTTCTAAAAGCCGTAGGTCAGTTTAAACATAGTATTATTATTTTGCTTATTTCTTATATAAGTACAGATACAGTTTCAAATCCTTTGAAATTAGGTGCTAGTGATTATATTCAAAAACCCTTTATGATAGAAGAGCTGATTAGAAAAATAAAGCATTATCAGGATTTTAGAAAACTTTCAATCCTTAATAAAGCTTATCAAAGCTACATCAAATCAAGATTAGAAACAATCAAAATTCCAGAGTATAATTATAAAAAATTAAAACTTCCATTGATATTAAAATCCAACAAGCAAAGCAGTGCTGATGCTTTTGTTTTTAATTATGCAAATGAATGTGACATTACTCTTTCTTTTATTGATTTAACATCTACAAATTCAGTTGAAAAAGTTATGAAACTTCCCACAGAAAACAATCTCTTATTTTTGAGTAATTTTCAAGCATTAAAAGCAGCAGAAAAGGAAAAACTCATAGATTTTATACAAAACAAAAATGTTATTTTGCATACCAATTCAAATACAGATGATTTAAAAATAAACTGCATTAATTTAAATGATAATGAAAAAAATATCGATAGCAATGAAATTTTAACCATAGATGAGTATGTAAAATATGTTATTATAAATTACCAAAATATATTTCCTGATACTGATCTTTCAAAAAAATTAGGCATTTCACGTAAATCTTTATGGGAAAAAAGGAAGAAATATGAAATCAGCAAGAAAAAATAAAAACATTACCATAGATCAAAATGAATTTGGCATCTTATCACTTATTAAAGAAGGTTTACTAGGCACTTGCACTCATTTAATGAATGAAAAAGAAGTCAATGAAATCATTAAATCAGGAAAATTTAAAGGAGAAAGTTTTCCCTATCCCTTAAGCTTTGCGCCAAGAAATACTGAAGAAGCACTAAATGATATAAAATCTGGCGATAGAATCGATCTCATACTAGACGAAAAAGTAGTAGGACATATAGATTTTAAAAGCCAATTTAAAAATAATAAAAATTTTTCTGATATTTTCAGTCCTAACACTTGCTCTTTAGAAGATATGGGAACAACTTGTATAAGTGGAAAAATAGAAATTTACAATTCTCAAATTAAAAAAATAAAAGAAAATTTTCAACAAATCAAAAACAATCTTAATGCACAAAAAATTACCGCTATAGTTTCAAGTTTTGATCCTTTGCATCGTGCCCATGAAAGAATGTTTCGTTGGACTATTGATAAAGCAGATTTAGTTGTAGTTTTTCTTGTAGAATCTTTTGATGCAAATGGGTTTGAATTCGAACTTAAAGAAGCTTATTTGAAAAAATTTATTCAAAACTATCTTCCACCGGATAGAATTTTCATTTTTCCATTAAAAAATATTAATATTTTTCACGCCCATTTAAATCCTGGCTTAGAAAGCATTATCGCAAAAAGTCTAGGTTGTACCAAACTAGTAGTAGGACAAAATCATACAGGACTTGGAATGTTTTATGATGATAATCAACCAAAAACCATACTTGATGATTTTTCCAAGGATTATGGCATAGAAGTGATTGTTTTGCCTGAATTTGTATTTTGTGATCAATGTCGCATGATTGTTAGCACAAGATCTTGCCCTCATGGTTGTCATCACCATTTGCACTATAATTCTCAGTCTTTAAAAGATTTACTAAGAGCAGGTATCATTCCTCCAGCAATTTTCATGCGCAAGGAAGTATCTAGTGTTATTTTAACTTCTCTTTTTCCAAATAGATTAAAAAATATGCAAAAAATTTATAATGAGCTTTTTCCAACTGATGGAATTTTAGAATACAAAAATGATGAAGAATTTTATCAAAAACTTTTAGAAATTCATCAAATGTCTTATATGGTGTAACAAAATGCAAAAATTATTTTTAACTTTTTTTTATTCAGGTTCTATAAAAAAGGCAAGTGGGACTTTTGGTACTATCGCTGCTTTAATACCTGCTTTTTTTATACTTAAATATCTCGGGATTAATACTTTGTTTTTACTAAGTATTTTAATTTTTGTTGCAAGTATTCGTGTTATAGATGATTATGAAAAAAAAACAGGAATTCACGATGACAAACACATAGTTATCGATGAAGTTGCTGGGGTTTTTCTTGCTTGTGCTATTGCAGCAAGTGTTGAAAACTCGATAGTTAATTTTATTTTGGCTTTTGTTTTATTTAGACTCTTTGACATTACAAAACCTTCTATTATTGGCAAGATAGATAAAAAAGTCAAAGGCGGACTAGGTGTAATGCTTGATGATATGCTAGCAGGATTGTTTGCTGGACTTTTAAGTACGGTAATTTACGGATTTTTACTTAAATTTAATTTAGTTTTTTGGGATATAAATTTAAAAGATTTATTTTGAAATTTTGCTTAAATTAATTAAATTTTAAATTTTATTCTTATATAATTTAGTCTTTAATTTCAAAAAAGGAAAATATAAATGGCAAACCATAAATCTGCTGAAAAAAGAGCAAGACAAACTATTAAAAAAACAGAAAGAAATAGATTCTATAGAACAAGACTTAAAAATATAACTAAAGCCATAAGAGAAGCTGCAGCAAATGGAGATAAAAATGCTGCTAATGAAGCTTTAAAAGTAGCTAATAAAAGCATTCATGCTATGGTAAGTCGCGGTTTCATTAAAAAACAAACTGCTTCTCGCCGTGTAAGCCGCTTAGCCCTTTTAGTAAATAAAATCGCATAATTTTCTATATAGTTTTTAATGTTAGCTAGCAAACTAGATCCTTTTTTAAAACGCTTTGAAGAGTTAAATTCTCTTCTTAGCAGTTCTGATATACTCAACGATATCAGTAAAATGACTACACTCTCTAAAGAACAAAAAAATTTAGAACCTATCGTTTTAAAAGCTAAAGAGTATTTAAAAACTTTAGACAATATAGAAGAAAATAAAGCTTTGCTAAACGATCCAGAACTTGGGGAACTTGCAAAAGAAGAACTAAAAACTTTAGAAGAATTAAAACCGAAACTTGAAGAAGAGATTAAAATTTTACTTCTTCCTAAAGATCCCAATGATGAAAGAAATATTTTTCTTGAAATTCGTGCAGGTACAGGTGGCGATGAGGCATCTTTATTTGTAGGAGATCTTGTAAAAGCTTATGCAAGATATGCTGAAAATCGCGGCTATAAACTTGAGATTGTAAGCTCTAGCGAAGGAAGTGTAGGTGGATTTAAAGAAATCATCATGCTTGTTAAAGGAACAGGAGCTTATTCAAGACTTAAATATGAAGGTGGAACGCACCGTGTTCAAAGAGTTCCTCAAACAGAATCCCAAGGACGCGTGCATACTTCTGCTATCACCGTGGCAGTAATGCCAGAAGTTGATGATATAGAAATCGAAATCAATCCAAACGATCTTAAAGTTGATGTTATGCGATCTTCAGGACATGGTGGACAAAGTGTAAATACTACTGATTCAGCTGTTCGTATCACTCATATCCCCACAGGTATAGTTGTAGTCAATCAAGATGGAAAAAGCCAACACAAAAATAAAGAAAGTGCGATGAAAGTCCTAAAAGCAAGGCTTTATGAAATGCAAGAGAGTGAAAGACTAGCAAAAGAAAGTGAAGCAAGAAAATCACAAGTAGGAAGCGGAGATAGAAGCGAACGCATTCGCACTTACAATTTTCCACAAAATCGTATCAGCGATCATAGAATAAATCTTACTTTATATCGCTTAGATGCCATTATGCAAGATGGGCTTTTTGATGAAATCATAGAACCTTTAATCACTCATCATAAAGCCCAAGCTTTACAAGAACAAAATTTATAAGATTTTATACAAATTAATGCTTATGTGGGAATTTATGTGGATTTCCACTAGCACCTACATGTGCAACATTTCCATTTTCTATATCATAAGCTTGACCAAAACCTTTTACAAAGCGTCCTTTTTTAAATTCAAGCTTTACTAGATGAAAATCAAGCATCTTGCGTATAGTTTTAATGCCTCCTTCTCCTCCGGTTTGTTTTTCAAACTCATTATAAATTTGATCAAATCTTTCACCTCTCTCTAAAAAGCTTGCATTTACTCTATAGCGCAATCTTTTGCGAAGTATAACAGAAGCAGCTTTACTCTCATCCTCTAAAAACATTATTTCTATATTGTTTGGATTTACTTTGATGTTGTTAAAATGTTCACTTACTTCACTTATATAAATATAATTTCCCCATTGTGTGCTTACAAAAGGTGCATACGAGCAAACAACTTCTCCATTTGCATTTAAAGTTGCCAAAGCTACAGAATTAAAACTTAGCATAAATTCATTTAATTCTTTTTCTACGCCACTAAAATTTTGCTCGCTCTTTGCACTCATGCAAAGGGATATTATAGTATCTTTAATCGTGTTTTCATCGGCTTTTTTAGGAAATTCCACTCGTAAATTTTCTTTATCATTGTAAACAAGATCCAAGCCATTAAAATCAACACTTTTTAGAAAAACATCTTGCACTTGCTCAATACCACCAAATTTTTTACAAAGATCAACTAAATTTGATTTATGATGATCATTCATATGAGAAATAATGCTTTCAAAATTCATTTTTATCCTTTCTTGATTTTAAAATAAAATATTAAAAAAAATGGTATCAATTATCAAATTAAAAATAACTTAAAATATATAAATTATCTATTTTAACAAAAATTTATACTAAATTAAGTTAATAAAGGATAAATTTCGTTCTAAATTATTATGATATAAATTATCATTATTTATTTTATTTAAGGAGTAAAATTTGCACCCAAATAAAAAAGCTTTTAAGTTATCTTTATTTGCATTATTGCTAATAACTAATTTAAATGCACAAGAATCAAATGAAGCTATCAATCTACAAAAAGTTGTTGTTAGTGCAACAGGTTTTGAGCAAGATGCAGACTCAAATTTACGCAATGTAATCAGCATAGAAGGCAAAAATCTGCAAAATAAAGGTTATGTTTCCTTAGAACAAGCCTTAGAAAGAATTTCGGGTATTAGCTTTGTAAATTTTGGACTTGGACGCAATATAGATATGCGTGGACAAGGAGATAAATCCAATATAGCTGTAAAAGTTATGATCGATGGGCGTGCTATTAATGTTCTTGATAATTCCCATGGTGTGACCCCACTAGATAGTATCAATTTAGATAATGTAGAACGCATAGAAATCATACCTGGGGGTGGATCTGTGCTTTATGGAAGTGGTACTAGAGGGGGTGTGATTAATATCATTACAAAAAAACAAAAATCAGATGCTTTTGCTATAAATTTAAAAAGCAGTGCTTATGATCATGGCGGACTAGGTGGAAATTTAGGTATCAATGGCGCCAAACAAATAAATGAAAATTTAGCTTTTAGCTTTGATATACAAAGTTTTAACCTTGATGGATATCAAGAAGGTTATAATGAAAAAGGTTATTTTATCAACACAAAAACCTATATTAATATCAATGATAATAGCGATTTAACTTTGGGTTATAATTATTTTAAAAGCAAAAATACCAGCAGTGGCTATCTAACAAAAGCACAAGCTCAAAGCGATCCAACCCAAAAAGGCAATAGTGACAATATCACACAAATCAATCGCCCTGAAATTTCTTTGGATTATCATTACTATTTTGATGATATATGGGAATTTAACCTAGAAGCTTTTTGGCAAAATCAAAAGATCAATTATCTAAAAGATAAAATTTCTATGATGGGAACTACAGCTTATCAAAATGGAAGTGGTTTTGAAGACACACTTACAGGGATAAGTTTAAAAAACAAACTAAATTATGCAAATAATTCTTATTTTATTTTTGGTTATGAATTTACAAACCATGATGCAAAAAGAAAGAGTTTGGTGTATTATAGCGTTCCAGGTGTCATAAATTATCACAGGATGACAACTTTAATGGATATGACTAAACAAAGCCATTCTATTTTCGCTCTTGATTCTCATAATTTTAATGAATTTTTCACTTTATCCGGTGGAGCTAGATATGAATTTAGCACTTATAATACCAATAGATCTTATAGAAATGAAATGAGTATGAACGGAAGACCGCCATCATCAAATCCTATAATCACAGACTCAACAACCCTTTTTGATACCGATAAAAACACCAATAATTTTGCTTTTGAAATCACTCCTAACTTTAAATACTCTGACACAGGCAATCTTTATCTTAAATACGAAAGAGGTTTTGTTTCTCCTACACCTGCTCAATTTGTCAATCGCAACAAAACTGGTAATGGAATACCACCCTATTATTCGTCGAACCTAAAAGCTGAGATCTTTGATACCTTTGAACTAGGTATTGATGATTTTTGGTGGGATTTTTACGGCTTTAATCTAACTTTATTTTACACCCTAAGCAAAGATGAAATTTCTTATCTTGGAAACCCTCATTCTACTAGTGGATCTTGGTGGAAATATTATAATATAGATCAAACTCGCCGTCTAGGAGTAGAATTAAGTCTGAGTCAAAATTTTTTAGATGATGATTTAATCTTTAGAGAAAGTCTAACTTATCTTGATGCTAAAATTTCTAAAGGCGTTAATGACGGCATGAGAATTCCTTATGTTTCAAAAATCAAAGCCACAGCTGGGCTAGAATACGCTTGGAATAAAAATTTCTCAAATTTTATTGATTTAACCTATTTTTCTAGAGCAAAAGATGGTGGAACTATAAATGAAAATACAGGAAAAATGTCTAAAAATTCTTGGATAAGGGATTATTTTTTAACAGATATTGGTATGAAATATAATTATAAAAAATTACAAATTTTAGCAGGAATTCGCAATCTTTTCGATAAAAGATACTACACATACCAAGACAGTATAAATGATCAATACCTAGTTGGGAATGGCAGAAACTACTATGTTGAATTTAAATACGCATTCTAAAATTTTAGTGATTATAGGGCTTTTGGTAGCTTATATAATCGCTTCTTTTACAGCACTTTGCTTAGGAGATGAGAATTTAAACCCAAAAGAACTTTTTTCATATATCTTTAGCCAAGATGAAATTTTAAGACAAATCATCATAGATGGACGCTTACCACGGATTATAATGGCGATTTTAATCGGTATGCTTCTAGCTAGTAGTGGGGCTATCACTCAAAATGTATTTTCAAATCCTATAGCTGATCCTTATATCATAGGTATAGCTTCTGCGGCAACCTTTGGAGCGGTTTTGGCGTATTTGTTAAAATTGAATGATTATTATTATGGAATTTTAGGTTTTGTTTGCTCTGCCTTTTTTGCCCTAGGAGTTTTTAAAATTTCTTCTAAAGCTTCTATAGCGACTTTACTCATTATCGGCATAGCAGCTTCATCTTTTTTAGGAGCTTTTACTTCTTTTTTCACTTATCTTATAGGCGAGGATTCTTTTAAAATAGTCTCTTGGCTTATGGGAAATATAGGCAATGCTTCTTGGTTTCGTGTGGGAATTTTAATCTTGCCTTTAATTTTTTGTTTGTTTTATTTTTACGCTCATAAAAACGAATTAAACATACTTTTAAGCGGAGATGATGAAGCTAGAAATCTAGGGGTAAATGCTCAAAAATTAAAGATAAATTTACTCATTGTCTCATCTTTGGCTGTATCTTTTGCGGTTGCTTTTAGCGGACTTATAGGCTTTGTTGGACTCATCATTCCTCATACTATAAGACTTTTGCTTAAAAATTATGATAATGCCTTAGTTATCCCTTTATGTACAGCATTTGGAGGATTATTTTTACTTATTTGTGATACTTTAGCAAGAACTCTTTTAGCCCCTGTACAAATTCCGATTGGAATTTTAACTGCATTTTTTGGAGCTCCTATTTTTTTATACTTGGCTTTAAGTGCTAGGAGATTTTTATAATGCTAAAAATACAAGATTTAAGCTTTGCTTATCACCAAAAAGATTTACTAAAAAACATTCATTTAGAACTTAAAAATCAGGCTTTTATAGGAATTTTAGGGCCAAATGGCTCAGGTAAAAGCACTCTTTTAAAACTTATACTTAAAAATTTAAGTCCAAATAAAGGAGAGATAAGTCTTTTTAATACAAATATCAAAGATTTTTCTCTTAAAGAATTTGCCAAAATTTGCGGCTTTGTGCCTCAAAAATCAGAATTAAACACCCCTTTAAAAGTCATCGATGTGCTTTTAATGAGCAAATATGCGAATTTAAAACACGCTTTTAGTTCTTATTCTAAAGAAGATATTTTAGAAATTAAAGAATTTGCTAAGGATTTAAGACTTGAAAATTTTCTAGAAAGAAGCATACTTTCTTTAAGTGGGGGTGAATTTCAAAGAATGCTTTTAGCAAGAGCTTTGCTTAAAAAGCCAAAAATTCTTTTTTTAGATGAACCTACTTCAGCCCTTGATTTAAACTATGCTATAGAGCTTTTAACTCTTTGCGAAAAACTAGTTAAAGAAAAAAATATAGCCGTTGTTGCTATCTTGCATGATTTAAATTTAGCTTCCATGTTTTGCGATAAAATCCTTTTTTTAAAAGAAGGAGAAATAAAGTATTTTGGAACGAGCAAAGAGCTTTTTACTCAAGAAATTTTAAAAGAAATTTATGATTTAAACTGCGAGATTATTTATAAAAATTCTAAACCTTATATTTTAGCTTTAAAGGAGAAAAAATGAAAAAAATTTTAATTATTATGAGTTTATTTTTAATCACACTAAATGCAAAAGAACGCCTTGTAGTGCTTGATCCTGCAAGCATAGAAACCCTTTTTATGCTTAAGGCTGAAGATCAAATCGTAGGCATTGCCACTTTACAACACTCAAATATCTATCCTAAAGATCAAACCTCAAAACTTACAAGCGTAGGCACTTTTTCAAATCCTTCACTTGAAAAAATAGTAGCATTAAAACCAAGTTTGGTGATTTTAAGCTCTTATTCTTTAAATTTAGAAGAAGGACTTAAAAATTTTGGTATCAAAAGTATCAATTTAAAAGCCGAGCGTTTAGAAGATATAACAAAAAATATCACAACCTTAGGCCAAATCACCAAAAAAGAAAAAGAAGCAGAGCTTTTAAAACAAGAATTTACCCAAAATTTAAAAAAATTAAGCGATAAACCCCTAAATAAAAGTGCGATTTATCTTTATTCTAGCAACCCTTTAATGGCCTTTAATGATAATTCTTTAATAGCTGATATTTTAAGACTCATAGGGATTAAAAATTTAAGCCCGCAAAGTCAAATTTCAAGACCTGTTATATCAGCAGAATATATACTGAAACAAAATCCAGACATACTCATTCTTGGAATTAATGCTAAAAACAACCTTTTAGATACAAATGCTTTATTGAAAAATACCAAAGCAGTTAAAACAGGAAGTATTTATTTTAACAAAGATACACATATATTATTACGTCTTAGTCCTAAGATAATAGATAGAATTCAAGAATTTAAAACAAAGCTAGAAAATAACAATTTTTAATCACCCAATCTTGCTTTAAAAAATTCGCAAGTTTGACAAAGTTTTTCTATGCGTTTATCTTCTTCAAAAGCTTTTTTTATCATCTTTATACGCGGTGATTTAAAAAGCTTATCAAAGTTATTTTCAAAAACATTTCCTAAGTTAATATCTGCTTTAGTATCCAAACAGCAAGGCACCAAACTTCCATCACTTAAAATCCCAATTTGCTCTTTTAAAGCATGACATTTTCCTTTTTTATAAAGGGGTTCATCTTTTAAATTTGGCCATTTAAAAAGTTTATTTTGATGAAGCAAAATATGTCTTTGCAAGCGATTTTTACTTAAGTTTGTATCGATCTTAACTTCAAATTCTTTGGATAAAAACTCATAAATTTTTAAATTTGACTTAGGTGCTTTAAAATTAGCATCTAAATTCCAAAGTCTTAGATTGATAAAAGAAAGGCTTTTTTGCTCTAAATGCTTTTTGCAAAGTTCTAAAATAGGCTTAAAATACTGTTCTAAAGAAATTTTGCTTTGACTTAAAAAAGACATTAAAGAAATATTGATTTGATGGATATTCTCATACCCTAACAATAAAGCTTGATTTTTAGAATTTAGATAAAAGCCACTTGTAGTGATTTCAAGTTTCATAGCTTCACTTTTTGAGATTTTTAGATAATTTTCCAAATTAGGTAAAAGCAAAGGATCGCCCAAAAGATGAAAGGTAAAAAGCTCAGCTTTATTAGAAATTTCATAAGCTAAGTTTTGAAATTTTTCTTCACTCATTACCCCGCGAATTCCTTTTTGAGAAGGACAAAAATCACATTTTAAACCACAAATATCGCTTAATTCTATATATATTTTTTTAAATTTCATTATATTTCCTAGAGTAAACATTTTACCAAAATTTATGAAATTTATTAAAATATGTAACATTTTTATCGATATTTTTATCTTTTTTATTTCTCTTCTTTATTTTTAAATATATTAAACAAAAATCACACTATACTTAAATAAAAATCTAAAATTAAGGAAGGGTTTATGCAAGAGCTTACTCGCACGAAAAAAATTCGCTCTATTATTGCTGCAAGTAGCGGAAATTTAGTAGAGTGGTTTGACTTTTATATCTACGCTTTTACAGCAACTTATTTTGCTCATACTTTTTCAACTTCAGATAATCCTGTTATCCAGCAAATCAATGCCTTTGGGGTTTTTGCAGCAGGGTTTTTTATGCGTCCTATAGGCTCTTGGCTTTTTGGCTCTTTAGCTGATAAAGTAGGTCGTAAAAAATCTATGGTTATATCAGTGGTTTTAATGGCTTTGGGCTCTTTTATGATAGCAGCCTTGCCAAGCAAAGATACAGTGGGAGATCTTGCTATTATCTTACTTTTAATAGCAAGACTCATTCAAGGTCTTAGTGTAGGCGGGGAGTATGGCATAGCAGCTACTTATCTTTCAGAACTTGCTACAGAAGGAAAACGCGGTTTTTACTCATCTTTTCAGTATGTAACCCTAATAGGTGGTCAACTTTTGGCCGTTGCAAGCATTAGTATAATGTTTTTATTTTTTAGCATTGATGATATGAAAGATTATGCTTGGAGAATACTTTTTGTAATAGGCGGAATTTTAGCACTAGGCTCGCTTTTTGTAAGAAAAATGATGAATGAAAGTGCTACAAAACTTCACCAGCATGAAGATCGTGGTACTTTAAAAGCATTATGCAAATCTTGGAAACCTTTTTTAATGGTGCTTGGGGTTACTTCTGGAGGTTCTTTAGCTTTTTATACTATTACAACTTATACTAAAACTTTTATGGAAAATACGGGTATGGATAAAATGCTTGTTAATAATCTTTTCTTAGGTGCTTTATTTATACTAATGATCATTCAACCTCTTTTTGGATATATAGGAGATAAAATAGGTCACAAACGATCTTTAATTGTATTTTGTATTTTGGCATTGGTAGGAATTTATCCTATTTTTTCACTTATAGCCAATAACGCACAAAATAATCCTTCTTTGACATTTATGTTGGTGGTATTATTGTTTGTTATTTTAAGTTTTTATACTTCAGTTGCTGGGATTTTTAAAGCAAAACTTTTTCCTGAACATGTAAGAGCTTTAGGGACAGGTTTGGGTTATGCTATTTCAAATGCTGTTTTTGGAGGATCTGCTCCTTGGGTTGCTTTACAATTTAAAAATGCAGGTATAGAAAATGGCTTTTTTATCTATATAGCTATTTTTACAATCATCATGCTTATAGCTACTTTATGTTTGCCTAAAAAATCAGAGCTTAATTAATTTTAACGCTTTTAAAGAAAGTGCTGAAAGTGCGGTACTTTCTAACTCTTTTAAGGTTTTAAATTCATAATTTTTATTTTCATTGTTTAAAATTTGATGATAAACCTTGATATTAAGTTTATACTTAGTATAGCCGTGCTTAAACTCCCCTATAAAACTCATATCTTTAGAAAGTTTATACTCTCCTTCTTTAAAAAAAGGAAAATTATACATACCTTTATAAAGCTTATCTTGGCTTTGCCCTATGGCAAATTTTTTATTAAATTCAAACAAAAAAAGATTTAAATTTACACTCTCATAAAGTATTTTTTTAGCTCTTGGATAAAGTTCTGTATGAAATTTGCCTTGACAAAAATCATACAAAGGACAAATTCCACACTTTGCATTTTTACTCACACAAACCAAAGCCCCTACATCAAGCAAAGCTTGGTTGTGATCAAAGGCATGATTTACATTTAAAAGCTCTTTAGCTCTTTTTTCAAGTTCTTTCATACTAGGATTTTCCAAAGTAAAAAGACGAGAAAGCACACGGCGTATATTGCCATCAACAAAAGAAACCTTTTGATCATAGCCAAAACAAGCTATAGCACCTGCTGTATAAGCTCCTATGCCGCTTAATTTTTTTAGATTCTCAACTTCTTTGGGTAATTTAGCTCCAAACTTATCCACACATTCTAAAGCTGCCTTTTTTAAATTTCTAGCACGAGTGTAATAACCAAGTCCTTGCCAAGCCTTTAAAAGTTCATCTTCATTAGCATTAGCCAAACTTTCTAAAGTAGGAAATTTTTGCAAAAAGGGGAAATAAAACCTTTCCAAAACTGATTTAACTTGAGTTTGCTGAAGCATAATTTCACTGATATAAACCCCATAAGCTCTATCAATATGCTTTAAACTTTCATCACAATTTTGACTTTGTAAATTACGCCAAGGTAAAGTTTTGCGTCCATTTTTTTCATACCAAAGAAGTAAATTTTCTTGTAGTTTTTCAAGCTCTTTTTTTTGCATAAATAAGAGTATAACAAAAAATTTTAAAATTTTTTGCTAAAATTAGCTCAAATTAAATTATTAAGGATATCCATGTTAGCTTTTTTTAAAGGTTTAGGTATAGGTTTTTTATGTTTATTACTTTTTGTTGCAGGAGTAGTTTTTAATGTAGAATTTTTAGGCAAAAAAGACTCTAATCATGATTTATATTTTTCAAGAAATATAGAAGTAAGCAATACGCTAAAACCCGATATTTTATATGCAAATATTAATTTTTGGGCAAATGAAAATTTAAGTTCAAAAATTACATTAGACAATAGTGAAAAAGCTGAAATCACAAATACTTTCAATCAAATTTTAGAACGCTCAAAAAAAGAAAATTTTTGTAGCGGAGGAAGTTTTTCTTTAGAACCTAATTTTTCCTATAAAGATGGTATACAAACTCCAAAAGGTCAAAGATTTGATGCGAATTTAGAATGTGAATTTAAAGAAAACCAACTTGCAGATTTTAACAAGCTTTTAAATGACATCAATTCTATCATAGCTAAAAATAATTTCATCAGCGTTTCAACACCAGCCATACAAACAAAATTTTCAAAAGATACACTAAACAACAACAAAGAAAATCTCTACAAAGAGCTTTTAAAAACATCATACGAATATGAAAAAACTTACTCTTTAGATCTTAATAAAACTTGTGTATTGAAAAATTTACAAGTAAATACAAATGCCAATATCGCACCTAGAATGTTAAATGCAAAATCTGACAATATAGAACTTTCATCTCCAATTATCAGCGAAAAAGAACAAATTTTAAGCGCGAAAGCTTTATTTATTTGCAAATAACTTAAGGCAAAATAAACTCCTTTTAAGTTTATTTTGCTATACTTTTATCTTCAATTCTTTCAGAAATTTATGCGGGAATAGCTCAGGGGTAGAGCACAACCTTGCCAAGGTTGGGGTCGCGAGTTCGAATCTCGTTTCCCGCTCCATAATCACCCGCCCGGGTGGTGGAATTGGTAGACACAAGGGACTTAAAATCCCTCGGAATTTTTCTTCCGTGCCGGTTCAAGTCCGGCCTCGGGCACCACTTTTTCAACATTATCAGGGCGACATAGCCAAGCGGTAAGGCATGGGCCTGCAAAGCCTTGATCTCCGGTTCGAATCCGGATGTCGCCTCCAAAAGGCAAAACTTTACTTTATCGGGAGATGGCTGAGTGGTCGAAAGCGGCGGTCTTGAAAACCGTTGAGGGTCACACCTCCAGGGGTTCGAATCCCTTTCTCCCGGCCACCAAAACTTTCTAGTTTATCAAGCTTGTATCATTCCTGAAATTATAAAGGATACTCTACAAATGAAAATAATACTTCAATTTTTGTTATATCCTAAAAAACTTAGGAAAACTATGGCTAATATAATTAAAATAAGAAATACAAATGGAAAATTTAGAATTTATTATCTTAAAACAAAAATATAAAATTTTAAAAATATGTCAAATTTTAAAATACAAGGTAGGTAAATGAAAGAATTTTATATGAATTTAGCCTTAAATGAGGCTTGGAAATATCAGTTTTTAACCTATCCAAATCCGGCTGTAGGCTGTGTAATCTTAGATAAAAATGAAAAAATTTTAGCCATAAAAGCTCATGAAAAAGCTGGATTGGCTCATGCAGAACTTAATGCCATAGCTCATGCTTTTAAAAGCTTAAGACCTGAAATTTCATTGCCTAAAGAAGCAAACGCCTTACATGAGTTTATTTGCAAAAACCATCAAGGTGTATTTAAAGATAGCATAGCTTTTGTCACACTTGAGCCTTGCTCTCATCAAGGAAAAACACCTCCTTGTGCAAAACTCTTTAGCGAGCTAGGTTTTAAAAAAATTTTCATCAGCGTTAAAGATGAAAATAAAATCGCAAGTGGTGGGGCTGAATTTTTAAAAAAACAAGGCATAGAGGTTGAATTTGACATACTTAAAGAAGAAGGAAAAAAACTTTTAAAACCTTTTTTAAAATGGCAAAAAGGGCAATTTAAACTTTTTAAATTAGCCCTTTCTATGAATGGCTCGCCTTTTGGCAAAATCGTAAGCAATGAGCTAAGTCGCACTTATGCACATAAAATTAGAGCGGTGATTGATTTGCTTGTAGTCGGCGGAGAAACCATAAGAAAAGATCATCCTATACTAGATGCTAGGCTTTGCAAAGCAAAAGCGCCTAATCTTTGTATCTTAAGCCGTCAAAATATAGATAATTTTGATAAAAATATCCCTTTATTTAAAGTTCCAAACCGCCAAATTTATACCCAAATTCCAAGTGAGGCTAAATTTTTAATGTATGAGGGTGGAGAAAATTTTCTCAAAATCTTTAAAGATGAAATAGATATGTTTTTGATTTTCCAAAGTTCAAGTTTAAATGATGAAAAAAATGTTACAATACCTTTAAATTTCAAGCCACTTTATAGGAATTTTTTAGGGAGTGATACTTATGGCATTTATGAACTTTAGTGGATTTTTTTATGCGAGAAATGATTTAAGATTATTTAAAATAGAAAAGAAAAATGAATTAAAATCCTTTTTTTACAAAGACTACACTTTATCAAGCTACAAAGATAATTTAAATTTAAACAATGAAATCTTTTTTTATCAAAGTTTAAAAGAAGGCTTATTTAAAGAAAATGATGAAATTTTAATTTCAAATTTGGGTAAAAAGATCATACTTTTTAGAAATTTCACTCAAAATTGCGATAATTTTAATGAAGCAAAATTAAAACAAATATTGCTTTTATTTTTTTTATTATTAGCGAGCATATTTTTTGCAAGTTTGGCTATGATTAATGAATTTGGAGCCATAGATCTTGTTTTTTTAATGATTTGCTTATTGCTTTTAGTGATGGGAGCAATCAATCTTGGCTTGCTTTTTAAGCAAATTCGTATTCTTAAAAGTTTTTCCAAAGAAGAAATGAAAGAATTTTTAAGTCAAAGAATGAAAAAATACACTAAAGTGTAAAAACACTTTAGCATACTGTTTTTAAATTTGTAGCAAGACCACCTAAAGAAGTTTCTTTGTATTTATAATTCATATCTTTTCCTGTTTCATACATGGTTTCTATAACCTCATCAAGGCTTACCATAGGAGTAGATTTGCGTGTCATTGCCATTCTAGCAGCACTTATAGCCTTAATAGCTCCAAAGGCATTTCTTTCTATGCAAGGAATTTGCACAAGTCCTGCAACTGGATCGCAAGTTAAACCTAGATGATGTTCCATTGCCATTTCAGCAGCGTTGCATGCTTTAAAAGCATTAGCCCCTAAAACTGTTGCCATAGCCGCAGCTGCCATCGAACTAGCACTACCAATTTCTGCTTGACAGCCTGCTTCTGCTCCGCTAATGCTTGCATTTTTCTTATAAAAAGAACCTATAAGCATTGCTGTTAATAAAAACTCTATAGCCTTTTCATCGCTAAAACCTATAGTATGATTTTTAAGATAAAGCATAACAGCAGGGATAACAGCACATGCTCCATTTGTTGGCGCGGTTACAACTTTTGCTCCGCTAGCATTTTCTTCAGCAATCGCAATAGCATATAAAGAAATAAAATCTATAATGCCCATAGGATCAGCTGTCATCGCCACTCTTTCTTTAAGTCCTTTGGCTCTACGCTTTAAATGAAGTTTTCCAGGCAAATAATCTTCATTTGGATGCGTACCATTATAATACACTTCTTGCATTACTTCCCAAATTTCAAGACAATAAGCACGAATTTCCTCTTTAGTGTGAAATTGCAATTCATAACGATAAGAAAGCTCTGCTAAATCCCAATCTCTTTTATCGCAAAGCTCTAAAGCTTCTTTTGCATTGTTAAGCTCTATATCTAGTTTTTTCTTTTTATTTTGGTTAGAATTTTTACCTTTTTTTTCTAATTGTGCAGCTGTTAAAACAAAGCCTCCACCTACAGAATAATAAGTTTCTTCATCAACTAACCCACCTTTACAATCATAAGCTTTAATCTTCATACCATTCTCATGTAAAGGTAAAAAATCTTTGGAAAATATCAAATCTTTTTCATAATTAAAACAAAGTTTTTTCTCACCACAAAAATCAATTTGAGCATTTTCAATAGCATTTTTATTTACTTCATCTTGTATTGCTGCGCTTAAATTTTTAGCTTCTAGGCCATTTAACCCCCAAATTACAGCCTTATCACTCAAGTGTCCTTTACCTGTTAATGACAAAGAACCATAAAGAGTAACCTCAACTCTATCAATTTCATCAAGCTTTTTAGCGACTTTTTTACAAAATAAATTTCCAGCAAGCATAGGCCCTAAAGTATGAGAAGAAGAAGGACCAACACCTATTTTAAAAATGCTTAAATTACTCATTTTTTATCCTTAATTTACAAAAGATCATGAATTGCAGCAGAAATTGCAACTATCCCCATTACCAAAATAAAAAGATCTAAAAATTTATTACGAAATCTTGCCAAAATATCAAAACGATAAATACAATAAAGTGGCATTAAGAAAAGTAAAATAGCCAAAACAGGACCACCAATAGCTTCGATAATTCCTATAACACTTGGATTTTTATACGCAACAAGCCAAGCGATAGCAAAAGTAATGATCGCTGTTAAAGTTTGAGCTAATTTACCTTGAATTTTACCATTGCTTGCTTTATATAAAATACCATTTAAGCCTTCTTGAGAACCAAGATAATGCCCTAAGAAACTTTTGCTAATAGCCACAAGTGCAACAATAGGCCCAACATATGCTAGTAAAGAAACTTCAGGAAATTTGTTTGCTATAAAAGTAAGAATATTGATATTTTGATCTTTTGCTGATGCAAAATCTTCTGGTGTAAAAGTTAAAGCACAAGAAAAAACAAAAAACATTACAACAAAAACCATAAGAATAATTGCCAAAGAAATAATTTTTCTAGCACGAGGTTCAGCATAATCACCATATTCTTTTTTACAATAACAAGCAAGCGAAGAAATGATAGGAGAGTGATTAAAACTAAATACCATCACAGGAATAACAAGCCATAAAGTAACCCAAAAATTACTTGTTGAGATTACAGAAAAATCAACATTTGTAAATAGTGATGAATTCCATTGTGGAATTAAAAGCAATGAAAAAATAAATAAAAATATAATAAAAGGAAAAACAAGAAAACTCATTGCTTTTGTTACAACATTTTCACCAAGAATAGAAATCAAAACCAAAACTCCAACAATCAAAAAACTCACCCACCAACGAGCAGCATGAGTAAGATCTGCATTGAAATTGAACTGATTGATTAAGAACTCAAGCAAAGTTGTTGTAAGATTAGCACTATAAACCAATAAAATAGGCAAAATAGCAAAAAAATACAAAAGTGTAATTAAAAATCCACCGCCCTTGCCAAAATAACTTTCTGCAACAAAAGTAATATCATCTTTTGGATTAGAACTTGAAAGCACAAAGCGACATAAATTTCTATGAGCTAAGTAAGTCATAGGAAAAGCTAAAACAAGTATAACTAACAAAGGTATCAATCCACCAAGCCCAGCACTAATAGGTAACAAAAGTACACCGGCTCCAATAGCTGTTCCAAAAAGAGATAAAACCCACCTTGTATCGTGACTAGTCCATTTAGGAGTATTCATTATTCTTCCTTAAATTTAAGATTACATCTCTTTTATTTTAGCAAAATATTTATAAATAATTATTTTTTAAAAAAAATATTTTAAATCTTATGTAACATTTTGTAAATTTAATTTTATAAAAAAAACAATCACTTGTATCAATAAAGTATTATTTTAAAACTAAATATATTTTGGATTTTGCAATCAAAAAATAAAAATTTGGAAGACTATGCTTCCAAATTTTTGCATCAAATTTTCTAAGGGAGTTAAATTTTCAAAAATTAATCTAATTTTTGACCTAGAATATTTCCTTGCATATCTGTATAAACTTCCATATTGTTATTAAACTTAAATTTATAACCATTAATTTCTTTGTCTACTTCAAGAATTTGAGCATTTGGTTGAGTTGTACTCACTTTTTTCATAACATTAGGTAAGATAGTATGTGGCAAAGCCTTATATTTTCCATCAACTTCTTTCCACTCTCCATTGATCATAAAATCAATTTCAGTTCCATCATTTAAAATCACATCATAAGAATCTATATCTTTTTTCACCAAACCAATTTGAGCGGTTTTAAAATTTTTAGAAATAAATTCTTTGGCATTATTTGGAAGTTCACTAGCAGGAACAACCATATCTTTAGCTAAAAGCACCGTAGTACCCAACAAAGCAAGTAAAGTTAGTTTTGCTTTCATAATTTCTCCTTTTTTTGTCTTGGTTGGCGAAAGTTTAACTCAAAACTGTGAAGTGAATGTGAAACTTAAAAAATAATTTTCAAGCTTTCATTCTCAACACTTATACCTTGACTTTTTATAAATTTTATTTCTTTTCCATCTTCAAATTTTAAAATATCTTTATCTTTTAGATTAATATCATAAGTTAAAATATGCAAAACAATATCATAAATACAAAAGAAAAGTTCTTTTTCTTCTATGTTTAAATCACAAACTTCAAGTTCTAATTTATCAAAATTTCTAAGCCCATAAGTATAAGCATTAACTCCATTTTCACTAGGATAAACACTAACATATATCCAATTATATACCGGCAAGCGATTATCATCTAACATTTTTGCATTTTCTATATAAAAACTGGGCTCTAAAACAACTGCACCTGTATAAAAACCTAAAGCATGTTTATTATCCAAACATAAAGCTGCAATTTTCGTAAACATTTTAGCTTGTTCTAATTTGCTTTGATCTTGACTTAGCACCGCTATAAGAAGATGAGCTTTATGTTTTTTAGTTTGCTCTAAGGCATCTTTCCACATAAAATTAAAATTTGCATAGTATTCTGCTTCGTGATTAGGTATAGGATTTTTAATCAAATTTAGAGTAACTAACATATTTTCATATGAAAAAATCACGCCCTCTTTGGTAAAATTTTCATCAGCTATTTTTATATTAAATTTATCTTCTAAAATGCTTTTTAACTCCGAAAAATTAAAATCAACTTCAAAAGAGGTAAAATTGTGATTTAAATCTATAGTCATGTTAAACCCTATTAAATTTTTATAAATTATAACCTAATAAAAATAAATACTATAAACAAGAATTTCTTAAAAATTATGATAATTGATATTAATTATAAATTTATTTTTTATATAGTATAATCTTTTAAAATTTATAAGTATATTTTTGGAGAAAAATGTGGAATTTCTAAAAGATTACATCGACTTAATTATCTTTTTAATTCTAGGAATTATGGCATTTATAGCTTTTTGGTGTGTCGTAGAAAGAATGCTATTTTTTAGAAAAATTAACTTTAAAAATTATGAGAATCAAGAGCAATTTGATGATGCGATTAGTGAAAATTTAACCACTATATATATCATCTATTCCAATGCCCCTTATATAGGACTTTTAGGTACTGTAATAGGCATCATGGTTACATTTTACGAAATGGGCTTGGCGGGTAATATAGATGTCAAATCTATAGTCGTGGGACTTTCTTTAGCTCTTAAAGCTACAGCCTTAGGACTTTTGGTTGCTATTCCTGCTTTAATGGCTTATAATGCCTTACTTAGAAAAGTTTCTCTCTTAAGCAATGCTTATAAGGCAAATAAAAATGCTTAAACTACCAAAAAATGAAGGTTTAAATATAGTTCCATTTATAGACATTATGCTTGTTTTGCTTGCTATAGTGCTTAGTATTTCAACCTTTATTGCGCATGGAAAAATTCAAATCTCACTTCCTTCAAGTGAAAATGCTACCAATATAAGCAATAATGAAAAAAAACTTCTTATAACCATAGACGAAAAAAATACTTTTTATTTAAATGATAAATTAGCTGATTTAAATGAAGTTCAAAATGCTATTTTTTCACTTGATAAAAAAACCATAGTAGAACTAAAAAGCGATAAAAATGCTAAATTTGAAAGCTTTGTAAAAATTATAGATTTTTTAAAAGCCAAAGAACATGAAAATTTTCAAATTCTTACTGAGAAAAACAAATGAAAACTTTATTTTTAAATCATAAATACCAAGCTTCTTATATAACTTTTATAGTCTTTATACCTTTGCTTTTTGTCATTTTTTACTCAAATGATTTTTTTAAAATGGAAATTAAAAATGAAGATTCTTTTTCTTTGGCAATAAAACAATTTATCCAAACCAATCCAACAAATGAGACTAAACCAACAGAATCCATTATAGAACCTATCAAACCAAAACCTCAGCCAAAAGTTATTAAAAAAACTCCTGAAAAAATTCAAAAAAAGATAAAAAAAACACCTCCACACCCAATACCAAATAAAACCCCAATAGCACCAACTCAAGAAGTTAAAACTTTTGCAAAAACAACTGATACAAATGTCAAACCTAAGATCACTCAATTAACACAAGGAAAAGATAATCACCCTGTATTAAAAGAAATCCAAAAAGCTATACAACAAGCACAATTTTATCCAAGGCAAGCAAAAAAAATGCGTATGCAAGGAACTGTAAAAGTAGAATTTTTATGGAAAGAAAACAAAACTTTAGCAGATTTAAAAATTATAGAAAGCTCAGGATATGATTTATTAGATAAAAGTGCTTTAGAAAGCATAAGAAAAGCTTCTTTAAATTTTCCATACTATAACGGGGATTTAAGAATTACACTACCTATTATATATGATTTTAAAACCCTAAGAGGATAAAATTATAATTTACTACACTCTCTTATCTACAATTTGCGCTTCTTGATTTTCAATTTTATTTTGAAAATCTTTACTTAAATTCTGACTTAATTCTTGCAAGGATTTTTGCTTCAGTTTTTCAAATTCTTCAGGATTGCTTGCCTTAAGCTTTGCCTGCTCATCAGCACTTAAAGCATTTAAACCTTTTTCTTGAGCTTTTTGAAGCAAATCTTCGTCTTCTTTTTCTTTGATATTATTTTCCTTATCATCTTTTTTATTGATTTTTTGCGGATCTATGGTTTTCATAGCACTAGCTCCACCACCTGATGCTTCTTTAATGTCGCTTAAAATTTCTCTCATGCTAGGTTCTTTAACATCACTATCATCAACTTTACCATCTTTATTTACATCTTTATCAATAAAAAAATTTAATTTTTCTTCTATATTTACATCATCAGATATTTTTTCATCGCTTGTTTTAAAGCCTAAATTTTGCATACTTTGTTGAAGGGTGCTTGTATTAAAATTTAATTTTACACTTTGTTGTTTATTATTTAAATTTGAATTTAAAGAACCAAAATTATCTTTTACACTTTCAAACCAATTTGAAACAAATTGATTTGCTTCACCATTAAGCCTTATACTACCATCATTTCTAGCAACATAATTCGTATAAGAACCAAAATTTTTTTGTAAACTACTATAATTTTCATCGCTTAAATTTAAAGCTATAAGTTCACCTTGCTTATTTTCAAAAACAACCTTAACACCATCGCTATTTAAACTCGAAAGATCTTGCACGGGAATTTTATCTTGATCTTCTTTTTTTAACACGCTAAGCTCTTTTTTATCAACATTATTAGTTAAAGAATGAGTTAAACTAGCAGAAGTATCGATTTTCATTATTTATCCTTTTTTACATTTTGCAAATAAACCTAAACGACACATTTTTCTCTCATGTGAATTTTTTAAAGAATTACACTTTTTAAGTTCTTGCTCGTAGTTAGCACAAGAATTTGCAAAAGTAAAAGAACTCAAAATGCTTAAAACCAAAATTATTTTTAACACTTTCTAATCCTTATTTTAAAGATTTTTTAGTTAAAATTATACCTTTTATAATCGACAAAATCTTAAAAAACTTTATAATCTCAGAAAGGAATCAATGAAAGCATTAGCTCTTTTTAGCGGTGGGCTTGATAGTATGCTTGCAATGAAACTCATCACTGCACAAGGCATAGAAGTTAAAGCTCTAAATATCAACATAGGTTTTGGAAGCACAAGTGATAAAAGCGAAATCATGAAAAAGCGTGCAGCAATGGTAGGTGCGGATTTTGAAATGATAGATGTAAGAAATTCCTATCTTCAAGAAGTGCTTTTTAATCCACAATACGGCTATGGCAAACATTTTAATCCTTGTATAGATTGTCATGCTTTTATGTTTAAAACTGCTCTTGCTATGTTAAAAGAAGAAAATTCAAGTTTTATCATCACAGGAGAAGTTTTAGGACAACGCCCTATGAGTCAAAGAAGTGATGCGATGGCAAAGGTTAAAAAACTTGCTCTTGATGAAGAAGATTTAATCTTGCGTCCTATGTGTGCAAAAAACCTACCTCTAACCAAACCTGAAAGAGAAGGTTGGGTAGATAGAGAAAAACTCGAAGGTATTAGCGGAAGAAGTCGTAAAAGACAACTTGAACTTGCAGCTAAATTTGGATTAGAAGACTTTGAAAGCCCAGGTGGGGGTTGTTTGCTAACTCTTGATAGTTTTGCTAAAAAAATTCGAGATTTCATAGAATTTGACAAAGATATGCAGGTTAATGACGCACAACTTTTAAAATATGGTCGTCATTTAAGATTACCCAATGGAGCTAAAATGATCATAGGTAGAAATGAACTTGAAAATACTCTTTTAAAAGGTTTAAAAACTCCTAAATATGAAGTAATAGAACTTGGGGATTTAATCGGAGCTTACTCTTTGGTAGATGAAAAAATTTCAGAAAAAGACTTAGAACTTGCCTTAAAAATAGCCCTTACCTATACTAAACACGAAGTAGGAAAAAGCTATGAACTTAAATTTAAAAATCAAGCTTATACAAGTATAGCTTTTGAAAATAAGGCTGATATTAATCAATTTTTTATTAGTTAAAGTATAAAGTATTTAGCAAAACAAGCGATATAGTATTTGAATCTTTTCAAAATATTGCAATCAAGCCCATGAAAATGGGCTTTTTTTATTTTAATCCATAAGCATTTTTTAAATTGTTTAAATTCGCACTCGCATTCAAAAGCAAACAATCAGCCAAAACTAAACGCACCATAGCACTAGCTACAACACTTCCTCTAACACCTACACAAGGATCATGCCTACCTTTGAGTTCAAATTCCAAATTATTGCCAAATTTATCTATACTTTCTTGCTTGGCAAAAATAGAAGGAGTAGGTTTAAAATAAGTTTTTAAAATAAGATTTTCTCCATTTGAAATTCCTCCTAAAATTCCTCCACTATGATTGCTTAAAAACTTGCCATCTTTTAAAGCATCATTATTACACGATCCGCGCATTTTGCTTGCATTAATACCTTCGCCTATTTCAACTGCTTTAACGGCATTAACTCCCATTAAAGCATGAGCTAATTTAGAGTCTAACTTATCATAAAGAACTTCTCCAAGTCCCACAAGCATACCACTAACTTTTGTAAAAACAGCAGCACCTACACTATCTTTTGAATTTCTAGCATTTAAAATTTCATTCTTAAAGTCACTTTCTAGTTTTGGATCAAGGCAAAAAATTTCACTTTTCTTAGCAAATTCAAAATCAAATTCTTCTTCTTTCAAATTTGATACAAAAGTTCCTATTCCAAAAACACCACTTTGAACACAAATGCCAAATTCACACAAAAGCATCGCTGCAACTGCACCACCAGCCACTCTAGCAACACTTTCCCTAGCACTTGATCTACCCCCACCCCTATGATCTCTTATGCCATATTTATAAAAATAAGTAAAATCCGCATGAGCAGGACGAAATAGATCTTTTAAATTATCATAATCTTTAGAATGAGCATTTTCATTAAAAACTACTATAGCTATGGGATGACCCGTTGTATATCCTTCAAAAACCCCACTTAAAACCTGAGCTTTATCGCTTTCTTTTCTTGGTGTTGCAAATTTACTCCCGCCTTTGCGTTTATCAAGCTCATTTTGTAAAAATTCTTCATCAAATTTAACCCCAGCAGGCATTCCATCAATAATACATCCAACAGCCACACCATGAGACTCACCAAAACTTGTAAATTTCAATCTTGTACCAAAGGTATTCACTATAAAGCTCCTAATTTCTCAAGTGCAATTTTTGCTGCCATTTGCTGTGCTTCTTTTTTGCTTCCCGCAATAGCTCTTGCAAGTTCTTTACCATCAAGCATTAAAGCGATTTCAAATTGCTTTAAATGATCAGGACCAAAAGCACGCACTGTTTCATACTGCGGAGTTTGTCCGATTTTTCCCTGTGTAATCTCTTGTAATTTTGTTTTATAATCTTTTATAAGAATTTTTGCATCAATTTGAGGGAAATTTTTTTCTATAAGCCTTAAAGCAATAGTTTTTGCAAACTCAAACCCAGCTTCTAAATGTATAGCACCTATAATGGCTTCTAACGCATCTGAAAGTATAGAAGGCTTTTCTTTTCCTCCATTGTTTTCCTCAGCAACACTCATAAAAATAAAATCGCCCAAATTTAAACTATTTGCAATTTTTGCAAAAGACTTTTCATTCACTAAAGCCGCTCTAAGCTTAGATAAATCTCCTTCGGCATCTTTAGCGAATTTATGAAAAAGGTATTCACCCACAACTAAATCAAGCACAGCATCACCTAAAAATTCCAAGCGTTCGTTGTTGTAAGATTTTTTAAAACTTTTATGGGTTAAAGCATGTATAAGAAGATTTTTATCTTTAAATTCATAAGTTAAACTCTGCTCTAGTTTTTCAATGTTTTTCATCATTTTCCCTTGCAATTTTCAAAGCAGCTTCACGCGCCAATGTATCACACCTTTCATTTTCCAAATGTCCATTATGTGCTTTTACCCAAAAAGCCTTAATCTTATGAGATTTTGCCACTTTAATATATTCCTTCCATAAATCTATATTTTTTTTACCTTTAAAATCCTTTTTTATCCATCCTTCTAGCCATTCATTAATACTTTGAACCATTAGGTTAGAATCTGTAAAAAGCGAAATTTCACAAGGCTCTTTTAAAGCCTTCAAAGATTCAATAATTGCCATTAGCTCCATTCTATTGTTAGTGGTATTAGCCTCAGCTCCAAAACCTTCCTTTTGATACTCCTTATAACGCAAAATATAAGCCCATCCGCCAAAACCTGGATTATTAAGACATGAACCATCTGTATAAATTTCAATGTGTTTCATTGTTTTTCACTTCATAAATAATTTTACAAGTATTAAACTCATAACAAACAGGACAGTGATAAAAAAACAAAGGCATAACATTTTTACACTCAGAACAACGGTATGAAAATTCTAACCCCGCATTAAAAGAATTATCTTTTAAAATTTTTAACATTTTAAAATTAGAATTTTTAAAAACAAACTGATGCGTATCATCATGCTTTGAAATTTTACCCAAAGCATAAAAGAATTCTAAAAAATCTTGATTTTCTAAATTAAACGCTTCATTTTCCCTATAAAGCAAATCACAAATATCAAAAAAATTTTGCCCTAAAAACATATGATATTTTTCAAAAACTAAACGCCCCAACATAGGATTATCTTCTATTTTAAATTCTAAAAGTTTTTTCTTTTTTTCTTCATCAGTGATATTAAAAGTACAAAGTTCTAAAGCTTTGATAAAATCATGCTCTTTTTGCACATCTTCATTAAGCTCAAAAAGACATTCTAAAAGTTCTAAATTTTCTTTATAAGAACGAAGTTTTAAATAAACAATTTTTAAAAGTTTTAAGGCTTGTATATTTCTTGGACGCAGTTTTAAAGCTTGTAATAAAACTTCTTTTGCACGCTCTAAAAATCCTGCTTTAAAATAAACTTTTGCTAAAGAAAGGAAAATAAATTCTCTTTCTTGTTTATCTTTACATTTTTCAAGAGCAATCAAATAAATTTGAGTTGCTTTTTCAAATTCCCCGCTTTTAGTAAAAATTTCGGCCAAAAAACTTAAATTTCCAAAACTCAAGCTACTATTTCTTAACAACTCTTTATGAGCGTTATCCATTTCAAATTTTTTTATAAATTTTTCAAGCTTTTGTTCTTCATCTTTGCTAGCAAATATTTTCCAAATATAATTTGCAACAGCTACAACAAATACTAAAATGGTTAAAATTATAAGCCCTACTAAAGGGTCTCTGTATTCTACAAAGAAAAAATCCATAGTCTCGCTCTAAAAATTTTATGCCAAATTATAGCCAAATCTTTGTATAATTTTAACAAGGTTTGTAAAATGATAACTAAAGAAAGTATAGAAAATTTATCCCAAAGACTTAATATTGTTGATATTATAGAAAATTATATCGAAGTAAAAAAACAAGGCTCTAGTTTCGTGTGTATCTGTCCTTTCCATGCAGATAAAAACCCGTCTATGCATATCAATCCTACCAAAGGTTTTTATCATTGTTTTGCCTGCAAGGCTGGTGGAGATGCTTTTAAATTTGTAATGGATTATGAAAAATTAAGTTTTACCGATGCAGTTGAAAAAGTTGCAAGCCTTAGTAATTTTACTTTGAGTTATACAAAAGAAAAACAAGAAAATAAAAAAGAGCTAAAATCTATACTACCAAGCTTAAATGCGTATTTTAAAGATAATCTCAAACACCACAAAGAAGTTTTAACCTATCTTTACCAAAGAGCTTTAAATGACAAAGATATAGCCAAATTCGAATTAGGTTTTGCAGGAGCAAGTGAAGATAGTATAAGATTATTGCAAAATCAAAAAATTCCTTTAGAAGATGCTATGAGTGTTGGAGCTTTAAAAAAAGATGAAAATAATGAATTTTACGCAAGTTTTATATGGCGTATCACCTTTCCAATCTACGATCATAAAGACTTATTGGTAGGGTTTGGAGGGCGTACTTTAAATCCCAATGTACCGGCAAAGTATGTAAATTCACCCCAAAATATACTTTTTGATAAAAGTAGAATTTTTTATGCTTTTAACATCGCTAAAGAAAATATAGCCAAAAAAAAAGAAATAATAGTATGTGAAGGCTACATGGATGCAATAGCTTTTCACAAAGCAGGGTTTAACAATGCTGTAGCAGTTCTTGGAACAGCATTAACCGAACATCATCTACCCTTAATCCGCCGTTATGATGCAAAAGTGATTTTATGTTTTGACAATGATGAAGCAGGATTAAAAGCTGCGACACGATCTGCATTTTTATTAAGCACAAACAAAATAGACGGTAAAGTGGCAATTTTGCAAGGTGGAAAAGATCCTGCTGAGCTCGTAACAAAAAATGAAAGCACAAAACTTCATGATATACTCGATGAAGGAATAGAGCTTGGTGAATTTTATATCAGACGCTTAATATCCACTCATTCCATAATTTCTGCTCTTGATAAACAAAAAGCTTTAGAAACTATACAAAAATTCACCTTTAATCTTGAACCTTTAGTGGCAAATTCTTACACTGGTCTAGTTTCAAATTTATTAAAAGTGGATGAAAAATTTATTGTCTTATCGCAAAATTCAAAAAAAACCATACAAACCCCTTTAATTTCTCAAAATAAATACAATTTTCCTAAAGAAAAAATTCACATTGCAGAATTAGAACTTATAGCTTTTTTAAAACAGCATCCAGATATATGTAACGATTTTAAGCAAATTAGTGATAGTGTTTGTTTTAAGCATAAAATTTTATTGGATAAAATTTTAGAAAAAAAAGGTTATGAAGATAGTGATATTAGAGAATTTGAAAGTAAAAATATTCGAAAAAATTTAAACTATAGCGAATTCTTGTTAGGTATTTGCAAGGTTAATTTAGCTTTTTTAAACAATGTAAAAATTAAAAATTCTACACTCGCATTAAAAAAACAACTTTTTACGCTTATTGATAAAAATTTAAATCTTCTAATTAAAAATTTAAATACCGAAGAATTAAATAATTTTTTAAAAGAATATTTAATCTTCTTAAAATATGAAAAAAACGAAGAAATTCTGCAACAATCATTTAGAAACTTAAATGGAATTTTTGGTAACAAAAACTTTACAGCTTATGATTTAGGATTTAGCACACAAGATAATGATGAACCTTTTTAATTTATTTAAATTTCAAGCCTTAATTTACCTTTTTTTAAACACAATCACGCTAAAGTATATAAAAATTTTTAAGGATAAATTATGATGCCTTTTAGTGATGAAGAGCTTATAAATCCTGTTAAAGCAAGTTTAGAAAAGAGCTTGCCTATGCTTGAACGTGATGGCGGAGGGCTTGAATTTTTAGGAATTAAAAATGGGATTGTTTATGTCCATTTAATAGGAGCTTGTAAAGGCTGTGCATCGAGTGGAACAACGCTAAAATATGGCCTTGAAAGGCAACTTAAGATTGATATTCATCCAGAAATCACTATAATCAATTTAAACGGCGGAGCAGACGAATTTGCAAAATTATAAAAAACTTGGAATTGAACATTTTTACAAGAAAGATTTTAAAACTGCAAAAATGTATTTTTCTATGGCTTATGAAAAACGCAAAAATAAACGCTTGCTAAATTTTATCTGCCTTTGTGATCTTGCTTTAAAATCTCCTAAAGAAGCTTCTTTACTTTTTGATTTTTATATAGAACATTACAAAATCTCTAGCATTGATAAAGACTTAGAAGAAATTTTAAGTACAATTGAATTTAAAAAACAAGAAAACAAACAGGAAAACGAATTTGAAGATGGGCATGCACTAAATTATCAAGATTTTTTAAAAAGCGAAGAAGAACTTGGCTTTCAAAAAAGTTTTGAAAATATCATTAACAGCACTAAGTTAGTTATTGATAATCGTGATGATTTTTTAGATTTCTTGGAAAAATTACTTGATAATGGCTATAAAGATATGACTTTAAATTATATAGAAAATGTTATGCCTCATTTTTGGGCAAATGATAGATTTATCAAACTCCAAGAAAAACTCATAGGATTTAAAAGTGAAATTAAAACTTGAAAATTCATTCATTACAGATAATACCTTAGAGTGTGAAAAAGAATGCTTTTTTTTACAAACCACACAAAATGCTAAATTTCACGCTCAAGCCTTAGAAAAAGGTGCAAAAATCATTGATGTAAATGAGTGTAAAAAACTTTTAAAAATCGACGAAAAGATTCAAATCATAGGAATCACAGGAACCAATGGCAAAACCACAACCGCAGCAGCGATTTATTCTATCTTATTGGATTTAGGTTATAAATGCGGACTTTGCGGAACAAGAGGAGCTTTTATCAACGATGAAAAAATTGATGAAAAATCCTTAACCACCTCCCCTATTCTTAAAACCTTAGAGTACCTACAAATAGCCACTCAAAAAAAATGTGATTTTTTCATCATGGAAGTAAGCTCACACGCACTCGTTCAAAACCGCATCGAAGGCTTAAATTTTGTTGCTAAAATTTTTACCAATATCACTCAAGATCATTTAGATTTTCACGGTACTTTTGAAAATTACAAAGAAGCAAAAGAGCTTTTTTTTACAGATGAGAGTTTAAAATTTATCAACAAAGATGCTTTGGCTATTAAATTTAATGTGCGTAACGCTTTTACTTACGGCATAGAAAATCCTGCTTTATATCAAATCAAAGCTTATTCTTTAGAAGAAGGCATTAGTGCTATTGTAACAAATAAAAATCAAACTTTTCACATAGACTCGCCCTTACTAGGACTTTTTAATCTTTACAATCTTCTAGTTGCTAGTGCTTGTGTGAATGAACTCATAAAGCCTGATTTAAAAGACTTGGAAAAAGCTATCAGTGGATTTGGCGGAGTTTGTGGCAGGGTAGAACAAGTAGCAAAAGGTGTGATTGTGGATTTTGCTCATACGCCTGATGGCATTGAAAAAGTACTTGACACTCTTAAAAATAAAAAACTCATCGTTGTTTTTGGAGCAGGTGGAGATAGAGATAAAACCAAACGTCCTTTAATGGGAAAAATCGTCGAACATTTTGCAAAAATTGCTATCATTACAAGTGATAATCCACGCAGCGAAGAACCAAAAACCATCATGGAAGAAATTTTATCAGGCTTTGCTAAAAAAGAAAAAGTTTTAATGATAGAAGATAGAAAAGAAGCCATAAAAAAAGCTTTAGAACTAAAAGAAAATGACGATTTAGTCGTTATTTTAGGCAAAGGTGATGAAACTACTCAAGAAATTAAAGGGATAAAATATCCTTTTAGTGATAAAGTAGTTGTTAATGAAATTTTAAAAAATCAAGGATAATCAATGTTTGAAAATATGGATTTTTCTAAAATGGGAGAACTTTTAAATCAAGTTCAAGAAAAAGCAAAAAATATAGAACTAGAACTTGCAAATCGTGAATTTAGTGCCAAAAGTGGAGCAGGACTTGTTAAAGTAAGTGCTAATGGAAAAGGTGAGATTATCGATGTCAGCATTGATGATTCTTTACTTGAAGATAAAGAGTCCTTGCAAATTTTACTTATTTCTGCGATTAATGATGTTTTGGCTATGGTTGCGCAAAATCGTTCCAGTATGGCAAATGATGTTTTAGGTGGTTTTGGAGGTATGAAATTATGAAAAAAATTTTAATTATTTGCATGCTTTTTACTTTGTCTTTTGGCATAGAAAGACCTAAATTTGAAGATTTTTTAGCAGGTTATGAAAGAAATAAGGCAAGCATGCTTAACTATGAAGGAATGCCAGCTTTTGCACTCAGTGAAAATTTACTTGCTGTGCTAAAACAGCCTAATACTAAGCTTAACAAATATGTAAAATATGATCCATTTTTAAATTTATATCTTGTAAGAACTGACTTTAGCCTAATCCCTACTCCTATGGGTGATGAAGAAAAACTTACTCGTAATGATTGGGTTGGAATTTGGGATCCTAATAAACCTTATATAGGGCATATTAAGTATTTAGCTCAAAATATTGATGAAAAAGATCAACTTGATTTTAATTCTAAAATAGGACTTTTAGGGACTCCGTGCTGTGAAATGATGGGGATTGCTTTAAATAATAGCTCTTTTATAGGCAATCGCTATTTAAAACATTTTATGAAATATAACGATGTTTATTGGGGGGATATTGGCGTTGATTTTGTTGTTCGAGAAAATAAAATTTATGTTAACAATGTAAGAAAAAATCCACAATTTTTAATCAACGATCAAGTTATAAGTGTTGATGGCTTGCCCGCCAATGATTTAAGAAAACTCAATGAAAAAATTCTTTTTGCAGATCGCGGAAGCACTCTTTATTTTCAAGTGTTGCGTGATAATATGGATTTAAATATTTCTACTGAAGTTTTTGCAAAAGATTTGAGCAAATTTAATCTTCCTGATTCTAAACCAAAACCAAAAATTACAAATTTCACAAGCAATCTTGGTTTAACGGTTAATACTAGTCTTGTTGTAACTAAAATAGATCCAAAATCAAAAGCATCAAATGCAGGATTTATGGTAGGAGATAAAATTTTACGCGTTAATAATATTATTTTAAATAACTTTAAAGAATTACAAAATATTTTAAGCGCTGGTAATGACTTTAGCATCTTAATTGAACGCAAAAGTACCAAATTACCTTTATCAAATTTCAACAATGAACTAGGCGGAAATGCCAACTCAGGTGGCGACGGTAAATTTCAATTTTTCATAAGGCTTACTAAGTGAATTTAAAAGAACTTTTTATCCATCACTTAGAAAAAAATCTACCTAAAGTCGAAAGCTTTCATCCTTTTTTTAATGAAGCTTTAGCTCTTATGCTAAAAGCAGGAGGAAAGCATTTTCGTGCACAATTGCTTTTAAGCGTAGTACAAAGCAATAAACCTGAACTTTTAAATCAAGCTTTAGATGTGGCTTTAGCTTTGGAATTTATCCATACTTATTCACTCATACATGATGATTTACCCGCTATGGATAATGCGGATTTTAGACGAGGAATTCCAACCTTACACAAAAGCTACGATGAAACTACAGCCATCTTAGTGGGTGATGCTTTAAATACTGAAGCTTTTTTAGTTCTAAGTCATGCTCATTTAAAAGATGAAATCAAAATCAAACTCATCAAAACCCTTGCCTTTAATGCAGGACTTAATGGAATGGTCATAGGACAAGCTATTGATTGTTTTTTTGAAGACAAAAGACTGAGTTTAAATGAACTTGAGTTTTTACACACACATAAAACCGCAAGATTAATCGCTGCAGCTTTAAAAATGGGTTGTGAAATTTGCGAACTTAACAACGAAGAAAGCAATCAAATTTACAAACTTGGTTTAAAACTAGGACTGATTTTTCAAATCAATGATGATATTATCGATGTAACCACAAGTCAAGAACAAAGCGGAAAGCCTACTAACAACGATATTCATAAAAATTCTTTTGTCAATTTACTTGGACTTGAACAAGCCATAAAAACAAAAGAAAATCTTCTTAGTGAATGCGAACAAGACTTAGAAAAACTTAATGAAAAACTCGCACAAATGATACAAAATTTAATAATTCAATACTTATAAAGGTAAAAAATGGACATTCAAATTTTACAAGAACAGGCAAATACTCTAAGATTTTTAAGTGCTGATATGGTGCAAAAAGCAAACTCAGGACACCCAGGTGCACCTTTGGGTTTAGCAGATATTTTAAGTGTTTTAAGTTATCATTTAAAACACAATCCTAAAAATCCCACTTGGCTAAACCGTGATAGACTTGTATTTTCAGGTGGACATGCAAGTGCTTTACTTTATAGTTTTTTACATTTAAGCGGCTATGATTTAAGCTTAGAAGATCTTAAAAATTTCCGCCAACTTCATTCTAAAACCCCAGGACACCCTGAAATTTCAACTCTTGGAGTAGAAATCGCTACAGGCCCTTTAGGACAAGGCGTTGCCAATGCTGTAGGCTTTGCTATGGCGGCAAAAAAAGCACAAAATTTGCTAGGCAGTGATTTAATCGATCATAAAATTTATTGTCTTTGCGGAGATGGAGATTTACAAGAAGGCATTTCTTATGAAGCTTGTTCTTTAGCAGGACTTCACAAACTTGATAATTTCATACTCATTTACGATAGCAACGATATCTCCATAGAAGGCGATGTAGGGTTAGCCTTTAACGAAAATGTAAAAATGCGTTTTGAAGCACAAGGATTTGAAGTTTTAAGTATAAATGGACACGATTATGAAGAAATTAATAAAGCCTTAGAACAAGCTAAAAAATCCACAAAACCTTGTCTTATCATCGCAAAAACAACTATAGCAAAGGGTGCAGGAGAGCTTGAAGGCAGTCATAAAAGCCATGGCGCACCTTTGGGTGAAGAAGTGATTAAAAAAGCCAAAGAACAAGCAGGTTTTGATCCAAATATCAGTTTTCATATCCCACAAGCAAGCAAAATCCGCTTTGAAAGTGCTGTAGAACTTGGGGATTTAGAAGAAGCAAAATGGAAAGATAAGCTTGAAAAAAGTGGTAAAAAAGAACTTTTAGAAAGGCTATTCAATCCCGATTTTAGCAAGATAGCTTATCCTGATTTTAAAGGAAAAGATCTTGCTACAAGAGATAGCAATGGTGAAATTTTAAATGTTTTAGCTAAAAATTTAGAAGGATTTTTAGGCGGAAGTGCGGATTTAGGCCCTTCAAATAAAACAGAACTTCATGGTATGGGAGACTTTGTAGAAGGTAAAAATATCCATTTTGGTATTAGAGAACACGCTATGGCAGCGATTAACAATGCTTTTGCAAGATATGGAATTTTCTTACCATTTTCGGCAACTTTTTTCATCTTTAGTGAGTACTTAAAACCTGCCGCAAGAATAGCAGCCCTAATGAAAATCAAACATTTTTTCATTTTCACGCACGATAGTATAGGTGTGGGCGAAGATGGACCAACACACCAGCCTATAGAACAACTTAGCACTTTTAGAGCTATGCCAAATTTTTTAACCTTTAGGCCTGCTGATGGGGTAGAAAATGTCAAAGCTTGGCAAATAGCCCTAAATGCTGATATTCCAAGTGCTTTTGTGCTTTCACGCCAAAAACTCAAAGCCCTAAATGAACCTATTTTTGGAGATGTAAAAAACGGAGCGTATTTACTCAAAGAAAGCAAAGACGCTAAATTTACACTTCTAGCAAGTGGAAGTGAAGTTTGGCTTTGTTTAGAAAGTGCAATCGAACTTGAAAAACAAAGTTTTGCTTGTAATGTTGTTTCCATGCCTTGTTTTGAACTTTTTGAAAAACAAGATAAATCTTATCAAGAAAGATTGTTAAAAGGTGAAGTTATAGGCGTTGAAGCAGCACATTCTAATGAACTTTATAAATTTTGCCATAAAGTGTATGGCATAGAAAGTTTTGGAGAAAGTGGCAAAGACAAAGATGTGTTTGAACACTTTGGCTTTAGCGTTTCAAAGCTTGTAAATTTTATCCTTAGCAAATAAAATGAATACAAATTTCAAATTTCAAAATAACACTCTTTTTATCTTTGGAATTTGGGATAAAACAAGTATTTATAAGTTAAAAATAAAAGATTTTTTAGCTTTGATTCAAAGCAAGGAAGTGATTTTTGATTTTAAAGATCTAAAAGCAATCGATACCGCTGGAGTGAGATTTTTCCTTGCTTTGGAAAATGATCTTAAAGATAAAAATATTAAAATCACCAAAGAAGGCTTAGATTCACGCTTTCAAACTCTTTTTGAACTTTGCGAAAAAAACTACCAAAGACTAAGCAAAACAAAAAAATCGCATAAAAATTTCAGTGAATACTTTATCGATCTTGGAAAATTAAGTTTAGAACTTTTAAAAATTTTAAGAAAATTCATCAATTTCACAGGAGCTTTTTTCACAAGTCTTTTTTTATGCCTTAAAAATCCTAAAAATTTTCGCTTTATTGCTTTTTTATATCATATAGAAAATTCTGCTTTCAAAGCCTTGCCTATAGTTATTTTAACCGCTCTTTTAGTAGGAGTGGTTTTAGCCTATCAGGCTGCTTATCAACTCGCACAATTTGGAGCCAATATTTTCATAGTGGATTTGATGGGAATTTCAGCCACTAGAGAACTTGCACCTTTAATCGCTGCCATAGTGATCGCAGGAAGAAGTGCAAGTTCTTATACCGCACAAATTGGAGTGATGAAAATCACTGATGAAATTGCAGCTATGAATACTATGGGTTTTCGTTCTTTTGAATTTATTATTATTCCACGTGTTATGGCTTTGGTGGTGGCTATGCCTTTAATCGTTGCCATTAGCGATGCGATCAGTGTTATAGGTGGAATGATGGTTGCAAAATTAAATCTTGATATTTCTTTTGCCGAATTTTTAAGACGCTTTAGAGAAGCTGTAGATATAAAACATATCTTTATAGGACTTGCAAAGGCACCTATTTTTGGATTTTTAATAGGACTTATTGCTTGTTTTCGTGGTTTTGAGGTAAAAAACACTACACAAAGCATAGGAATTTATACAACAAAAAGTGTTGTAAATGCTATTTTTTGGGTGATAGCTTTTGATGCTTTATTCTCTGTTATTCTAACTTCTGCAGGAATTTAAATGGTTATTAAAGCACAAAATATCATTACAAAATTTGGAGAAAAAATCGTCCATGATGGCGTAAGTTTTGAAATCAAAAAAAACGAAATTTTTGGTATTTTAGGAGGTAGTGGAAGTGGAAAATCCGTCCTTTTAAAACAAATGCTTATGCTTGAACATTTTGATGGTGGAGAATATGAAATTTTAGGCTATAAACTTAAAAATATCAACGAAGAAGATGCACTTACTTTGCGTAAAAAATGGGGTGTGGTTTTTCAGTTTGCTGCACTTTTTAGCTTTTTTAATGTTTATGAAAATATCGCTATTCCTTTAAAAGAATACACTCATTTAGATGAAAATAGCATACAAGAACTGGTTTTAATGAAGCTAAAAATGGCAGGCTTAAACGAAAGTGTTTTAAAACAATTTCCAAGCGAACTTAGTGGCGGTATGCAAAAAAGAGTGGCAATTGCTAGAGCTTTAGCACTTGATAGTAAATTGCTTTTTTTAGATGAACCTACTTCAGGACTTGACCCTCATAGTAGTCGTGAATTTGACGATTTGGTTTTAGAGTTAAAAAAAAGTTTTGATCTAAATATCATTTTGGTTACACATGATAAAGAAAGTATGAAAAATTTACTCGATCGTTTTATCATTTTAGAAAATAAAAAAGTTGGATTTTGCGGCACTTATGAAGAATTACGCCTGCAAAATGAACGACTTTTTAAAAGATTTATGGAGTAAAAGTGGAAAATAGAGCAAATTATTTTTTTGTAGGACTTTTTGTTTTTGGAGTATTTTTTGCAAGCCTTGGTTTCATACTTTGGCTTGGGGGATACTCTAAAGAAGAAAGTTTTAAGTATTATGAAATTCACACACAAGAATCCGTTGCAGGACTTGGTATAAAAGCACCCGTAAGGCTTTTGGGCGTGGAAGTAGGTAGCGTGGAAGAAATCAGCATTTACAATCAAGATGAACTCGGCGTTAATATACGCATCAAGGTCAAAAACAATACCCCTATAAAAGAAGACACCTTTGCTACTTTACAACTTCAAGGTATCACAGGACTTAAATTTATCCAACTTCAAGGCGGAAGTAAAAATAGTAAAGATCTAGTATCTATCCACGGAAAACTTCCAGTCATTCCTTTTAAAGAAAGTTTTTTAGCAACCATAGACAGACAAAGTGAACATATTTTTTCTTTGGTTAAAACGGCCGATGATAAATCAAAAGAACTTTTAAGCGAAAAAAATCTTAAAAATCTAGAAATCCTTTTGCAAAATCTAGCAGAATTAAGTGCAAATTTAAACGCTAATTCTAAAAATTTAAGTCTTAATCTTTCAAACGCAAGTTTAAAAATAGGAAAAATGGCTGATAATATAAGCCTTAGTGCGCAAAATTTCAACTCCAGTCTTAAAAACATAAAAGAAAGCACAATGATTTTAAAAAATTTCATAAAAAAAGCTGATGAAAAATTAAACACTTATGATGATATTAAAGCATCTTTGATGCAAAATTTAGAGCTTTTTAAACGAGTTTTAATTGAAAGCAATATTCTAATAGAAAATTTACAAAACAGCCCTGCTGATTTGATTTTTAAAGAAACCAAACCTAAACTAGGACCAGGAGAAAAATAATGCTAAAGCAATTATTCTATATTTTGACTTTTATTTTTATGTTATGCGGATGCTCTTTAAGACACGAAACCATCAATAAAAATGAAAATATCATATTAAAAGACGAAGGAATAGACTCAAATATTTTTTTTAAAAAAACCGGTAAAATTCTTAAAATTCGCAATGCAAATACACCTTTGTATTTAAACTCGCGAACTATTGTTTATATAGATAATGGTTTTAGCAACAAATACGCACATTATTTCTGGGGAGATTTACCAAGCAATCTTTATTCTTTTTTAATTTTGTCAAAATTTGAACAAAGCAATATTTTTACAACCTTACTTTCTTCAACAAGCTCTTTAAGTGCGGATTATGCTCTTGAAAGCAGGATTAACTCTTTTGAGCAAATTCTTAACAACAATGAAAACTACGCTCAAATTTCTATAAGCGTAAATTTCATAAATCTTGAAAACAATCAAATAATAGCTCATAAAATTTTCAATACTAAAGAAAAAATAGAAAAAAAAGATATCCGCTCTACTTATAATGCTTTTCAAAAAGCCTTGAATAAAATTGGCAATGAGATTGTTTTTTGGGTAAATTCTAACTTATCCTAATTTAGGAACACTTTTTGCTTTTTAAATATTTAGCAATATTTTTGAAAGGTAAACAATGAAAAGTGATTTAGATATATTTAAAAAACACTTAGGTGAAATTCAGGGCGTGAATGAATTTAAAGCAAATCAAATTTGCTCTCAAATCAATGATGCAAATGATTTTATAGGAGCGCTTCAAGTGCTTGATATGTCTTTAAAAAAAATAGAAAAAAGCATTCTAGAAAGAATAGATGAAAATTCAGATGATATGCAAAAAAGAACTCTTGATGCTACAGCATCACAACTTATACAAAACTGCTCTTTCATGGGAACAGCTCTTTTTGGAAATATTTTCAATGTTTATGTTGATAAAAAACTCTTTGAATTTGAAATTGCCAATCCACTTTTAATTCTTCAAACAAGTAATTACGAAGGTGTATTGGCCTATATACAAGATAAAAGAGATGAAATAAAAATCATTCTATCAGAATTAGCAACCGCAATTACCATGGGCGAAACTATGGATAATGCTGGAATTTATAACTCTACAATGGATTTTAAAAATTTATTTAAATAAGAATAGTAATCGTTTGTTCTCTTTAAGCAAATATAATATATTTTAGCTTAAAGAGATTTTCCAAACTCTAAAAGAGAGTTAGGCTACGAATAAAAAGGGGGAGGGAAATAGCCTAACCCAAACGAGATCTTAAAAGATCTCTTTAAACTAAAATAAATATTTAGATAATTAACAATTTTTATTAAATTATCTAAATCATATTTATGTTTTAGTTTAATACGATGTGATATTTTATTCTAAAAACACTTAATCTGCTATAAAAATATCATTTATTAACTTAAATTATTAAAGAATATTACTACAATATTATTTAAAAAATTTTAAATTTTTAGGATTTTAAGAAAAAAATATTATTTTTATAATTTAATATCATATCATAGAAAGAATTTCAGCACGCCCATTAATCACGGCAACACAATGTTCATAATGAGCCGCATTCAGCCCATCAATACTTCCAGCATCCCATTTTCCATTATAATGCTTTGGTGTTCCATCTTTTTGGCATATCATAGGCTCTATGCAAAACACCATTCCATTTTTAATTTTAGGGCCACTTTTTGCACTCGCACCTTTTTCTAAATAGTTTAAAATTTCAGGCTCTCCATGGGGCTTTCGTCCTATACCATGCCCGCAATATCCACGAAGCGGGACAAAACCTCTTGCATGGATAAATTCGCCTAAAGCAGCTGAAAGTTCCTTAAAACGCATTCCATCACGAATAATATCTATAGCATGATATAACGCGTCTTTAGCACAAGAGATTAAAGCTTTATCAGTGGGTGAAACTTCTCCTATAGCAATAGTTCTTGCTGCATCCCCATAATACCCATCAATCAAACTTCCCACATCAAGACCTAAAATATCACCCTCTTTGATAATTTTATCATCTGGAATTCCATGGATACAAACTTGATTTAAAGATGTGCAAATGGCACCTGGAAAACCATAAAGTCCCTTAAATGATGGCTTGGCGCCAAGGCTTAAAATATAATCTTCTGCCATTTTATCGATTTGTTTTAAGCTCATTCCTATTTTAATTTCATTCTCTAAAAAATTTAAAGTTTTTGCTACAATTTGATTTGCTATTCTTAATTTTTCTATTTCATCTGGTTTTTTCAATTCTATCATTTTATTTCCTTATAAATTTAGCCAAATTTTAGCAGTATTTTTTAAAGATTCAACATCGCTTGAAGCATAAAAATGTAATTTTGCTTTATGATTTTTCAAATCTATATTTTCTCTTTCTTTAAGAAATTCAACTATAGCATCTCCCGAATGAATTAATTTTGTTTTATCACCAAAATACTTACTTAAAGAACGACCTAGTAAAGGGAAATGAGTGCAAGCGAGTATCAAAGCATCTGGAGTTGTGATATTTTTAAAATAATACTCCATAGCACTTTGCAAAAAATCTCCTTCAAAAATACCTTCTTCAACCATAGGTACAAAAAGCCCTGTAGCTAAAGCATTTATATTTGTATATCCTTGGGATAATAAACGCTTTTGGTATTCTTCTGATTTAATGGTTGCTTTTGTTGCAATGACTAAAATTTCTTTATTTTTATCATACAAAGCTTTTATCGTTGCTTCAACCCCTGCATCAATTACACCATATACTGGAAAATGTGCTTTTGTCCTTAAAGCATCTAAAGCATAAGCACTAGCAGTATTACATGCAATGATAAGCATATCAATTTGAAATTGTTCAAAAAATTCCAATGCTTCAAGACAGAACTTTATAATAGTATCTTTATCTTTTACTCCATAAGGAACTCTTGCGGTATCTCCATAATAGATAATTTCATCAAAAAGTCTAGCTTCATAAAGAGATTTTAAAACGCTAAGCCCCCCTACCCCGCTATCAAATACACCTATTTTCACTTTAATACCTTCTTGCTCCTATATAACGAGCCTTCCAATAAGAACTATTTAGCTCGACTTCTTTTACTCCACCTTTAGTAGATAAATGTATAAATTTTCCCTTGCTCATATAAATACCAACATGCATACCATTTGGCCCTCTACCTGTCTTAAAAAATACCAAATCTCCTGTTTGCAATTTTGATTTAGAAACTTTTCTCCCAGAACCTAATTGAGTTTTTGTGGTGCGAGGTATGCGCATATTAAGCTGAGCTAATGCACTCTGTGTAAATCCTGAACAATCAGCACCTTTTTTAGTAGTTCCACCTAAAACATAAGGAGTTTTTTTCCATTCATTTGCAATAGTCTTAAGTTTTGTTTCTTTATTTGTATTATAAATCGGACGAGTATAGTTTAAATTCTGATAAAAACTACATCCGCTTATAAAGAATATAATCGCGATGATGAAAAAAATATGCCTCATCAATCCCCTTAAGATCGAGTAGCAAAGAATTTAAGATAAATAAAACCCCAAATCCCAGAACAAAATGAAGCTATGAGAATAGCTAAATTATCTGCATAATTAAAAATATCACTGACTTCATACGCCAAGCCATCGATAAACAAACTCATTGTAAAACCAATTCCTGTAAGTATACAAACCCCATAAAGTTGTTTCAAATTTGAACCTTGGGGCAAGGCTGCAAATTTAAAGCGGATTGCCAAATAAGAAAACAAAAATACACCCGCTTGTTTACCCACAAAAAGCCCCAAGAAAATACCTACACTTACACCTGAAAAAATTGCTCCTATATCGATATTGGATAAATTTACCCCAGCGTTAGCAAAAGCAAATAAAGGCAATATAACGAAAGCGAGCCAAAATTTTAGACTTTCATAGATTTCTTCTAAAAATGCTTCTCCATTTTTAGTTTGCATCGGTATAAAAAATGCTGTTATGATTCCAGCTAAAGTTGCATGCACACCACTTTTTAAAACACTAATCCAAAGAATAACTGAGCAAATAAAATAAAAAGACTTTCTTGTTATTCCTAAAATATTTAAAACAAGCATTGCCAAAATAGCAATTCCTGCAACGACAAAAGCAACTATTGATAATTTTGTCGTATAAAAAATAGCTATAATTAAAATAGCACCCACATCATCAAAAATAGCCAAAGAAAGTAAGAAAATTTTTAAACTTGATGGAATATGTTTGCCACACATCATTAAAATCGCTAAGGCAAACGCTGTATCTGTGGCTGTAGGTATAGCCCAACCTTTTAAAGTATAAGCATCTCCTATATTTACCAAAGCAAACAACATCGCAGGTATAAGTATACCCCCTAAAGCAGCCATAAAAGGTAAAACAATATTTTTAGGATTTTTAAAATCCCCGTGCAAAAATTCCTTCTTAAGCTCAAGCCCTATAGCAAAGAAAAATATAGATATAAGCCCATCATTTATCCAAAGTAAAAAAGGCTTATTAAGCTCAAATTCACCTACGCTAAATCCGACTTTTAAATTTAGAAATTCTCGATAATGTTCGCTAAAAGATCCATTTTGCACAAGCAAAGCAAGCAAAGTACAAACTATAAGTAAAACACCACCAAAAGCCTCGTTTAAAACTAAAGTTTTTAATTTATGTACTATATTATTCATTTAACAATCTTAAGATAAATAAAACCAACAATGGCACTTAAAAAACTAGCTATTAAAATAGCAAGTTTATCCGCATGTTCAAAAATATCACTATTTTTATAAGCCAAACCATCAATAAACAAACTCATCGTAAAACCAATGCCTGTTAAAATACATATACCATAAAATTTTCCATATTTAATATTTTCAGGTAGTTTTGCAAGCTTAAGTTTGATAGCAATAAAACAAAAAGTAAAAACACCTAGTTGCTTTCCTAAAAATAATCCTAGAATAATTCCAAGGCTTACAGGCGAAAATACCGAACCAAGATGCATATCTCTGATATCAATCCCAGCATTAGCAAAAGCAAATAAAGGCAAGATAAAATAAACCACCCAAGGATTTAAATCCTTAAGAACTTCATGCAAATAAGGTTTTTTATTTTTTGTATCAAGCGGTATAAATAAAGAAATGATCACACCAGCCAAAGTCGCATGTACTCCACTTTTAAGCATAGCTATCCACAATACAACACCTACTAACACATACAAAGAAAGATGGGTGATGTGATAATAATTTAACAAAAGCAGAGCAAATATACAAAACAAACAAATAATAATCGCCAAAGCTGAAAGCTGATCTGTATAAAATAAAGCAATAATAACAATAGCGCCCAAATCATCAAAAATAGCTAAAGAAAGTAAAAAAAGCTTTAAACTTGTAGGAATTTTATTTCCTAAAAGCATCAAAATACCCACTGCAAAAGCTATATCGGTTGCTGTAGGTATTGCCCAACCTTTCATAGCAAAATCATGGGAATAATTAATAGCAGCAAAAATTAAAGCAGGAGTAATCATACCCCCCAAAGCTCCAAATATAGGTAAAGATACAGCTCTTATATTTTTAAGCTGTCCGCGTAAAATTTCATATTTTAACTCAAGCCCTATACATAGAAAAAATATAGCTATCAAACCATCATTTATCCATAAATCCAACGATTTTGAAATTTGAAAATGATCAAATCCTACTGTAAAATTAGCATGAAAAAAATCTGTATAAATAACACTTAAAGAAGAATTTTTACATAATAAGGCTAAAAATGTAAAAAATATAAGCAAAATACCAGGGAAAGTTTCACTTAAAACCATCTTCTTTATCATTTGCATCCTTGCTCCTAAATAAATATTATAAAAATTTAATACGATAAATAAAATGGCAAAATTATAACGAAAAAATACTAAAGAAATAATTATTTAAAAAAACAAGCCCAAGATACCAACAAGTTCTTAAGCTTGTTCTTAAGATATTTAAGCGTAAATATCCAAACCACTAGAGCTAGAAACTTGTGGAACGGAGGCTTGAGAGACACCTTCCATACCTTCGATGAGTTCATTCATCAATGCCTCGTTTGTGTCCATAGATTTTTTCAAAACTGAAGTATTAACAGCAGCCATTAAATTAGCATTACCCATAGAAACATCTGAAACCATATCATCCTCCTTTTAGATTGAGTCTTAAGACTTTATTTAAATCGGATGATATTTTTAAAACTTAATATTTTTTACTAAACTTTTTAAAATTTTTCAAGGAAACCAATATCTGAAATTAAATATCATAAATTTTTTAAGATAAAATCCTATTTTAAAAATTTTTACACTATGAAACAATAAGCAAAATATAAATGGTTGATACTTTTAGAAGCAAATGAAATAGATAAAATTTTACTTCAATAAATTTAAGTTTTATCTTATTTATACGATTTATAATATAATCAAAAATTACAACTTAAAAAGCTATTGCAATTATATAGGAGTTTGCTAATGTTACTTAATACACCTTGTAGGGGAATAGTAGATACAAATTTTGAAAGTAAAAGAATTAATATAACTTCAACTTTAAAATTTCAAGAAAAAAAAGAAAAAGTAGAAGCTAAAGCTGAGAAAGAAGAAGCAAATAAAGACAATAGCAATTCTATAAACACAGATACCAACAAAAAAGATAAACTTTTGGATATATCTGCTTAATCTAAAATATGCTATAGCTATCTCCTTGAAGAATACACAATAAATGATTTTTTGATTTTTATTAAGCTTTTAAAACATCAAAAAAGGAAAAATTAAAAATACAAAAACAATATCCCAAAGTGCATAGCCTAGAAGAAAACCTTGCGATACTTAAAAACAACCCATATTAAATCACAAAATAAGATATATTTAAAAATTTATTAAAATATATCTTAAATATAATTAATAAAAAATATTATCAATACAAAAGCTTATTTTTTAGTTCTATTTAAGATTTTTAATATTATACTAGCTATTATTTATTTTGATAATAAATATTATTTTTATCAAAAACCAAGGATAATGATAATGAAAATTTTTAAAATTATATTTTTAATTATAAGTATTTTTTTATCAAGCTCAGCTTTTGCTAGAGTAGATGATTATATTAATGAAGCAAATCTTATCAAAGACATGCTAAAACAAAGCATAGAAACTTACAAAAAGGGCGATAATCTAGGTGCTAAAAAGCTTAGCGAAGATGCGTATTTTCAACATTTTGAAAATATGGAAGGCCCTATAGGAAGAAACATAGGAAGAAAAGCCATCACCATGGAGCGTAAATTTGTAAATTTGCGTCGCATGTATAAAGATGAAGCTCCTTTGACACAAATTAATGCTTTAATTGATAGTCTTTATTATGATCTTGATGAAGTAGCCCCAATCTTACAAAATGGATATCGTTTAAAAGCAGAAGCAAGCGATACAAACTATGATAAGGCCAAAGCTGAAAAATCAAGCCTAGAAGCCAATGCCAAACGCGAAGCTGATGCAGAAGCTTTAATCGCACAAATGATGGGCGTGGATAAAAAAGATTTAGCACAAAGTTCTTTAACCACCCAAGATCCTACACCTGCAAACAACGACACAAGCAAACTTACAGATGATAATGCAAGCGCTGATTTACAAGCTGCCGCTGCAATGGACGCAAGATTGCAATTTATACTAGATAATATCTCTACCAAATTTTCACAGGCAGCTAATGCTTTTAAAGAAAAAAACTACCAAGCTAGTAAAGATTTTTTAAATGATGCCTTATTTAGTGATTATCGCAATACCAAAGTAGAAATTTTAGTAAATAAATTTACCAAAGCAGGAAACGATCAAAAAATTCAACAAGCCATACGCACCCTTATACGCCAAATCAACGATGCAAAAATAGATGAAAAAGGCTTAAGAGATGGCTTAGATAACATAGAAGAACAAATTTTTGATGTTTTCTTACAAATTCCAAATTCAGAACTTTCAAGTTTGCAAATTTCAGGCTTTAATGATGAAACAAAAGGCAAAGATTATGCCAAAGTTTCTAATGATATCAAACTTGCTTTAGATGGAATTTTAAAAAATTATGATGGCTTTAGTGCTTCTATAGTAGATGATTTACAAGGAATTTATCTAGATATTTTTGAAGCAAGTGGTATGGAAAATAAAATCGGTGCTGTAGATAGCGGCTTAAAACTTAAAATAGAAAGTTTATTTTCCAAAGGCGTGGCACTGATTAAAGCAAGTGCAGATAAAAAAGAGCTTGAAGCTACTTTTAATGACTTAGAACAACTCATAGCAAGCAGTGTGGATAAAATTCAAGATTCTACTCCTTATTCGCTGTTTATATGGGCTTTAGGTATTATTTTGCGTGAAGGCTTGGAAGCTTTGATTATCGTTGTAGCCATTGTTTCTTATCTTGTGCAAAGTGGCAACAAAAATCGTTTAAATATCGCCTATAGTGCTCTTTTTACAGGAGTGATTTTAAGTTTTGTTACCGCTTTTGGAGTTTCTTGGCTATTTAAAGAAAATGCAGGACAAAGTAGAGAGCTTATAGAGGGTATTACCATGCTTATAGCCGTATTGCTACTCTTTTATGTGGGCTTTTGGTTACTTTCAAACGCACAAAATAAAAAATGGACAAGCTTTATCAAACAAGGTGCTATAGATGCTATATCAAACAATAGTGCAAAAACCCTTTGGATTACCGTATTTTTAGCTGTTTATAGAGAAGGTGCAGAAACTGTGCTTTTTTATCAAGCCTTGCTTTTTGATGCTAAAACAAGCACTGATTTTAGTGCTGTTTTTGGTGGGCTTGGACTTGGAATTTTAATACTTATTGTTTTATATTTTCTTTTAAAAGCAGGAGCCATTCGCATACCTGTAAAACAATTTTTCTATATCACTTCTTACATTATTTTTTACATGGTTTTTGTTTTTACAGGCAAAGGTATAGCTGAACTCATAGAAGGAAAAGTCATCATTCCTAGTCTTATACCTATGAATTTTGAACCGATTTTATGGCTTGGAATTTATCCTTACTATGAAACCTTAATCCCTCAATTTATAGTTTTGATCATGCTAATTATTGGCATTTTAATAACAAAACAAATTTCAAAAAAAGGAGTAAAATCATGATAAAAAAAGTTTTATCAGTAGTTGCTGCAGCTGCGGTTATTAGTACAAATTTATTTGCAGGCGAAGTGCCAATCGGTGATCCAAAAGAACTTAATGGTATGGAAATAGCCGCTGTTTATTTACAACCTATTGAAATGGAACCAAGAGGTATTGATTTAGCTGCGTCTTTAGCAGATATTCACCTAGAAGCTGATATTCACGCACTTAAAAACAATCCAAATGGTTTTCCAGAAGGTTTTTGGATGCCTTATTTAACCATAGCCTATGAACTTAAAAATACCGACACAGGTGCGATTAAACGCGGAACTTTGATGCCTATGGTGGCTGATGATGGTCCTCACTATGGCGCAAATATCGCTATGGAAAAAGATAAAAAAGGTGGCTTTGGCGTAGGAAATTATGAACTTACTTTTTATATCTCAAATCCAGAAAAACAAGGTTTTGGACGCCATGTTGATGAAGAAACAGGCGTGGGTAAGTGGTTTGAACCTTTTAAAGTAGATTATAAATTCAAATACACAGGCACGCCAAAATGATTTTACACTCGGATTTTCCGAGTGTTTAAATATTTTTATTTTTATTTGAAAATTAAAATAACAATGTTTAAAGAGTAAATTATGAGTATATATTTTGTGCATTTTCTTATCAGTGTTTTACCGCTAAGTATTTTAATGGCCTTTATCACTCCTGATAAAAAATATATTTTTAAAAGTTTTTTAGTAGTTTTTTTGGGCTTTTTATTTGGATATTTTGCTTTTTTTATCGCAGCACAATTTTTAAAAACCGAAAATTTAATCTTTAATTTTGATTTTGTTTTTATAGGTTTATTACTAGTAAGCTTTATATTTTATTTTTGGAAAAAAATTGAAATTTTAAATTTTATTTTATTGGGAATTTTAAGTTTTTGCACCGCTTTGCATTATTATTTTTTAAGTCAAGATTTCCCTATTTTTACTAGCTCTTTAATCGATAGCGAAGGTATAAGTTCTTTAGGTTTTATTGCTTTAGCCTTGCTTGTTTGTATTTTGATTTTCTTCTTTTTAAAATGGCAAAAAAATTTTAATCAAAAAACAAGCTTTATGCTGTTTTTACTGCTTATCCTTATAGAAAGCGATAAAGCTCTAGCCAATATCTTGCTTACTTTAATGCGAAATTCCATCATAGAAACTCATACTTTTTTGGTGAGTTTTGTAGGAAAAAGTAATTATTTTGGTGTTTTTGGAATTTATGTTTATTTAATTTTCATCACTTTTTTAGCATTCTTAAGCCTAAAAATTCGCAAAAAAAATATAAGCAAAAAACAAATTTTAGATATAAATTATCGCAAAAACGAAGCTAAAACAAGTCTTATTAATCGCTATTTTTCCAGTGTTTTTATCTCCTGTGTTATAAGTTTTTGCATTATTTTATACTTTTTTATGGTAAGCTCTAAGCCTTTAACCATAGATGAGCCTAAAGAAATTTTACCCGATAAGAATGGCAAATTTATCTTTGATATAGCTCTTTTAAGGGACAACAAACTTCACCGCTTTGCTTATATCAGTGCTGAAGGCAAAGTGATAAGGTTTTTTCTTATCAATAAAAGAGAAGATAGGGATTCTCCTGTAGCTGTTTTTGATGCTTGTATGATTTGTGGAGATATGGGTTATATCAAAAAAGATGGACAACTCATTTGCATTTCTTGCAATGTGCGTATTTTCTTGCCTAGTGTAGGCAAAAGCGGGGGTTGCAATCCTATCCCACTCAAATACGAATACGATGGTAAAAAAATCACCATAGATGTTAAAGATGTAATAGCAGGATCTAATTATTTTAGTCAAATCAAGGAAATTGAAGTGCAAGATCCTGTATCAAAAACAAAAATTATAAACACCCAAGCTCCTTTTTCTTATAGCTATAAAGGGATTACTTATTATTTTTCAAATCAAAACAACTATGAAGAATTTAAAAAAGATCCTACAAAATATGTAGAAGAAAACGAAGCCCAATTTTTAATCCAAAGGAGAAACGATGTTGGCTAAAATGATTTTTAACTCTATATTTAAAAACAAAATTCAAAAATTTTTAGCCTTTCTTACTTGTTTTTTAGCCACGCTTTTGCTCTCTACTATGCTAAATATTACTCTAAGTATAGGCGATGAAGTAACCAAACAACTCAAAAGCTATGGCTCTAATATCCTTGTTTTACCCAAAGGCTCAAGTCTTAGTATAGAAATAGGTAATGAACTTTATGAACCCTTAAAAAACAAAAACTACCTAGAAGAAAAAAATTTATATATGATTAAAGACATTTATTGGCGTAACAACATCACCGCACTTGCTCCTTTTTTAGAAGGTAAAATCACAATTGAAAACTCCCAGCAAAAAGCACTTATTTATGGCACTTATTTTCAAAAAGCCATAAAAATTAAAGATGATGATGATTTTATCACAGGTATAAAAAGTCTTTATCCTTATTTAGCAGTGCAAGGAGAATGGGCAAAAGATGATAGCAATGAAATCATGCTAGGCGAAGACTTTGCTAAAAACAATAAACTAAAATTAGGAGATACCATCAAACTCATAGGAGAAAACAATCAAAGCAAAGAAGCAAAAATCGTAGGCATTTTACTTCATGCCAATCCTAAAATGTCAAATAAAATCATCGCTCCTTTAAATTTAGCTCAAGATTTACTCAACAAACAAGGGCTTTACTCAAGTGCAGAAGTAAGAGCTTTTACCATACCTGAATCAGCCCTTTCTGAAAAAGTGCGTCGCATGGGCGAAGAAAAATTAGATCAGTTAGAATATGACAAATGGTATTGCTCAGCTTATGTAGGCTCAATCGCTAGTCAAATTAGTGATGGCTTACCAGGTGCTGATGCAAAAGCTCTAAATGCTATAAGCGATGCTCAAAGCTTGGTGGTTAAAAAGATCCAATCCTTAATGGGCATTACTTGTATTATTTGTCTTATTGTTGCAAGTATTGCGATTTCAAGCCTGATGAGTTCTGAAATTCATCGTAGAAAAAAAGAAATAGGACTTTTAAAAGTACTTGGTGCTAATACTTTTCAAATTTATCTCATCTTTGCTAGTGAAAATTTAATCGTAGCTTTATTTGCTGCTTTATTTGGCTTTATTTTTGGCACAGCACTTTCTCAAATCATCAGCCTTAGCATTTTTGGATATTTTATTGATATAGCCTTTGTAGCTTTACCTTTAAGCTTTATTTTTGCAGGACTTATTGCCTTACTAGGTTGCTTGCTTCCTATCAAAAATATCACACAACTTTCAGCTGCAGGAGTGCTTTATGGTAGATAAGTTTTTCCTTAATGAGCTTTTTAAAAGCATTAACTTTTCTTATCAAAGACTTTTTATAATAGTTTTAAGTGTTTTTATAGGAACACTTACTTGCTCAGCTTTTTTAAATATTTATTTTGATATTGACACCAAACTTTCTAAAGAATTAAAAGCTTATGGAGCAAATGTAATGATCAGCCCTAAGCAGGATGAAAATTTTATCTCCAATGCTGAGTATGAAAAAATAAAAGAAAATTTAAAGGCTAGAGCTTTAACTCCTTTTTTGTATGATTTTTTAAATTTAGGCAGTACAAGCGGAGTGGTTTTAGGCACTGATTTTAGGGCTTTAAAAATCACTAAACCTTTTTTAGAAGTTAAAGAAGGAAGCTTTTCTCTAAATGATTTTGATGAAAATTCAGCCTTTTTAGGGGTTAATTTAGCCAAGCAACTAGGCCTAAAAACAGGCAATGAACTTCAAATTTACAATCCAAACAATGGAAAAAGCATAAAACTTACCATAAAAGGCATACTTTCAAGCAATGATGAATTTGATAGCATTGTTTTAGCTCCTTTAAGCGTGGTGCAAAATTTAAGCGATAGAGCCGGTATTAACTATGCTAATGCTGTAGTTTATGGAAATTTTGATGAAGTTAAAGCCAAAACACAAGCAATCAGCAATGAATTCATCGATGCAAAACCTATATCTTCAGTATCCTTAAGTGAAGGTTTAGTGCTTGGAAAAATCAAAGCTTTAATGTTTTTAATCATACTTGTAGTATTGATCATAGTCACTACTAGCGTTAATACGACCTTAAGCTCTATTATATTTTCTCGCAAAAAAGAAATCGCACTGCGTTTAGCCTTGGGTGCGAAAAAAAGTGAAATTTTTAAACTTTTTGCTAGTGAATGCTTTATAGTAAGTTTTTTTGCTAGTTTAATCGGAGCTTTTTGTGGAATATTCTTAGCTAATGTCTTTGGTTATTTGATTTTTAATTCTAGTATTGATTTTAGATTTATAGCTGTTTTTATAGCCTTAATCATTTCTTTGATTTTTGCCTTTTTGGCTGCATTTTTTCCTATAAAAAGAGCATTAAAAATCAATGTGTGTGAAAATTTGAAAGGTGAATGATGAAAAAAGAACTTATTAAAATAAACAACTTAAATAAAGAATTTGGCAAAGTTAAAGCCTTAAACAATATCAACTTAAGCGTCTATGAAGGAGAATGGCTTGCCATCATGGGTCCATCAGGAAGTGGAAAATCAACGCTTTTAAACATACTATCACTCATGGATACTCCAAGCTCTGGAGAGTATATCTTGGATAATGAAAACCTAGAGCAAATGGATGAAGAGCAAAAAATCACCTTGCGTCGTGAAAAAATAGGGCTTGTCTTTCAACAATTTCATCTTATCCCCTATCTTAACGCCTTAGAAAATGTTATGCTCTCTCAGTATTATCACTCAAGCGTAGATGAAGAAGATGCCAAAATGGTTCTTGAAAAAGTAGGACTTTCGCATAGACTCACTCATTTACCTAGCCAATTAAGTGGTGGAGAACAACAAAGAGTTTGCATAGCAAGAGCTTTGATCAACAACCCAGAGCTTTTACTCGCAGATGAACCCACAGGAAATTTAGATGAAGCCAATGAACAAATCGTTCTTCAAACCTTGCAAAAATTAAAAAATGAAGGCAAAACCATAGTTTTAATCACACACAATCCTGATTTGGCTAAATTCGCAGATCGAACCCTTATCTTACAACATGGAGTGTTAAAATGAAAAAAAGCCTTTTAATCTTAAGCATTTTGTTCTTGCTCAATGCTTGTTCTTTTGAAAATTCAAAAGATACTGGAAAAGTTGGAGAAAAAAGCGCTGAAATTTCAGCTAAAGATACCTTAGGAAAAGCTGTAAAACTTGCTGATGATAATACAAGTTTAAAAGTCTTAGTCTTTTTTCAAAATGGCTGCCCTTCTTGCTTAAAAGAACTCCCTTCTTTAGATGAATTCATACAAAATCATCCCAATAAAATCAGTGTTTATGCTATAAATTCCATCGATAATGCCAATGTAGTTAAGGTTTTAGCCGAACAATTTGACTTTAAAAATGTAAAAGTTTTAAAAGACGATCTTAAAATCACCAATGATCGTTATGCTGTGTTTGCAACCCCTACTACCATCATCATTAAAGATGGAATGATAAAAGATAGAATTTTAGGAGAAAAACCATGGGAATTTTTCGAATCCAAGCTTATTTCTTTGCTTTAATCATAGCTTTATTTTTTGTAGCTTGTGATAGTGGAGAAAATTTTAAAGCTTTAAATAGTGATAAAACCTATAATTTTGCCTACAATGGTTTTGAAAAAAGCCTAAAACTAAATGATAAAGCACAAAATTTTGCCTTAGTATTTTTCACAAAAGATTGTGGAGTTTGTAAAGAACAAATTCCTATTTTGCAGAATTTGGCTAAAAATTATGATTTTAATATCTTTGTGGTTTTAGGCGATGCAAATGATGCAAATGATGCAAAAGCTTGGGCTGATGAAAAAGGTTTATCTAATTTAGCAATGTTTTATGAAAAAAGAGCAGCTAAATACCTTTCAAGTGCCATTGGGGAAATATATGGAGTGCCTGTGCTTAGTTTTTTCAAAGAAGGAAAAATGGATGAAAAATTCATAGGCTTAACTCCTTATAGCATACTTGAAAAAGAAATCAAAAAAGTAAAAAGCTAAAATTTACTTTAAAGCTTTTTATCTCCTATAAAATATCCATAAAGCTCATAGCTTCCATCTTTTTTCATCAAAATTACAGGATATTTTTCACTATAACCTTGTTCCATTCCTGGGCTTCCTTGCGGCATGCCAGGAGCTGAAATTCCTATAACATCTTTAGGTTTGTTTTCAAGCAACCATGCTATAGCACTTTCAGGAACATGCCCTTCAATAGCATAGCCTTCGATCACACCTGTATGGCAACTTTGATACTCATCTTTTATACCCATTTTTTCTTTGATTTTAAGAAAATCATTGGTTTTATGAACGCTAACCTCATAACCCTTAGCTTTCATATAATCAGCCCAAAGATCACAACAGCCACAAGTAGGACTTTCATAAACTTGTATTTCCTTAGCTTGCGTAAGAGTGAGTAAAAAAAGAATGGTTAAAATTGTTTTTTTCATAATCGCTATCCTAAGTAAAAAATATATAATAATACTTTTATAAAGTTAATATCATCACATTTTTAACACTAAAAATGAATTTACAAAAATTTAATCAAGAAAAGATTTTTAATGAGTGCTGATTTTGTCTTTACAGCAAAGATATAAAAGATAAAACGATTTAAAAAACTAGAAATTTTTAACTTAAAAAGCTTAAAATTTAGATATAATGCTACTTTAAGACGCTTAGAATGTTTTTTCATTCTAAAAGCCTTTAATAGTGGATTTCCGCCAAGAGTGAAAACTCAAGGCGGATTTTTATTTGCAATATTTACTTAATAGAATAATTATGTTCAGCTGTTCCTCCACAAAAATATCCCTTCTTATCAAAACTTGATACATCGCAAGTAAGAGTAGATAATCTAGCTCTTTTGCCATCACTAGTTAATATAAGAACTGTCTTATAATAAACATATTTGCTTTTATCTGAATAATAGTCTTTTATCATACTTTGATTTACTTTATAAGTTTTTGGATCAACTTTTGCAACAATATCTGCTTCATAAAAAGTTGCCTTTTTAAAAAGTGGCTCATCTATAATTGTTTTGATGCTCTCTTGGAAATATTTGTTTTGCATTTCGCTTGCTGAAACTGGAACTAAATCTTTTTTATTGATAACTATCAAATCTGCAAATGCTGACACATTTAAAGCAACTAAAACTGCTAAAGCTAAACCTAATTTTTTCATTTTATCTCCTTGAATTGAATTTTGTATATTTTAATTATTTTTCAAATCTTTTGCAAGATAATTTTTGAATTTATCTAAATTAAATTTGCATTTTATCTAACAATCATAAGAAATTTTAAAATGAAATAAAAATTTATGAGAAATCAACTCTTGTTTGAAAATGATAAAAGTAAGTGGTGCGGATGAAAGGACTTGAACCTTCACGCATTGCTGCACCAGATCCTAAGTCTGGCGTGTCTGCCAATTTCACCACATCCGCTAAAGTGGTACGCCCAAGAGGATTCGAACCTCTGACCTACGGCTTAGAAGGCCGTTGCTCTATCCAGCTGAGCTATGAACGCATATAAAATCTTGGTGGTGCGCCCGATAGGAATCGAACCCATAACCTACAGATCCGAAGTCTGTCGCTCTATCCAGTTGAGCTACGAGCGCTTAGTGGGGTGAGTGATGGGAATTGAACCCACGACCCTCAGGACCACAATCTGATGCTCTAACCGACTGAGCTACACTCACCATTTTGTATAAATTTATAAAAAATGGTCGGGGTGAAAGGATTCGAACCTTCGGCCCCTTGGTCCCAAACCAAGTGCGCTAACCAGACTGCGCTACACCCCGAATAAATAAAAGGAAATATTTTATCACAAAATAATTTTAAAGTCAAGGATTTTCATCTCTTATTCTTAAAAAAACCGGAAAGCGAGGTAAGGAATTTTTGGTCAATCCATTAAATTTATAAGTCACAATACTACCAATTTTTGGAGGATTTTTTCTATCTTCATCTTTTAAACCACTGCCTATTTTAATGATTTGTCCATTAGGCATTTTACAAAGTAAGGCACCTACTTGATTTTCAAATTTGCCCTTGCCCTTGCGAAATCCTACTAACTCACACTCTGCATCATCATAGGGTTTTAATTTCATAGCATTTTTACTTCTGCCTTTTTCATAAGGACTTAAATTTTTGCGTATGACAATACCTTCACCTTGATTTTTTATAATGCTTTCGTAAAATTGATTTAAATTATTTTGATTTTCAACTGGAATTTGAGGAATAATTTTTATATAGGCACTAGGATATTTTTGCAAATACTCTTCTAAAACAGCCAAACGATTTTTAAGAGTGCAAGTAGAAATTTGAAATTCTTCACAAGCATTTGGCACATCAAAAATATTATAAGTTACTTCCTTCCATAAGGTCAAATTGCTATCGCCACTACGAATTAAAGCTGAAATTTCATCAAATTTATTTCTTGCTATCCAAAGCTCACCATCAACAGCAAAAGGAGGGAAATTTTTTGTAAAAAAGTCAGGAGTTTTTATTTGGTAATTTTGGCGAGTTTTTAGATATTTCCCATCCCAAATTCCACGCACTCCATCAAGTTTTTCGCTCATCAAATAAGCATTGAAATCTTTAGAATTAAAATCTTGCTTATCGAATTTGCTAAGAAGTAAAATTTCATTAGCAAAAACTAAACAAGCACAACATATTAAAAAAATAAATCTCATCAAAGCAGATTAATCATATATCCAGTTGCATCTTTTTGAATATTATAATTATAAGTTCCGTCAAGATATATTACAAGTCGATAATATCCTTTATGAGATCCAAAGTCTATGCGTTTAAAAATAGAATTGCTAAGGCGTATGTTTTTTGTAGGGCTAATCATTTTAGATCTAAAATCTATAACGATTTTGCTTGGATTTCCTACTGAAAAATCTGTAATCATTTCATCACTAGTGTTAAGTTTTATTTTGTTTTTATAAACCGCATAAGAAATAAAATCATAAATCTTTGCAACCTGTAAAGGTATTTCAACATTGGCTGTTGAGTTTGATTCTTGTTTAGAACTATTTTTTTCAGGTATAGTAACTGAAACATCAAGTACTTTTGAAGGATCAGGGCTTTTAAATCTTGATATAGTATAAGTATCGTGCCAATCAATACTTTTATTGACATCTAAATCGATCTTATCTTCACTTCCGTCTAAATTGATATAATTAAAAGTAATGCTTTTTAAAATTCTTGCACTAGAATTAAATTTAACTTCCTCTTTTTGAAATTCAGGTGGAGCAACCAAGGTTATATTTTGATCTGTCTTGAAAGGATTTTCATCAGCATATAAAAGAGAGGTAAAAATAAAAAATATTGCTAAAATTCTAGTTTTCATTTGGGTATAATCCTTTTAATTCAAAATAATCTTTTTGTGCTTTAGCATTTTGTTCTTTGAGCAAAATAATCTTTTTATTAAGCTCTTCTTTGGTATTTTCTAAGCTCAATAAAGTATCTAAAGAATACTGCCCAAAAAACATATTGCCAAAATAAATCGCTCCAATTACAACAAGAAAAGCCCAAAAAATCATTTTTATAACATGGGTATAAAAACTTTTTTTTCTTGTGCTTTCGTCGTATTCTTTAAGTAAATCGCTCAGAGCTTTTCTCCTAAATATTCATCGCTTTCAAGTTCAATTTCAAGCAAGCGATTGTATTTTGCAGTTCTTTCACCTCTTGCTAGAGCTCCTGTTTTGATTTGTCCTGTATTTAAAGCTACAGCAAAATCCGCTATAAAAGCATCTTCGCTTTCGCCGCTTCTATGACTCATCACGCATTTATAGTTATTTCTTTGCGCTAAACGCACAGTTCTCATAGTTTGGGTAATAGTTCCGATTTGATTTGGTTTAATAAGCACAGCATTTGCCATTTTTTTGATGATACCTTCTCTTAAAATATCTTCATTGGTTACAAACAAATCATCGCCTACAAGCTGAATTTTATTGCCCAATTTTTCAGTAAGCTTAATCCAACCTTCAAAGTCATTTTCAGCTAAGCCATCTTCGATACTGCAAATTGGATATTTTGCACAAAGTTCTACATAGCGTTCGATCAAATCTTCACTTGAAAAAGCCTTGCCTTCCATGTGGTATTTGCCATCTTTGAAAAATTCTGTACTTGCTACATCAAGAGCGATTTTTACACGATTTTCATAACCTGCTTTTTTGATACAAGTCATTAAAAGATCGATAGGTTCTGTGTTGTTAGCTAAATTTGGAGCAAAACCGCCTTCATCACCTAAAGCCGTAGAATGTCCGGAATTTGCGAGTTCTTTTTTTAATATCGCATAAATTTCACAAACTGAACGCAAAGCTTCTTTAAAGCTAGTAAAACCAAAAGGCATGATCATAAATTCTTGAAAATCTACATTGTTGTTTGCATGAGCACCGCCATTTATGATATTACACATTGGCACGGGCAAAATGCTCGCATTTGCACCACCTAAGTAGCGATACAAAGGCATTCCCAAAGCAGCCGCAGCCGCACGAGCTGTTGCCATAGATACGCCTAAAGTCGCATTTGCACCTAAATTTGAGTAATTATTTGTTCCATCAAGCTCACGCAAAGTATCATCAAGTTGAGTTTGATTAAAAGCATCTAGTCCTAAAATTTCATCTGCAATGGTTTCATTGACATTTGCAACAGCTTTTAAAACACCTTTTCCGCCAAATCTTTCATCATTATCACGCAATTCTAAAGCTTCTTTTGAACCTGTACTCGCACCACTTGGAACTATAGCTGCACCTACACTTCCATCGCTTAGCGTAATTTCGGATTTTACAGTTGGATTTCCTCTGCTATCAAGAACTTCATAGGCTCTAACATCTTCAATTACTAACATTATTCTTCTCCTTCGTCATCTTCGCTACCGCTGATCATACCTTCTATTCCCATAGAATTTTGAATCGCTTTTGTGATTTCATCTGCAATTTCAGGGTTTTCTTTTAAGAAGGCTTTTGAATTTTCTCTACCTTGTCCAAGTTTTTTATCTTTATAAGAAAACCACGCACCACTTTTATCTACGATATCAAGTTTTACACCATAATCGATCAATTCACCTTCGCGGCTTAAACCCTCTCCAAACATCACATCAAATTCAGCCTGTCTGAATGGAGGAGCAACTTTATTTTTAACTACTTTTACTTTAACGCGGTTTCCTATAGGTTCTTCGTTTTGTTTTAAGGTTGCTACTTTTCTAACATCTAAACGCACAGAAGCATAGAATTTTAACGCATTTCCACCTGTTGTAGTTTCAGGAGTGCCATAACCCATAGCACCAATTTTCATACGAATTTGGTTGATAAAAATTACCGTGGTATTCATTTTATGAACTATACCTGTAAGTTTTCTTAGAGCTTGAGACATAAGTCTTGCTTGAAGTCCTACATGTTGATCACCCATATCGCCTTCAATTTCTGCTTTTGGGGTAAGTGCTGCAACACTATCTACTACGATAAGATCTACTGCACCACTTCTTGCTATAGTTTCTACAATTTCTAAGGCTTGTTCTCCAAAATCAGGCTGAGAAACATACAAATCATCTGTATTTACACCTAAATTTTTAGCATATTTCACATCAAGCGCATGCTCTGCATCGATAAAAGCACAAACTCCACCTGCTTTTTGGCATTCTGCGATAATGTGTAAAGTTAGAGTGGTTTTACCTGAACTTTCAGGCCCATAAATTTCTATAATTCTTCCTTTTGGAACACCGCCTATACCTAAAGCAAGATCAAGTCCAACTGAACCTGTGCCTATGCTATCGATTTGCTCGACTTCTTTATCCCCTAGTCTTAAGATAGTGCCTTTTCCGAAGGTTTTATCTAAACTTTTTAGGGCAGCGTCTAGAGATTTTCTTTTATTATCATCCATAACTTTCCTTAAAAATTCTAAATTTTTAGTTAGAATTCTAACAAAATAAAATTAAATAATGATTTATTTTGCTAGAATTAAAGCAAAGATTTAAAGGAAGCATAGATGAAAAAAATTACTATTGCACATTCTCCTGATGCTGATGATATTTTTATGTATATGGCTATTAAATTTGGGTGGATAGGGAATGATTTTGCTTATGAAAATACAGCTTTAGATATACAAACTTTAAATGAATTTGCCTTGAAAAATGAATTTGATGCTACGGCTATTTCTTTTGGACTTTATCCTTTAATCGCTTCTGAGTATGCGCTTTTACGCACAGCAGTGAGTTTTGGTGAAGGTTATGGGCCAAAACTCATCAAGAAAAAAGACACGCATTTAAAAAGAAATTTTAAAGTCGCTTTGAGTGGAGCAAATACCACCAATGCTTTGATTTTTCGTATGAAATACCCTGAAGCAAGAATTATTTATAAGAATTTTTTAGACATTGAAAATGCGGTTTTAAGTGGCGAAGTGGATGCAGGAGTTTTAATCCATGAAAGCATTTTAGAATTTGATCAAAGTCTTTGCGTGGAAGCGGAACTTTGGGATATATGGCTTGAATTTGCTAAAGAAAATTTACCTTTGCCTTTAGGTGGAATGGCTTTGCGTCGTTCTTTGCCTTTAAGCGATGCGATTAAGATCGAAAGAGATTTAACCAATGCTGTAAAAATTGCCGATGCAAATCGTAAAATTTTAGCCCCTATGCTTATGGAAAGAAAACTCATCCGTGTTGATGAAGAAAAACTTGATACTTATCTTAATTTATATGCCAATAAAAACTCCATTAGCATGAATCAAACTCAACTTTTAGCTGTAGATACGCTTTTTAAACTAGGATATGATTATAAATTTTATGATAAAATCATACATGTAAATGATTATCTTATCCCTAGCGAATACGAAGATGCTAGAAATTCTTAAAAAGGATAAAAATGGATGAAAGTACCTTAGTTGCTCTTGGAGTGCAAACCTTTAAAATCACACTTTTACTTTCCTTGCCTATGCTTTTAGCAGGGCTTATTGCAGGGCTTGTGATCAGTATTTTTCAAGCAACTACACAGATTAACGAAATGACACTTTCTTTTGTTCCTAAAATCATCTTAGTTGTAGTTATTTTAATCTTTTTAATGCCTTGGATGACTACAACTATGATTGATTTTACTGAGAATATACTAAATCAAATTCCAACTTTTATCAAATGATCATTGATTTTAAAAAATACTCTTCTGTGCGTATAGGAAATGAATTTGAAGTTTTGGTTTTGGATCAAATTTGTGATTTTGATGGTTTTTTAATAGGCGGTGCAAATAACCTTTTAGTTAGCCCAAAACCTAAAAATATAGGAATTTTAGGAGATGGTTTTGATTTTATACAAATTTTAGATCAAAATAAAGATTTTATACATCTTCGCATAGGCTGCAAAACAAAATCAAGTAAAATATATCACTTTGCTAAAGAAAATAATCTTAAGGGTTTTGAGTATTTAAACAAAATTCCTGGCACACTTGGTGGGCTTTTAAAAATGAATGCAGGGCTTAAAGGAGAGTGTATCAGTCAAAATTTAATCAAAATTGCTACTTCTCAAGGTGAAATTCTAAGAGAAAATATAAATTTTGATTATCGTTTTTGTCCTTTAAATATGCCTTTTTTTTGGGCTGAATTTAAATTAAATTTTGGTTTTGATACCCTTAAAGATGAAGCTTTAAAAAATGCAAGAAGCAACCAACCTAGTGGAGCAAGCTTTGGCTCTATCTTTAAAAATCCAAAAAACGATTTTGCAGGACGTTTAATCGAAGCTGTAGGACTTAAAGGATTTAGCAAGGGAGATGCTATGTTAAGCGATAAACACGCAAATTTTTTAATCAATAAAAAAAATGCAAGTTTTGAAGATGCGTTTTTTCTTATCGAATTGGCTAGAAAAAAAGTCTTTGAAGAATTTGGCATAAACTTAGAAAATGAAGTGATTATTATCTAAAAATTTTCAATATATCTTTAAATTAATTGATAGTTAATTTTAATTTTTTTATTTCATTATCTATAACACTAGCTAACATTTTTGGCATTTGATTTACAATATCTTGATAATTTTGTTTTGCATCTTGATCTTTTAATGTCAAATTTAATTTTGCATTTTTTGCTACAAGAATTTTTCCATTGCTTGTAGAAATAATTTTAAAATTAATATTAGCCACACCCTCTTTACTAGTTGTGATAAAATAATTTGTAATATTTACATAAAAATCTTGCAAATTTACCACCACAACATAATCTGTAAATTTAGCATACATTTTAGCCTTATCTTTTTCTTGTGTTAAAAAAGGACTTACATTTATAAGTTTTGCATCCTTAGGGCTAAAATATGACAAAGTCTTAGGACTTTGATAAATACCATTTGCAGCAGAATTAACCCAATTAAGCCTTAAACTTTGAATCAAATTTTTAGCAAATAATGTAGAAAATTCCTTATCGCTCACCCTAAAACCATCTAAAAAATAACCAAAATTTTTCCTATAAGTTAATACAATAGCAAAATCAATATCTTTATCTTTGGTGATTTGCGATTTTTTTTCAATCAAAGTAGAACTATCAAACAATGCTTTTTGTTGATTTAGATTTGGATTTGCAACATTTTGATTTAGATCTATTACTTCAAAACTATCTGCACTTTTTTCAATTTTAATAACTTTTTTCTGAGAAAAATTATTCGCTAAAAGATTAGAACTTAAAACTAAACTTAAAAACAAAATGAAACAATACCTCATCTTCATCCTTATAAACTATTTAAATATAAAATTATACTCTTTATTTTATAAAAAATCTTGTAAAAAATTCCTAGATGAAACACAAATAAAAGGACTGGATTTATAATTTAAAGGGTTATATAAAATGTATTTTTTAGAAAAATCTCCCATAAATCCTCCATTTTGATTAATCAAAAAATCTCCTGCTACAATATCCCAAATACTAAGCTTTTCAAATCTTTTATAAACTCCTGCCTTAGCCTCTAAAATAGCACAAAATTTCAATCCAGAGCCTATATTAATAGCTTCTAATTGATGCTCTTTTGCAAAGTTTTCATCTTCTTTGCTAAGATGATTAACACTCAATAAGGCTTTATATTTATTTTTCTCGTATTCTTGCTGGTCAATTTGCAAAGGTTTATCGTTTTTATAAACCTTGGTTTTTGCATGAGCATAGAATATATCACCTTTTGATGGATTTTGTATAAGCGATAAAACAGGGCGATTGTCATGAACCAAACTTATCATAACGCAAAATTCATCACTGCCTTTTAAAAAACCACTTGTTCCATCAAGAGGATCGATAAGCCAAAAAGTTTTTAATTCTTCACACTCTTCTTTGCTGAGTAATTTTTCTTCTGATAAAATTTTAATATCTGTAGAACCCAAAATATCATTTAGAATTTTATTAGAAGCAAGATCTGCTGATGTAAGCGGGCTTTTATCTTCTTTTTCCCAAGTTTTGAAATTTTTTCTCTCTTCTAAAATAGCTTTAGAAGCTTTATTACTGGCATTTATAGCAATTTCTAAAAATTTATCAAGATTAAGCATAATTATAAGACTTTCTATAAGATTTTTTAAAATTATACAAGAAGATTTTGTGGAATTTTTAACTTCCACAAAAATTTTAATCAAATTTTACTAGTTTCACCCAAATAAAGTTGTCTTGGACGAACTATCTTAAGACTTTCTTGCTCTTTTTGTTCTATCCACTGAGCTATCCATCCTGGGGTGCGCCCTATAACAAATAAAGTAGCAAACATTTCATTTGGAATACCTAAGGCTTTTAAAATAAGTCCGCTATGAAAATCAACATTCGGATATAACCCTCTTTGAACAAAATAATCATCACTTAAAGCAATCTCTTCTATACGCGTTGCTACTTTAATAAGATTGGTATCAATACCCAACTCATCAATAAGTTGATCACGAAGTTTTTTAAGCACTTTTGCTCTAGGATCAAAATTTTTATAAACCCTATGCCCAAAGCCCATCAAGCGGAAAGGATCGTTTTTATCTTTAGCTCTTTTGATGAATTCATCTACCCTATCAACACTACCTATTTGCTCAAGCATTCTAATAACACCTTCATTAGCCCCACCATGTGCATGACCCCAAAGCGCACCAATACCTGCTGCTATACAGGCATAAGGATGAGCATGAGTTGAACCCACAGCGCGAACCGTTGAAGTTGAAGCATTTTGCTCATGATCTGCATGAAGCATAAAAACTGTATCAAGTGCTTTTACTTCTATAGGTTTAAGCTCTACATGATCGTAAGGATAGGTTCTTAGCATATATAAGAAATTTTCTGTAAAACCACGATCTAAATTTGGATAAGCCATAGGAAAGCCATGTTTATATCTATAAGCGGTGGCCACTATAGTAGGGATTTTAGCTACTATTCTAGCTGCCATTTCCATATATTCTTCTTTTACATTTATATTTAAATGATCAGGATAAAAAGCACTAAGCGATGAAACAGCACCTTGTAAAACTGCCATAGGATGAGCATTATCAGGGAAAGAATCAAAAAGACGATGCATACCTTCATGGATAAAAGAACGTTTTTTCATTTCATAACGAAACGCTTCAAGACGCGTAGCATCAGGTAGTTCTTTATAAAGTAAAAGATGAACCACATCTAAATAAAGTTTGTTTTCAGCAAGCCACTCTATAGGATAGCCACGGTGCATTAAAATTCCGTTTTCTCCATCAATATAAGTGATTTTTGATTTACAAGTAGCTGTAGAAGTCAAGCCCTCATCATAAGAAAACATTCCTGTTTGTTTATAAAAACTTGACATATCTACAACGCTTGGCCCAGTTGTACCATCATATATAGGAAATTCATAGCTTTTTCCATTTCTATTATCGGTTATAGTAACGGAATTTGACATTTTCGCTCCTTTTATTGTTACTTTTATTAATTCTAACAAAAAAGGGCGATTATGAGTTTTTTTATTATTAAATTTTTAAGATTTTGTTTGCTTTTTTGAGTAAAAAAGTAACTTTCATTTTTTAGAATTAGAAAGAAATTTAATCATACTCATAACAATAATAGCCTCAAATAACGCTGTTAAAATAAGTGCTGAATAAAGCTTCTCATCAATAACCTTGCCCGAATAACCCAGAGTAGCTGTTGCTATAAGCAAGGTTAAAGGCATAGAATGACTAAGACCAAATAAAATCATATTTTTAAAACCAATTCTTTTTAAAAAAACACTTGCACATAAAATTCTTAAACCCACCATAACAAACATAAGTAAAAATGCTTCTAAAACGATTTTATAATCTAAAATCATTTTAAGATCAAAGGTTGAACCTATATGGATAAAAAAAATAGGGATCAAAAACCCGTGTCCAAAAGTAGAAAGCTTGTGCTCAAGATCTTTTTTATGATCAAAAAAAGTAGCTATAAAAGAACCTGCTATAAAAGAACCAAGAACGATTTCAAGTTTTGTAATAACCATAGCAACAATGATCAGTATAAAAATGGCCATACAAAATCTTATATCTTTTTCATTTTTATCTTCCCATGGCATAAGCACAACTTTAAGCTGAGGATACCACCAAAAAAGCACACCAAGCATTTTAAATCCAAGCAAACAAAGCCCTAAAAAGATATTAAGATATAAAATACTTTGCGCTACATCAATAATACCTGTTCCTTCACGCAAAAAAGCTCCCGCTATAGTCAAAAGCACAATAGAAATCACCTCAGCTAAAGTAGCTACTATCATAGCAATATTTAGCCAATAACACTCTTTTCCAAAATCCTTAAAAAGTAAAGATAAAAGCCCTACACTCATCACAGGTATAATGATAACAAATACTAAAGAAAGTCCAAAAATCCATACTATAAAAGAAGATAAAGCGTAAAGTAAAAAAATATAAAAAAAACTTTTTTTAGCGACTTCTTTATCCATATTAAAAAAGGCTCTTAAATTTACCTCCATGCCCGCTATAAACATTAGATAATAAAAACCTACATTGGCTAAAAGTGCAAAATTTTCACTTTTTCCTATAAAACCAAAATATGCAATTACCGCACCTAAAATAATTTCAGTAGCTGAAAGAGGCAAGCGTAAAATTTTTGCAATATGCGGAGAAAAAAGTAAGCATAAAGCTATAACAATAAGAATTTTTAAATCAATTAAAGCCTGTGTATCAATGACACTCTGATGCAAAAGTAAATCCCATTTCTTTTAATTTTATTATATCTTGACTTGGTTCTTCACCTTTAGTAGTTAAATAATCCCCTATAACAATAGCCCCAGCACCTGCTTGAAAAATTTCATACTGCCTTTCTTGCAATACCACTTCACGCCCGCCTGCAACCATGATTACAGTTTGAGGCAAAGCCTCTTTGGTGTCACGCACGATTTTTAAAGCTTCATCAGCACTAAGTCTTGGAACTTGTAATTTTAAATTTTCATTTGCTATAAAAAAATTAATAGGCGTTGAAAAAGGCTGTAATTCTTGCAAAGATTTTCTAAAACTTAGTCTATCTTCTTCACTCTCACCCATACCATAAATTCCACCACAACAAAGCATAAGTCCTGCTTCTTTAGCGTTTAAATTGGTTTGAAATCTACTTTCCCAAGTATGAGTGGTGCAAATTTGTGGAAAAAATTCCTTAGAAGTTTCAAGATTGTGATTATAAGAAAAAATTCCTGCTTTTTTAAGTTCTTTGAGTTGTTCCACGCTTGCCATGCCATTACAGGCAATTAAAAGTAAATTAGGCACTTCTTTTTGCACAGCCTTGGCAGCCTCACAAACATACTCAAGCTTTTCATCATCAAGTCCAAGTCCTGCCGTAACCAAACAAAAACCCAAAGCTTCATTTTTCTTTGCCATTTTTGCTTCTAAAACGATTTGTGAAAGTTCTTTGCGACGATATTTTTGAATATCTGTTTTTACATGAGCGCTTTGGGTGCAGTATTTACAGTCTTCTGAACAATTTCCACTTGCTATATTTGAAATAGCGCAAAGCATGATTTGCATTCTAATCCTTCATTTCTTTTTTGATTTTACATTTTAAACATTCCAAGAATGTACCTTTTTTAAGCTCTTTTATCACTAAAGTTTCGCCACACTCTTCGCATTTTTCTTCACTTGGTTTGTATTTGCTTATAAAATTGCATTTTGGATAAGCACTACAGCCATAAAATTTACCGCGTTTTGAAAAGCGTTCTACGATTTCACCTTTTTGACAACTTGGACAAGTAATACCTGTACCATTAGCTTTGGTTTTTGCGGCAGTATTTTCGCTTTCATTTTTACTTTCACTTTTTAAATTTCTTGAATACTTACATTTTGGGAAATTTAAACACGCTACAAATTCTCCAAAACGCCCTTTTCTAATAGCAAGTTCCCCACCACAATCAGGACAACTTTCACCTAATTTTGTAACAGTTTTTTGACTAGCGATTTTTGTTTTTCCTTCTTCGATTTTTCTCATAAAAGGATAGTAAAATTCTTTTAAAGTTTCTTGCCAATCTGCTTTATCTTCAGCGATTTCATCTAGGGTATTTTCAAGATTTGAAGTAAATTTGCTATCTACTATATCGCTAAAATTTTTTTCAAGCACTTCGGTTACATTAAAAGCAACCTCGCTAGGAATGAGTTGTTTTTTATCTATTTTTACATAATCACGACTTGTAAGTATAGAAATGGTTGGCGCATAGGTAGAAGGGCGACCTATACCTAAACTTTCAAGTTTTTTTACAAGTCCAGCTTCTGAATACCTTGAAGGCGGTTCGGTAAAATGTGAGTTCATTTCTAAATTTTGTACTTTTAAATTTTCACCTATTTTAAGATTTGGTAAAATTTTATCCTTATCCATATCACCATAAACTTTATAATATCCATCAAAAAGGATTTTTCTACCGCTTATTTTAAAAACTGCTCTATCATTTTTTACAAATACATTTTGAGTTTGAGAGATAGCAGGATTCATTTGACAAGCTAAAAAGCGATTGTAAATAAGTGTGTAAAGTTTTAACTCATCTTTGTCTAAAAATTTGGACGCAATTTCTGGAGTAAAACTTAAATTTGTAGGGCGTATAGCCTCATGAGCTTCTTGAGCGCCTTTGGCTTTTGTAGTGTATACATTTGCTTTACTTGGAAGATAGTCTTTGCCAAAATTTGCTTGTATGAATTTTCTTGCATTTTCTATAGCTTCTTTGGCCAAATTTAAACTATCAGTTCTCATGTAGGTAATAACCCCCATCACACCTTGATGAGTATTTACTCCCTCATAGAGTTTTTGAGCTATCATCATGGTTTTTTTAGGATTAAAACCAAGGCGATTGCTTGCGCTTTGTTGCAAGGTTGAAGTCATAAAAGGAGGTGGTGGAGCGATTTTTCTTTCTTTGCTTTCAATATCATTTATATTATAAACTTCATTTTTACAAGCCTCTAGTATAAGCTTAGCACGATCTTTGTTGGTAATGGTAAGTTTTTCTATTTTAGCTTTGTCAAACTCAACCAGTTCTGCATCTAAATCTTTTTGAAAAATCATATCAATACTAAAGTATTCTAGGGGTACAAAGGCACGAATTTCTTTTTCACGATCGACTATGATCTTTAAAGCCGCACTTTGAACACGCCCTGCGCTAAGCCCTCTTTGAATTTTTTGTCCCAATAAGGGGCTGAGTTTATATCCTACAATGCGATCTAAAAGGCGTCTAGTTTGTTGGGCATTTACAGAGTGCATATCTAATTTTCTTGGATTTTTTAAAGCATTTTCTATAGCACTTTTAGTGATTTCGTGAAAAACAATGCGTGGCAAGGTGTTTTCATCTTTTCCTATAGCTTTTGCAATATGATAAGCAATGGCTTCTCCTTCTCTATCCTCATCCGTTGCAAGATAGACTTCTTTGGCATCTTTAGCCTTGCTTTTAAGTTCTTTAACTAAGGTGCTATGATCACTTGTGATTCTATACTCAGGGATAAATTCATCATCTTCTATTTTAATCCCAAAGCTTGATTTAGGTAAATCTCTAATATGTCCTTTAGAAGCGATAACTTCATAATCTTTTCCCAAAAAATTTCCTATAGTTTTAGCTTTTGCAGGAGATTCTACTATGATTAAATTTTTCTTCATTTTACACCTTTGTTAAATAAAAAGCTGAATTTAGCTAAAAATATTTAAAATTCTACTTATAAAATATATTTTAATCAAGCTAAAATATTTTAAAAACAAAACTACCATAACAAAATAAATAAAATATAATTTTAAGTAATTTTAAATACAAACCATAATTTTTAGAGTATAATAAAATAAAAAAGGCAAAAATTATGAATGGTAAAACTTATAAATTTCATCCAAATGACACGAAAATGGATAAAAAAATAATTCAAATTACTGAAAAGTCCGGATTTAAAGCAGCTGTGTTTTCTATGGCTGCTATGACTATGCTAGGAAGTGTAGTCATTTCATCTGCTCTACCTGCTATCAACAGACATTTTGAAGAACTTTTAACCCAAAGTGGTGCTACTCTTGCTTCAAGTTTCACATTAGCTCATCTTGATATACTTGTTCGCTTAGTTTTAACCATCCCTGCTATTTTTGTTGTCATTTTATCTCCATTTGCTGGTATTTTAATGGATAAATTTGGCAAATTAAAATTTATTCTTCCTGCTATGGTGGTTTGGACTATTTCTGGGGTAAGTGGCTTTTTCTTAAATGATATTTATGCTATACTAACTTCAAGAGCTATTTTTGGTATGGCAACTGCTTTTATAATGACAGGTGCTTCAGCCTTGCTTGGAGATTATTATAGTCGTGGTGGCTTTAATCGTAGAGAAAATGCTTTAAGTCTTCAAGGATTTTTTTGTGCAGTAGGGGGTGCTGTTTTTATTTCCATTGCAGGATTTGTTTCAAGTTATTCTTGGCGTTATCCTTTTTTAGTATATGGACTTGGAATTTTAATTACCTTAATGGCTATCATTTATCTTTTTGAACCTAGAAAATTTAAATTTTATAATCATACAAAAATAGAAGCAAAAACAAGTTATTGGCAATTTTTCCCTATCTATTTTATAGGTTTTTTTATCATGGTGGTTTATTATATTTCACCAACTCAACTTCCTTACTATATAGAAGAACATTTAGGATTGGATCCTAAATACATAGGTATTTCGATGTCTGTATCTGCACTATGTTATGGTTTTTTCTCTCTAAGCTATAGATATATTATAAAATTCTTAAGCATTAAAACTATCTATGTTTTAACTCTTTTTATCGTATCTTGTTCTTTTTTGCTACTTTTTTTAGTAGATAGCTTTTTTACAGTTTTAATCGCCTTAGCTTTGCTTGGAATGGGCGGAGGTATTATGCTTGTAAATAACACAGCTTATCTTTTTTCAATCTGTCCTGAAAATGCTCGCGCTAAGGCTTATGGAATTTTAGCAAGTTGTATATTTTTAGGACAATTTTTAAGTCCTATTATATCTCAACCTATCGTTAGGCAAATGGGTCTTGTAGATGCTTTTTTAATATGGTCAATAATAATTTTTATAGTATGCATTGTGTTTTTATTTTTAAAGCAAAAACCTAGGATAAATTAGCAAGAAAAATCTTGCTAATTTTATTACAAACCTACCGCACTTAAAGTTTGGTATTTGCTCATATAAATTTGAGCTTCAATTTTTCTCATCGTATCAAGTGCTACTTGAACTACAATAAGTACAGAAGTACCGCCAAAATGAAAAGGCACACCCATAAATTTCACCAAAACCCAAGGCAAGGTTGCAACAAGCCCTAAATAAATAGAACCTGATAAAGTTAAACGAGAAGCCACTTCGTTAAGATAATTTGAAGTTCCTTCACCTGGACGAATTCCAGGGATAAAACCACCTTGCTTTTTCAAATTTTCTGCTATATCTTTAGCGTTAAATACAATAGAAGCATAAAAATAAGCAAAGAAAATTACAAACAAGAAGGTTAAAACATGAAACAAATAACCATTTGGATTTAAAAAATCATTAATGGCTTGTAGATAAGGATTTGTACTAGTTTGTAGAATTGTTGTTGGAAACATCAAAATTGCACTAGCAAAAATCGGTGGAATAACCCCACTAAGATTTAGTTTAATAGGAATATAATTCATAATGCGTTTGTTTTGATTTTGCATTACAACTTTACGAGAATAAGAAATAGGAATTCTTCTTTCTCCAAGTTCTACATAAATAATCACGCCTATGGTGATTAAAATCAAAGCAAAAATTGCAAAAGCGGTTAAGAAATTCATCTCGCCTGAATTGATTTGCCCTACAGTTCCTGAAATCGCTCTTGGAATACCTGAAACAATACCTGCAAAAATGATTAAAGAAATACCATTTCCTATACCTCTTTGTGTGATTTGTTCGCCAAGCCACATTAAAAGCATAGTTCCTGCAAGCATAGAAATAGCACAAAGTGCGATAAACATATTTAAATCTTCCACCATTATAGCCCCTGCACCACCACGACCGTGTAAGCTTTGCAAACCTATAGCAACACCTATACTTTGTACTAAAGTAATCACTATAGTTGCATAACGGATAATTTGCATATATTTTTGCATACTATCACGCTCTTTTTTCATCTTACCAATATTTGGAAAAGTTGCTGCAAGAAGCTCCATGATAATAGAAGCAGTAATATAAGGCATAATACCTAAAGAAATGATAGAAAAGCGTTCAGCCGCTCCACCACTAAAAACATTAAATAAACCCAAAGCATTGTTTTGATTGTTATTAAAAAATTCCGCAATCACATCAGCATTGACGCCAGGAACTGGCACATAAGCCAGAACCCTATAAGCAAACAAAAATGCTAAGGTGATTAAAATCTTATTCGTCAATGCTCTATTCATTATTTTGATCCGGTGACGCTAATATTCTCGTCTTTGATTTTTGATACTAAGTCTTTTGCACTTGCACCAATTAATTTGATTTTATTCACAGATTTTGAAATTTTGTGAACACTTTTAATGCTCTCAAATGTAATTTCACTAAGCTCTTTTACAGCTGTGATTTTTTCAACATTGATTACATAAGGTTTTTGAATTTTAGAGGTAAAACCTACTTTTGGTAGTCTTCTTTGAAGCGGTTGTTGACCTCCTTCAAAACCTCTTTTTTCATTATAACCTTTTCTAGCAGTTTGACCTTTACCCCCTTTAGTAGCAGTCTTACCCATGCCAGAACCTTGACCACGGCCAATTCTTTTAGTTTTATGCGTTGAACCCGCTGCTTTTGTTAAATTCATCTTCTTATCCTTTTAACATTGTTAAAGCTTTGATTGTAGCACGAACCACATTAGCTGAATTATTTGAACCCAAAGACTTGGTTAAGATGTCTTTAATACCTGCAAGTTCCACGATAGGGCGTGTAGAACCACCTGCGATAACTCCTGTACCTTCACTAGCTGGTTTAAGTAAAATTCTACTTGCGTTGTATTTCACCTCTACATCGTGAGCGATAGTCGAGCCTTTAGTTTTAACTTCAACGATATTTTTAAACGCATCGTCAACAGCTTTACGGATAGCATCTGGAACTTCCTTAGCTTTACCATAACCAACACCTACTAAACCTTTGCGGTTTCCAACAATAACTAAAGCAGTAAATCTAAATCTTCTACCACCTTTAACAACCTTAGTAACTCTGCCGATATCGACGATTACTTCTTCAAATTCTTCTCTATTATATTTTTCCATCGATTTACCCCTTATAGCCTAATGCCATTTTCTCTTAAAGATTCAGCCAATGCTGCGATAACACCATGATATACATAACCATTTCTATCAAAAACAGCTTGTTCTATCTTTTTAGCTTTTAAAGTTTTAGCAAATTCAGCAGCGATTTTTTTAGCACCTTCTTTATTTGCTTTAACGCCAAGTTTGCGTCCATCAACTGCTGCTAAAGTTACAGCTTTTACATCATCAATCGCTTGGATATATAGAGTTCTGTTCGATTTAAATACAGAAATTCTTGGAAAATTTTCACAACCTGAAATTTTCGCTCTAATTCTTTTTTTTCTTTTGATTCTTAAAGTTAGTTTTCTTTTTAATACATTTGCTCTCATATTCTACCCTTACTTCTTAGATGTCTTACCAGCTTTGCGGATAATGCGCTCATCAGAATACTTAACGCCTTTTCCTTTATATGGCTCTGGTGGTCTAAATTCACGAATTTGAGCAGCAACTTGTCCTACAACTTGTTTATCACTTCCTTTAACCACAATAGTATTTTTATCCACTACAATTTCAATTCCTTCTGGAATATCATAATTAATAGGATGAGAAAAACCAAGGCTTAGTTCTAAAACTTTACCTTTTAAAGCTGCTTTATAACCAACTCCGTTGATTTCAAGAGTTTTTGAAAAACCTTGAGTTAAACCTACAACGATATTGTAAGCTAAAGCTCTATAAGTTCCCCAATAAGCTCTACTTTGTCTGTCTTCACCTTTTGGAGAAAAAAGAATATTATTATCTTTAATCTCAACATTTACATTTGCTTTAGTATCAAGTTCTTTTGCCAAATTTCCTTTTTTAAATTTAAGCAAATTTCCTTCTAATTTTACTTCTACTCCTGCTGGAATAACAATTGGTTGTTTACCTATACGAGACATATTTTTCCTTTTTATTTGTCTAGGATATTTCTACTTTTTTAAAAGAATGGATACCCAATGCCATAAAAAGCAGATTTTTACCAAATGGTACATAAAATTTCGCCGCCAACACCTGCTTTATAAGCTTCATCATTAGCTAAAACACCATGACTTGTGCTAACTACGATAGTACCATAACCATTTTTAAAACGCTTGATTTCATCTTTACCTTTATAAACACGACGACCAGGCTTAGAAATTCTTTTAAGCTCATTGATAACACTCTTACCTTTTTCATCGTATTTTAAAACTACATTGATAAATTTCTTTTTATCTTCTTCAATAACATTAAAACTCTCAATATAGCCTTTAGCTTGAAAAATTCCAACTAAAGCTTCTACAACTTTAGAATGTAAAAGCTTGGTTGTTTCAAGCTTTCTCATTCCTGCATTTCTGATACGAGTGAGTGAATCTGAAATAATATCATTTATCATATTTTATCCTTACCAACTTGCTTTCTTAAGACCTGGAATCAAACCTTCATTGCCCATTTTTCTTAAGCAAACTCTGCAAATTCCAAAATCTCTATAAACCGAATGCGGACGCCCACAAATTTGGCATCTTGTATAACCTCTAACCTTAAATTTAGGCTTGCGTGCCGCTTTTGCAATCATTGATTTTTTAGCCATCTTACTTTCCTTTTGTAAATGGCACACCGATAAGTTCTAATAACTTTTGTGCCTGTTTGTCATTTTGTGCTGTTGTAACTATAGAAATGTTCATACCATGAGTTCTTAAAATTTTATCATACTCCACTTCTGGGAACATCAACTGCTCATCAAGACCGAAGTTATAGTTTCCGCGTCCATCAAAACCATCTCTACTTAAACCTCTAAAGTCTTTCACCCTTGGCAAAGCAATAGAAATTAACTTATCAAGAAAAGCATACATATTTTCTTTTCTTAAAGTTACCATTACACCTACAGGAAAACCTTCGCGAACTTTAAATCCTGCAATTGATTTTTTAGCTTTAGTAATCACAGCCTTTTGTCCTGCAATTAAAGAAATAGTATCTGCAACATTTTGCAATACTTTTTGATCTTTAGCCAACTCACCAGCACCTACGCTGATAACTACTTTTTCGATCACAGGGATAAGCATAGGATTTTTAATATCAAATTCTTTAACCAATGCAGGTTTAATGCTTTGATTGTATTTTTCTTTTAATCTCATCATCGCTTACTCCTGAACTTTTGCCACATTGGAAATATCCATTGGCATTTCTTTATTGATAAAACCACCATTTGGGTTTTTCTCACTCGGCTTAATAGCTTTTTTAGCGATTTTACATCCTTCAACTACCACTTTAAGTGTTTTTGGATATACCGCTAAAACTTTACCTGTTTTACCTTTATCATCGCCTGTGATAACCTTAACGCTATCACCTTTTTTGATTTTTAATTTAACCGCCATTATAATACCTCCGGTGCTAGTGAAACGATTTTCATAAAGCCACCATATCTAACTTCTCTGCCCACTGGCCCAAAGATACGAGTTCCGATAGGCTCTCTTTTGTTATCAAGAATAACCGCAGCATTTTCATCAAAACGAATCAAAGAACCATTATCTCTATGAATTTCTTTTTTAGTTCTAACGATAACCGCTTTTACCACTTGACCTTTTTTAACTTTTCCATTTGGTAAAGCTTTTTTAACAGATGCAACGATTACATCACCTACAGTAGCATATCTTCTTTTGCTACCTCCTAAAACCTTGATACACATTAATTCTTTTGCACCGCTATTGTCAGCAACTGCAAGTCTTGTAAAACTTTGAATCATTACTCAACTCCTGTAGCTAATACAGATTTTAAGCGAAATGATTTTCTTTTTGAAAGTGGTCTGCATTCTACTGCAACAACAGTATCACCCACTTTAACTTCATTTCTCTCATCATGAATTAGATATTTTTTAAAGCGTTTAACAATTTTTCTATATCTTGGATGAACCACTTTTCTTTCAACCAAAACACTTGCGGTTTTTTCACCAGCGATTTTAACAACAACGCCTTGAATTTCTCTTTTAAATGCCATTTTCTATCCTTATCTTAAAGCGTTAATTGCTGTATTTATTCTAGCAATGTCTTTTTTTACTTGGCTAATCTCTTTTGGATTAGTAAGTTGCATTGTTTTTAGCTTTTGTTTTAAAGTGAATAAAAGCACCTTTTTTTCTTTTAGCATTGTTGCAAGCTCAGCTGCTGTTTTATCTTTAATCTCAGTATATTTCATTTTGGCTCTCTCTTGTAACAAACTTAGTTTTAAATGGAAGTTTATGCATAGCTAAAGTCAATGCTTCTCTTGCCATTTCTTCGCTTACTCCTGCCATTTCATAAATGATACGGCCTGGCTTGATATTCATTACCCATTCCTCAACAGCACCTTTACCTTTACCCATACGAGTTTCTAAAGGTTTTTTTGTCAAAGGCTTATCTGGGAAAACTCTAATCCAAGTTTTTCCTTGTCTTTTAACAAAACGAGTTAAAGCGATACGTGCTGCTTCGATTTGGCGTGAGTTAATGCGTCCTGCTTCAGTTGCTTTTAATGCAAATTCACCAAAAGTAAATTCTGTTCCACGATTAGCATAACCTCTGTTACGCCCTTTCATCATTTTGCGATATTTAGTTCTTTTTGGCATTAACATGATTATTTACCCCTTCTTGTGCGTCTTGGCTTTTTAGCTGGAGCACTTTCTTCAGTTTTTTCAGGTTGCATACCTTTGTGCAATACTTCACCTTTAAAGATCCATACTTTAACTCCTATGTTTCCATAAGTAGTTCTAGCTTCTGCAAAACCATAATCGATTTTTGCTCTTAAAGTATGAAGTGGAACGCGTCCTTCAAGATACCATTCTGTTCTTGCCATTTCAGCACCGCCTAAACGACCAGAAACTGAAACTTTAATTCCTTTAGCACCTGCTTTTTGCGCACCTTGGATTACTTTTTTCATTGCTCTTCTAAAAGCAATTCTTTTTTCAAGTTGAGTTGCAACACTTTCAGCAGCAAGTTGAGCTGAAGCTCCTGCTTTTCTTTCTTCTTTGATATTGATATTTACATCTTTGCCAATTAAATCTTGCAATTCTTTTCTTAAATTATCAACATCACTACCTTTTTTACCGATGATGATACCTGGTCTTGCAGCAACTACAGTAACGCGAAGTTTTTTAGCAGTTCTTTCTACTAAAATTTGACTGATTCCTGCATAATAAAGTTTTCTTTTTAAGAAAGCTCTGATTTTATAATCTTCACCGATATTTTCTACTAAATTTGCTTTAGTTGGAAACCATCTTGATTCCCAGTTTCTATTGATTCCTAGTCTTAGACCAATTGGATTAACTTTTTGTCCCATTAGCTTTCCTTTTTCGCTGTTGCTTTTTTAGTGCTTGTTGTTTTTTTAGTGCTTGTTGTTTTTTTAGCTGCTGGAGCTTTTTTAGCTACTGTTTTTTTCTCTTCAGCTTTCACTTCCGCTTTTGCCACTTCTACTAAAATATGTGAAGTTGGTTTTCTAATACGACTTGCACTTCCTCTAGCTCTTGGTCTAAATCTTTTTAATACCGCAGCTGCATCCACACGACAACTTTTTACAACCACTTCGTTTGCTTCAAAGCCACCATTTGCTACTGCACTTGAAATTGCATTTGCGATGTATTTTGCACCTTTATTTGGCATAAATTTTAAACTAGCCATAGCTAATTCTGCATTCATCCCCTGAACTTCTCTAGCAATCAATCTTGCTTTAGTTGGAGATAATCTTATGAATTTAATTAATGCTTTACTCATATCTTATCCCTTACTTACCAATTTTCTTTTGCACAGAGCCTTTATGCCCTTTAAATGTGCGTGTTGGAGCAAATTCACCAAGTTTATAGCCGATGTGATTTTCAGTAATATAAACTGGAATGAAGCTTTTACCATTATGAACATTAAATGTAAGTCCTATCATATCAGGAGTAATTGTGCTTCTTCTTGACCAAGTTTTAATTGGTTTATTATCATTAGCCTTTTTAGCAGCGATGACTTTTTTCATTACATGATCATCAACAAAAGGACCTTTTTTTAGTGATCTAGCCATCTTACTTTCCTTTTCTTCTTGAAATTATTAGCTTATCGCTAGCTTTTTTACGACGAGTTTTCGCACCTTTGGTTGGTTTGCCCCATGGAGTTACTGGATGACGGCCTGAATTTTTCTTACCTTCACCCCCACCGTGCGGGTGATCTACTGGGTTCATTGCAGAACCACGAGTTTGCGGGCGGATACCTCTATGGCGATTTCTACCTGCTTTACCGATAGTTACATTAGCCCATTCTTCATTTCCAACTTCGCCGATACTTGCCATACATTCAGCTAAAACTTGTCTCATTTCACCACTTGCAAGTCTTAAAATAACATATTTTTCTTCTTTACCCATAAGTTGCGCATAAGCACCTGCGGAACGGATCATTTGACCGCCTTTACCTGGTTTTAACTCAACATTATGAACAATAGTACCCACAGGAATATTTTTAAGTTTCATTGCATTACCTGGTTTAATATCAAGTCCGCTTTCAGCAGCTGCAACGATATCACCAACGCTTAATCCACGTGGTTGAAGAATATATCTTTTTTCCCCATCTTTATAAGCAATCAAAGCAATTCTACAATTTCTGTATGGATCATACTCGATCGCTTCTACTTTACCTTCTATACCAAATTTACGGCGTTTAAAATCAATAATTCTGTAAAGTTTTTTAGCACCCGCTTCTTTATGACGACTTGTAATTCTTCCATAGCTGTTACGACCTGCGTGTGCTGGAAGTTTAACAAGTAGTGAGCGTACACTTGGTTTAGCTGTAATATCTTCAGAACTTAAACCTGTAATATATCTTCTACTTGGAGTATATGGTTTATAAGTTTTAATTGCCATCTTAAGCCTCCGTATTTTCTAAGCTAACACCTTCAGGTAGCTTAACATAGAATTTTTTGTAATCGTTTCTTTGACCTAAACGACCTCTAAAACGCTTAACTTTTCCATCCATTCTTAAAGAATTGATGCTTTTTGGAGTTACACCAAAATACTCTTTTAAAACCGCTTTTAAGCCTGTTTTAGTCATCTTTGGTGAAGTTTGAATAACTACGACACCTTGCTCTTGCAAATTCAAACTTTTTTCTGTGTAAAGTATAGTCTTTATATCAGTAATATCTGCCATAATTATCCCTCTTTTGTAATAGATTCTAACGCTGATTTTTCCATAATAACAGCATTAAATACAGATACTAAATAAGCATTTACTTCAGTTACATCAACTACATAGCAATTTGCTAAATTTCTGTAAGCTAAAAGTGTTTTTTCATCTAGTAAATCTTTAACGATTAAAGCATCTTTGACGCCAAGTTTTTTAATCACAGCGTTTGCATCTTTTGTTTTACCACTTTCAATAGCCAAAGAATCAGCAGTAAATAACGCACCTTTAGCTGCTTTATCTGCTAAAGCTCTTTCAAGCGCCAATCTTTTTTGTTTTTTATTTACTTTTTGAAAGTAGTTTCTTTCATTTGTTGGACCAAAAGCAACCGCACCGCCTACCCAAACGTTAGTTCTTGTTGAACCCGCTCTAGCACCGCCACGACCTTTTTGTCTCCAAGGTTTTTTACCACCACCACTTACATCACTTCTACCTTTAGTATGAGCTGTATTTGCTCTTAAACTTGCAAGGTAAGATTTTACATATAAGTAAAGATTGTGTGGATTTACTTCCGCATATTTTGAAGGTAAATCAAGTTCACCTGCTTTTTCTAATTTATCATTTAAAACAACTACTTTACTCATTTTGCAATCCTTATTTTACCCATAGCACCATTATAACCTGGTACTGCACCTTTAACTACTAAAATTTTGTTTTCAGCATCATAAGATATAACTTCGTTTTTAACGGTCACTTTAGTATTTCCATAGTGTCCTGCCATTTTCATACCTGGTTGAACACGACCTGGCCATTCTCTATTACCAATAGATCCATGGCGTCTGTGAAATCTAGAACCGTGACTTGCTGGACCCCCTGCGAAGTTATGTCTCTTCATAACACCGCTATAACCTCTACCTTTAGTGTTAAAGCTTACTTTTAAAATTTTTGCTTCATTTAATGGAGTTTCATCTAAATCTCCTGCTTCAGTATTTGCTACTTCTAAAGTCGCAAATCTATTGTATTCTGCAGAAAGATTGTATTTTTTTTGCTGTCCTGCGACACATTTATTACTTGCTTTACCTTTTGGATATGCTACTAAAGCCTTTCCGCCTTCAACTTCACATACTTTTGCATTTACAACTCTTAGCAAAGTTACAGCGATACTTGGATTAGTAATTGTTCTACTCATTCCGATTTTTTCTACAATATATTCCATATCTTATCCTTACTTACCCATAGCTCTTACTTCAACGCTTACTTCTGGCGCTAAATCAAGCTTAGTTAAAGAATCAACTGTATCTGGAGTCGCTGCTACTATATCTAGCATACGCGCGTGAATTCTTATTTCAAACTGCTCACGAGAATCTTTGTTAATGTGTGGAGATTTTAAAACTGTATAGCGTTTGATTTTAGTAGGCATTGGTATCGGACCTCTAATATCCGCACCTGTTCTTTTAACAGCTTCTACAATTGCTGCAACTGTTCTGTCTAGTACTCGATGGTCATAAGCTTTTAGCTTAAGCCTAATTCTTTCCATAATATTTCCTTTAAAAAGAACTCGTTAGTTAAAAACTAACCAATTTATAAAAATTGAAATGAGAGTATATAAAATCTTGTTTTCAAAGTCAAGGAATTTGATGAAATTTTTCTATTATTTTCCTTTTAAAAAGGATAAAAATATAATTTTATGAGAATTCAACTTAAAAAATAAACACTAAAAAAAATTATAAATTTTCAAAATTTAAGCTTAGATTTAGGGGGGGGGTAAAATAAAAGCTCATTTTATTTTTTAGGAGTTTTTTATGAAAATTTTCAACTTTTTTTTAATTTTTGTTCTATTTTCAAATTTAAGTGCAAATATTTTTGATGATAAAGAACAAGCTAGAAAAACTGGGGATATAGTACAAATTGCTGTACCATTATATGCTTTTGGTTTACTTTTTTATAATGATGATTTTAAGGATGGAATTTTACCTTATGCTCTTAGTTTTGCTGCCACTCAAGGAAGCGTTGAAATACTTAAACGTGTAGTCAAAGAAGAAAGACCTGATGGAAGCGATAATTTATCTTTTCCTAGTGGTCATAGTGCTGCTGCTTTTTGGGGAGCAACTTTTATACACAAAAGATATGGTTTTAAACAAGCTATAGTTCCTTATATTTTAGCAAGTTATGTGGGCTATTCTCGCGTAAAAGCAGATAAACATTACACAAGAGATGTAGTTGCTGGAGCAGCTATAGCTGGACTTTGGAATTATTTTTTAGTTGATCGCGCGCCAAACATCATGTTAGAACCAAGAAGCGATGGTTTCTTTTTAAGATATGCAAAAAACTTTTAATTTTTAGATGAAAATCCATCTAAAAATCAATATCGCTATTATTTTATTAAATGAATTAAATATTCGTACTTTTAGAATTAAATTTTTTAAAAAGTCAACATGTACAACTTATTAAAATTAAAAACTAATAATATATATTATTCATTTTCAAAAAATCTCTTAATTTTTCATATTCTCCATTTTCCAAATAGCGATGTTTTCCTGCCTTTAACATACCAAGATCTAATGCTCCAAAAGCAACACGCTTAAGATCCATGACTTCAAGATCAAAATGTCCAAAAAATCGTCTAAGTTCTCTATTTTTACCTTCATTTATAACTACTCTAAGCTTAGTATAACCTCCACTTGATCCAAAAATTTCAAAGTCTATAAAAGGAGCAAAACTCATAGAGGTAATTTTAGTTTTTGCATGTGCGCCTTTTTTTTCGTTTTTAATCTCAAGTCCATTTTGCATCGCTTCGATGACTTGTTTGCTCACCGTACCTTTAACTTTAAGGTAGTATTCTCTTTCTAAATCGCTATGCATTAAAGCATCGGCAATCACAGGAGAATCTGTAAGCAAAAGCAAGCCTTCACTTGCATAATCCAGTCTGCCTACACTAAGCCAAGTACTAAATTGTCTTGGCAAGGTATCGTATATAGTTTTTCTTCCACGATCGTCTTTTTTACTGACAATTTCGCCTTTTTGTTTATGGTAGATTATCACGCTAAATTGCGTTCTTTTTTGCACTCTTTTACCTTTAACAAAGACTTTATCATCAAATTTAACTTCATCGCTTAAAAGGGCGATTTTGTTGTTTATTTTTACTAAGCCTTGTTTGATAAGTTCATCAGCTTCACGGCGTGAATAACGGGTATTGTGGGATATAAATTTATTAATTCTCATCTGATTTCCTTAAAAAGGGCGTTTTTGCCCTTTTTTACATTACAAAAATAGTTGGAACTATGGTTGGGTATTTTTTAATCTTTCTAAAGATATGCTTTCTTAAAACTTGGCGAATTTGGTTTTCTAAAAATCTTGGATCATTGAGTACTTCATCTTTAACATTGATGAAAAATTGCCCTAAAACTTCAGCCATATCTTTACTAAAAGCATGATCGTGTTTGTCAGCTACTAACCCATAGCTAAACACTCTTGGCTTGTTGATCAGTGTTTTTGTAGTTTTGTCAATTTGTGCGATAATAACCACTATACCACTATCTGCAAGTTTTTGACGATCTATAACCACATCATCGGCGATTTGTTTGTTGATTTGATTATCCACAAAAACTTTACCTGTTTTTACGGTTTTTATGCGTTTAACATATTTTTGGCAAAGTTCTACTTGATCACCATCACTCATAAGATAGATATTTCTTTCAGGAATACCACATTTCATCGCTGTTTCTTTGTGTTTGGTGATGTGATTGTATTCTCCATGAACTGGTAGGAAAAATTTAGGCTTAGTAAGGGTTAGCATAAGCTTTTGCTCTTCTATACTAGCGTGTCCGCTTACATGAATTTCACTAAATTCTTGATACGCTACTTTAGCTCCTGCTTTTAAAAGATAATCAAGCACCGCAGAAACACTTGCTTCATTTCCTGGTATGGCTTTAGCTGAAATGATCACTTGATCTGTAGGTTTGATTTTTATAAATTTATGCTCATCTGTTGCCATTCTATAAAGCGCACTCATGGTTTCGCCTTGACTTCCTGTAGTTACGATAAGCACTTCATTGTCTTTATATTTGCTTACTTCATCAGCATCGATGAAAATTTTTCTATCAAGTTTGATGTAGCCTAATTCCATAGTGGTATAAAGATTTCTTTCCATAGAACGACCGATAACACAAACTTTTCTGCCGTATTTTAAACCATAAGTGATAGCTTGATAAACGCGGTGGATATTAGAACTAAAGGTACTCATGATCACCCTGCCTTTGGTGCGTGCAAAAATTTGATCAAAAGTTGGCCCTACGGAGCTTTCACTTTTTGTATAACCTTCTTTATAAGAATTTGTACTATCACTTAAAAGACATAAAACCCCTTCTTCTCCATAATGTGCCAAACGTCCTAAGTCTGTTGGATAGCCATCGATTGGAGTTTGATCAATTTTAAAATCACCTGTGTGGATAATCGTTCCTGCTTTTGTTTTGATCGCAAGCGCTGAAGCATCAATGATAGAATGCGTGATGTGGATCCACTCTATATCAAATTCGCCTATCTCATAAACACGGCGTTTTTCTACAGGGCGAAACCATTTGCGTTCTGCTTTTAAACCATGTTCTTCAAATTTGTTTGAAATCATTCCTAAAGCCAAAGGTGTAGCGTAGATAGGAAATTGGAATTCTTTAAAGAAATAAGGCACCGCACCGATATGATCTTCGTGTGCATGAGTGATCACTATACCACGAATTTTATCTTTAATTTTTCTTACATAGTCAAAATCAGGGATGATAATATCTACCCCATGCATAGTTCCATCAGGAAAACTCATACCTATATCTACTATAATTGCATCTTTATTGGTTTCAAAAACACTGATATTTCCACCAATTTCTCCCAAACCTCCCAAAGGAGTAATGCGGATTTTATGCTCGCTAGAATTATTATATTTTAAAGGGTGTAAGCGGTTTTCATGTGAAACACGGTTAGCTTCTATACATTCTGCAAGAGCGATTTGCCAATCTTCATTACCTGTGAGTTTTGAAGGAAGATTGCGATTTTTTTTCTTTTTTTTCTCAGTTTTATTCTCTGAGTTTTCAGAAATTTCCTTGTTAGAATTTTGATCAATTTTTGGAGTATCATTTTCATTTTGCAAAGAATCGGCTAATTTTTTTCTGCGATTTTTATATTTATAGCGTTTATTGTTTTTTAAATTTGAGTTCGGATTTTGTTCGTTTTTATTTATCTCTTTGTTTTCGTCCATATTCATCCTTTAATTTGTCATAAATTTTAAGGTATGAATCAACGCAAATTTCATGTGGTCTGATGTTTTCTTTTAAGCCAAGAGTGCTTAAAACTTCTAAAACTTTTGCTTTATATGTTTTTAAATTTCCTAAGAGTTGTTTTCTAGGAGCTTTAAAACAGTCTTTTAGAAAATTTTTGAAATTTTCTATTTCGCAAAGTTCATCAAAATCCTTAGTTTTAATCAAACTCATCACCGCTGACATAACTTTTGGTGGAGGATTAAAACATTGTGGATCAACATCAAAAAGCATTTTTCTTTCGCAAATCATTGCACTTAAAACACCTAAAGAAGAAAACTCACTATTTCCTTCTTTAGCACAGAATTTTTCAGCCATTTCTTTTTGCACCATTACAATAAGCCCTAGACAATTTTTATCTTCTAAAGCTTTTAATATAATGTGACTTGCAACATAATAAGGCAAATTTGCAACCAAAAAATATGGTTTTTCATCAAGACTAGGATTAAAAGCTTCGCTTGCGTCTTGATGGATCAAGTTAAATTTTCCACATTCAAGTTCTTTTTGAAATTTCTTTTTTAAAATAGGTATGAGATCATTATCGATTTCATAAGCTTTTACTTGAGAAATTTTTAAAAGTTCTTGCGTTAAATCACCTAAGCCAGGCCCAATCTCAATGATATTGTTCATCTCTTTGGGTATGGCTTGGATGATTTTTGCTAATACGCTTTTATCGATTAAAAAATTTTGTCCGTATTGTTTTTTTGCTTTAACCATAAGAAATAATTTTATCTAAAAATTCTTAATTAAGTCTTTTTAGGTAGAATTATTTTTTGTAAAATTTCATAAGGATCAAAATGATTATTTGTGCGGGTGGAAACGAAAATTTTTCTTTTGCAAAAGCTATAGGTATAGGTTTGGTTGAATCAGCTTTTCATTTGGGTCAACTTTGCTTAAAAGAAAAACCATCAAAACTTATATTTATAGGAACTTGTGGACTTTATGATAAGGGAGAAATTTTAGAAATTTATAGAAGTTCATATGCTTTTAATGTAGAATTTTCTAAAATTTCACATGCTTTTTATACTCCTGCAAAATATGAAATTTGCTTAGAAAAAGAAAATGTTTCTCGTGAAACAATCAAAATCAATTCTTCAAATTATATTTGTCAAAATTCAAAAGCAGCAAAAGAATTTTCAAAATTAGGTTTTTTTGCAGAAAATATGGAAGCCTTTTCTGTTTTGAGCATAGCTAAAAATTTAAATATTGATGCAGAGTGTATTTTGTGTGCAACAAATTTTTGTAATGAAAACGCTCACGAAGATTTTATAAAAAATCATCAAAAAGCAAAAGAAAAATTAGAAGAATATTTAAAAAAATATCATTATATTTAAAAATTCAAAAAGGAAAATAATTTTGAAAGAGCTTGTTAATATTTTAGATTTTTTACCTGAAGAATTAGGAGAAAAAATCAAACCGATGTTTCGCGTGAAACAAATTTATCAATGGATTTATCAAAAATACGCCAATAATTTTTCCGATATGTCAAGTTTACCAAAAGATCTACGTTTAGAACTTGCGCAAAATTTTCATTTTTCTCCTGTAAAATGCGTTAAAAATGAGCAAAGCAAAGATGGAAGTATAAAATATCTTTTTGAACTTATCGATGGTTTAAGGATAGAAAGTGTGCTTTTGCCTATGAAAGAAGAAAAAATAGACACAGAAGGCAAAAGAATTTCTCATGCGAGATATACTATCTGTGTTTCTTCTCAAGTAGGTTGTAAAAGTGGATGTAGTTTTTGTCTTACTGCCAAGGGTGGTTTGAAAAGAAATTTAAGTGCAGGTGAGATAGTCGGACAAATTTTATGGATAAAAAAACAAAACAATATCCCTTATGAACGCCGTGTAAATATAGTATATATGGGTATGGGCGAGCCTTTGGATAATCTTAAAAATGTTTCTAAAGCGGTAAAAATTTTAGCGCAAAATGAGGGGCTTGCTATAAGTCCTCGCCGTCAAACCATTAGTACTAGCGGTTTGGCAAAACAAATCAAAGAATTAGGTCAAATGAATTTAGGTGTTTTGCTTGCTATATCATTGCATGCGGTTAATGATGAACTTCGAACCGAACTTATGCCTATCAATAAAGCTTATAATATCGCTGCGATTATGGATGCGGTGCGTGAATTCCCTATAGATCAAAGAAAAAGAGTCATGTTTGAATATCTTTTAATTGATAGTATCAATGATAAGCTTGAACACGCTAAAGAATTAGTCAAGCTTTTAAATGGCATTAAAGCTAAAGTGAATTTAATACTCTTTAATCCACATGAAGGAAGTTTATATAAACGCCCTAGTTTAGAAAATGCGATTAAATTCCAAGATTTACTAAGTAATAAAGGTGTAACTTGTACTATAAGAGAAAGTAAAGGACTTGATATCTCAGCTGCTTGTGGACAGCTTAAAGAAAGGGCAAAAGAACAATGACGATGTTAGATATTTTTGAAATAATTTTTATAACAGCTGTTGTGATTATAGGTTTTGGTGGAATTGTTTTTGTAGTAACAAAAGAAAAAAAATAATTATTACATTTAATGGTGTCAAGGGGGAGACTTGAACTCCCGACCTCCGGCTTATGAGACCAGCGCTCTAACCAGCTGAGCTACCCTGACTAAAAATAAAAATATAATTATACTACTTTTTACTAAAAATTTTCTGATTTTTTTAAAAAATAATTTTATTTTCAATATTTAAAAAATTTCTTTATTTTTAAAGCTTTTATAGATATAATGAACGCTTTATTTCATAGACAGGTGTCCGAGCGGTTGAAGGAGCACGCCTGGAACGCGTGTAAAGTGCAAGCTTTCGAGGGTTCGAATCCCTTCCTGTCTGCCATCAAATAAACTTTAAGGCAAACTAAGTTATAATACAAACTTCATTTGGGGCATTAGCTCAGCTGGGAGAGCACAACGCTGGCAGCGTTGGGGTCAGCGGTTCGAACCCGCTATGCTCCACCATATGGTTCCGTAGCTCAGCTGGTAGAGCACTACCTTGACATGGTAGTGGCCGTTGGTTCAAGTCCAATCGGAGCCACCATTACCCTTCCTTATACAAAGGATTATCATGCAAAACACTATCATACAAAAAGCCGTCCATAAAGATTTAAATTCTATACTTGAAATCACAAAAGATGCTTTAAATGCTATGAAAACTATGAATTTTCATCAATGGGATGAGAATTATCCCAATGAAATAGTTTTTCAAGAAGATATACAAACACAAGAACTTTATGTGTTTAAAGAAAATAATGAAATTTTAGGCTTTATCTGCATCAATGAAAAATTTGAACCTGAATTTTATAAACAAATTACTTTTAACAAAAATTATGATGATAAAGCTTTTTATCTACACCGTTTAGCCGTCAAACAAAGCGCAAAAGGCAAAGGCGTAGCACAAAAACTTTTAAATTTTTGCGAAAATTTTGCCTTGGAAAATCACAAGGCAAGTTTAAGAGCAGATACTCATAGTAAAAATTTTCCTATGAATTCGCTTTTTAAAAAACTCAATTTTAATTTTTGTGGAAATTTTAATATCCCTAACTATCAAGATCCTTTTTTAGCTTATGAAAAAATTCTAAACCAAAAAGCTTTTTGAATTTTTCTCATAAGCTTTAATTTGTGCTTCATGTTTTAAAGTCAAAGCTATATTATCAAGTCCTTCTAAAAGACAAGTTCTGTGAAAATCATCTAAATCAAAAGAAAAAGTCTTATCTTTAAAAAATACTCTTTTTTCCAACAAAGAAATTTCTATATTTTTATCTTGGGATTTTTTTAACTCCTCAACTATTTCTAAAACCTCATCTTTAGCAAGCTCTATGGTAAGTAAACCATTTCCTAGGGCGTTATTTTTAAAAATATCCGCAAAAGAAGGTGCGATAATAGCTCTAATACCGTAATCAACCAAAGCCCAAGGTGCATGCTCTCTTGAAGATCCACTACCAAAATTTTCAAAACTTACCAAAATAGAACTATTTTGATATTCTTCTTTGTTAAGATTAAAATCCATATTTAAAACACTTTCTTTATCATCTAAATAACGCAAATCATGGAACAAATGCTTGCCAAAACCTTGCTTAGACACTGCAAGTAAAAATTGCTTAGGTATAATTTGATCTGTGTCTATGTTAGCATATTCTAAAGGACAAGCTATACCTTTGTGTATAATAAATTTTTGCATATTAAACTCCTAAATACTTTCTATTATCACAAATAACACCTTCTATGGCACAAGCTGCTGCACTTGCAGGACTCATCAAATGAGTGATAGAACCTTTACCTTGTCTGCCTACAAAGTTACGATTTGAAGTTGAAGCAACTCTTTGACCTGAATTTGCTTTGTCATCATTCATACCAAGACACATAGAACACCCTGCATATCTCCACTCACACCCTGCATCGATAAAAATCTTATCAAGTCCTAAATTTTCAGCTTCTTTTCTTACTTGCATTGAACCAGGCACGATTAAAGCTTTAACATTTTTATGAATTTTGCGCCCTTTTAAGATATCAGCGGCTATTTTAAGATCTTCTAAACGCCCATTTGTACAAGATCCTATAAATACAATGTCGATTTTTACCCCTTTTATAACTTGATCTTGCTCTAAATTTACATAAGATAAAGCATCAAGCAAAGATTTTTGCTCACTTTGATTTTTAAAATCACTTATTTTTGGAATTTTTTCATCTATGCCAATCACTTGCGAAGGATTTGTTCCATAGCTAATTTGTGGTTTTATCTTGCTTGCATCCAAAGTAATGCTCTCATCATATTTTGCCCCTTCATCACTTCTTAAACTCTTCCAATACTCACAATACTTTTGGAATTCTTCTCCTTTAGGTGCAAATTCCTTTCCCTTAATATACTCAAAAGTGATTTCATCAGGAGCTATCATACCTACTTTAGCTCCAAATTCTATAGCCATATTACAAAGAGTCATTCTAGCTTCCATGCTTAAATTTCTTATAAGTTCTCCGCAAAATTCTATAGCATAACCTGTGCCTTTTGCTGTGCCGTATTGTGCGATCAAATACAAAATCAAATCCTTAGCATAAACGCCTTTTTGAAACTGCCCTTTACATTCGATTTTCATGGTTTTAAGTTTGGCTTGTTTTAAAGTTTGCGTTGCCATGACATGCTCTACTTCACTCGTGCCTATACCAAAGGCTAAAGCTCCAAAAGCCCCATGCGTTGCCGTATGAGAATCCCCACAAACTAAAGTAACCCCAGGTAAAGTAAAGCCAAGCTCAGGACCTACTATATGAACTATGCCTTGATTTTTATCTCCAAGTCCTAAAAGCCTTACTCCAAATTCCTTAGTATTTTGCATCAAAGTTGTAATTTGCTCTTTTGCCATATCAGAACAAGCATTTAAATCCATACTTTTAGTTGAAACATCATGATCTATGGTAGCCAAAGTTAAATCCGCTCTTGCCATTCTACGCTTAGCCATTTTAAGCCCTGAAAATGCTTGAGGGCTTGTTACTTCATGGATTAAATGTCTATCGATATAAAGTATAGGAAGTTCGTTTTTGCCTTCATAAACCACATGAGCATCAAAGACTTTCTCATATAAAGTTTTAGCCATTGTTATTCTCCTTTAAAATTTCTAAAATACAATCCCCCATTTCATCAGTATTTAAATACGACTTAGTATTTAAATCCTTAGTCATTTTTCCTTGTGCCAATGCCAAAGATATAGCATTTTCTATATCCTGTGCGGCTTGTTCTTCTTTGAAACTATACTTTAACATCAAAGCCGCACTTAAAATTTGAGCTATGGGATTAGCTATATTTAAATGAGCTATATCAGGCGCACTTCCACCTGCTGGCTCATAAAGTCCAAAACCTTTATCATTTAAACTTGCTGAACTTAACAAACCCAAAGATCCATTAATGGCAGCTAACTCATCACTCAAAATATCACCAAAAAGATTTGAACAAAGCATAACATCAAAAATGCTAGGATTTTTTACAATCTGCATCGCAGCATTATCCACATACATGTACTCTAAGTTTATATCTTGATAATCTTTTGCAACATTTGCCACCACTTCTCGCCACAAAATAGAACTTGCTAAAACATTCGCCTTGTCGATTAAATGCACTTTTTTCTTTCTTATTCTTGCACTTTCAAAAGCGATATGAGCTATCCTTTCTATCTCTTTTTTAGTGTAAATTTCAGTATCATACGCACTTTCTTTATCTAAATCTTGCTTACCAAAATAAATCCCACCTGTAAGCTCTCTAACACATAAAATATCCACTCCTTTTTGGATAATCTCATTTTTTAAAGGTGAAGCATGAGTTAAACTTTCATAAATTTTACAAGGACGCAAATTTGCAAACAAATTAAAATGCTTTCTTAAAGGCAGAAGCGAGGCTCTTTCAGGTCTTTGATCTATAGGCAAATTATCCCATTTAGGCCCACCCACAGAACCAAATAAAATCGCATCACTTTGCTCACAAAGCTTTAAAGTTTCATCACTTAAAGCCACTCCATAAGCATCTATACTTGCACCACCTATTTTAGCTTCATTAAATTCAAAACTAAAATTGTATTTTTGTGCGATAAAAGTTAAAATTTTTAAAGCCTCTTTCATCACCAAAGGCCCTATACCATCTCCTGCTAAGACAGCTACTTTATAAGTTTTCATGCCATTTTCCTTTCTTCTACTTTTAAAGAGCGATAAATCGCATTGTAAGCACTCACAAAAGCTTGTGCTGAAGCTTCTATAACATCTGTTGAAATTCCTTTTCCATGGAATTTTCTCCCTTTAAATTCCAAATCCACATCCACTTGTCCTTGAGCATCTACCCCAGAACTTTTTGCATTGATACTATAAGCTTTTAGCGCAGGCTTTAAATTTGTTATCCTAGCAATGCAGTTAAAAACTGCTTCAACAGGACCATTTCCTGTGCAAGCTTCAGTTTTTAACTCTTCTTTAATACGCATACAAACACAAGCAGTTGGGATATTGCCACTAATCACGCTTAATTTTTCAAGTATAAATTCATTTTCTTCTTCATTTTCATAGCTTAAAAACATCAAAGCTTCCAAATCATAATCATACACTTGACCCTTTTTATCCGCAAGGCGTAAAAAACGCTCATAAACATCATCTAAATTATAAGTATTTTCATCATAGCCTAAATTTTCAAGGCAAGTTTTTATCATAGCCCTTCCACTTCTTGCCGTCATTAACATACGATTTTCATGAATTCCTATAGCACTAGGACTTATGATCTCGTAAGTTTGCCTATTTTTAAGCACTCCATCTTGATGAATGCCTGAACTATGAGAAAACGCATTGCTACCCACTATAGCTTTATGCGAAGGTATGCTTTCATTAGTGATAGCTGAAACTAATTTTGAAGTTTTAAAGATATTTTCACATTTAATATCAGTATAAAAACCTTTTAAATAATCTTTCCTAGTTTTTATCGCCATAACCACTTCTTCTAAAGCACAATTGCCCGCCCTTTCGCCAAGTCCATTTATAGTGCACTCTATCTGTCTTGCACCTTGTAAAATAGCACTTAAGCTATTGCCCGTTGCCATACCTAAATCATTGTGACAATGCACAGAAATGATAGCTTTGTCTATATTTGGCACTTTGTTAAATAAAATTTTGATAATATTAGCAAATTCACTTGGCAAGGTATAGCCCACAGTATCTGGGATATTTATAGTTTTAGCGCCTGCTTTTATCGCATTTTCCACCATAAAACAAAGATTATCTATCGGAGTTCTTCCTGCATCTTCGCATGAGAATTCTACATCATCAGTATAAGATCTTGCTCTTATAATCGCTCTTTTTGCCATAGACAAAATTTCATCAAAATCTTTTTTTAATTTATCTTGTATATGCAAAGTTGAAGTGGCTATAAAAGTATGAATTCTAAAATGCTTTGCCACTTTTAAAGCTTCATAAGCCATATCTATATCTTTATCTAATGCCCTAGAAAGTGCACATATAGTTGAGTTTTTAACCTTAGAAGCGATCTTTTGCACCGCTTTAAAATCCCCTTGTGAAGATACCGGAAAACCTGCTTCTATAACATCTACGCCTAAATTTTCAAGCGCTAATGCAATTTGTAATTTTTGATTGATACCTAAAGAACTACCTAAAGCTTGTTCTCCATCACGTAAAGTGGTATCAAAGATTATGATTTTATTATCTTTCATGATTTAATCCTTCAAAACCAAACAAACTAAATGAATTAAAAATTCAAAAACTTAATAACAATGATAAAAAATTAAAAATGTAAAAAATGATTAAAAATAAAATTGAATTTTAGAGTGAGAATTGCAGTAGCAGATTAAAAGTATTGTCTTTACTTTTTTGTTGGACTGAATTTGAAATTTCAAAAATTTGTTTCATCTTTTCCTCCTTTGTTTAAAATCAGTTCTTAATATATCACATTTTTAGTAAATGTGTTTGTAAAATTCTTAAATTAAGAAAATTATTGATATAATTGTAATTTTAAGTAACAAAAAGGATATTGATGTTAAAAGAACTCTTAGAGATTAAAAAAGAAATGGAACCTGTTATCCACGAAGCCAATGTGAAATTAAATGTCCTAGCTCGTGAAGTCATAGTCCGAAAAAAAGAATACGAAATTTATGGGCCTATGGTAGATCGTGTTTATCTTGATAATGCCATTTATGTTAAAGTTATGTCAAGCGGACGAGATGTAAAAACAGACAATGTAGCTATAAAAAATGGTTTTTATATGGTTTTTGTTGCCCCTGAAAAAGAAAGTACAAAAGATATCAAAAATAAACTCAAAGTAGCTTATGAAGGACTTGATAACAAATTTATCGCTACACTTATACGCTCTTGCCAACGCTTTAAAGAGATCATAAACAAAACCCAAGCTACACTTGCTAAAGCTTCTAAAATGAATGTGGTAGTAAAAACAAATTTAGGCGAAGCAAGTGCTGCTCTAAAATTTAACATCACCATAGAATATACTAAAGAAAATCAAAAACTCACTCGTGAAAATTCAAAATCAGCAGGAAGTTTCAGAGATACTAAAACTTATATCAATCTTGTAGTAGAAAAAAATACAGATTCTCAAGTTTGTGAAAAACTACTTGATGATGTTGAAAAATACTTTATCGGTGGAGGTTGATCACTCACCGATAAATTTTACCCCCATAATCTTACGCAACTCATCCATCAAAGACATCACTTTTAAAATCTCATCATGTTTCATTGCGTCGCATTCTATCTTGCCTTGTTCTAGGGCCTCAAAACAAGCTTTAAATTCATACTCAAAACCATTGATTTGATTTGGCACAGCTAAGCTTTTGATACATTTCCTATCTTGATCGTAAAGCTCTATAAGAGTAGGGTTGTTGATATTATCCACGCTTATATAACCTTTTGTCCCATTGATGGTTCCTTTGCGATCATTTATCATAGCCACACTCGAATTTAAAAAAGCAAAAGTTCCTTTACTAAACTCTAAAATCACCCCATTACTCTCATCTACACCGCTAGGCATTTTTTTACAAGTTGCCATTATATTTTTAATCTCATCTTGTATAAAACTAAGGGCGAAATTTAAAGTATAAACTCCCACATCAAGCAAAGCCCCACCCCCAAGCTCTAAGCTTTGTATGCGGTATATATCCTTAACATTATAAGCTAGATTTGCTTCTATACTTACTAACTCTCCTATAAAACCTTGCTCTATAAGTTCTTTAACCATGCTTATATAAGGCATATAACGCGTCCAAATGCCTTCAGCCAAAAGCAAATTTTTAGCTCTGGCTAATTCTATAAGCTCTTTAGCCTCTTTGTAATTTAATGTAAAAGACTTTTCACAAAGCACATTTTTAGCATTTTGAAGGCAAAGTTTTATGTGAGAGTAATGCAAAGAATGCGGGGTATTGATATAAACAAGATCAATATTTTTATCTTTTACAAGCTCTTCATAATTTGTATAAAATTTAGAAAAACCATAAGCACTAGCAAATTCCTTAGCATTACTTAAAGATCCTACCGCATAAGGAGTAAAACCGGCTTGTTTTAGCATGGGTGCGACTTTAGAAGCTATGGCTCCCGCACCTAAAAAAGCGACATTTCCCATTTTGCTACTTTTTACTTTGGCACTACCATATCGCTACGACATTCTATCACCGTATGCACATTTCCACGCGGGTTAAAATCCCCCACAACTTTAATCCATTTTGGTTTTAATTTATCTTTTAAAGTATTGTAAATTTCATTGATACTTGCTTCATGTGAAACATTTCTATACATAAAAGTATTGATATAAAGTTTTATCGCCTTAAGCTCAACCACAAATTTATCAGGCATATACTCAAGATAAATCGTCGCAAAGTCAGGATAACCCGAACGCGGACAACAACACATAAATTCAGGCAAAGTGATTTTAATGATATAGTCATTTTTTGCATCATTTGGCCAAATTTCCATATTTTCTACATCAAATTCTTTGATTTCTTTTTCACCATAACGCATAAATTTCCTTAAATTTAAATTCGAGCAAAAATTATAACAAAATAAGTTTTTAAAACGATTATGGTACAGATAAGAAAATGCAATTTTATTGCAACTCACCCCCTAGCAAGAGTGAGTTAGCAATAAATTGAAGGCAGTTCAAGCCTAAGCCTAGTATTACAAGACTACCAAGATAGGCTTGTAAAGCAAGGCTTGCTCCCTTAAAGGGAGCAAAAAAACAATATTTTATAGAATGCTAAGCTTAAATTATTGTTTAAGCTGGATCAAGGTTTGAAGCATTTGATCACTCGTTGAAATGGTTTTAGAGTTTGCTTGATAACCCCTTTGAATGATAATAAGCTCTGTTAAAGAACGGCTTAAATCCACATTTGACATTTCAAGAGCTGAGGTTTTCATCTCACCACGACCCCCTGTTCCAGCTTCGCCTACTACGATATTACCACTATTTGCAGTAACTTTGAAAAGATTTCCGCCGATTTCTTCAAGGCCTGAGTTGTTTGCTACTGAAGCCATTGCGATTTTTGCCACTGCAAAGGTTTTACCATTGGTAAATTCGCCTAAGATATTTCCTTTATCATCTACGCGGATAGCATCAGGTTTTAAATTGCCTGAAGTATAACCATCAGTTGCTTGTCCTGTTAGAGTTGAAGCAGAGTTTGAGCTTACAAGGCCATCATTACTTCCGCTTGTTCCAAAAGAAAGTTTGATTTGTTGATTTGGCGCAGCACCATTGTTTGGTGAGAAATTTATAGTTTTTGGTGTATAGTTTGCCAAAGATCCATCGTTATTAAATCTTGCTGTTCCTACGATGATATTGTTTGGACCTTCACCTGTAGTATTTATCTCTGCAGGTTCTGGCACACGGATGATCATTTGCCATTCATTACCCCCATCTTGAGTGGTGCTTTGCTTGACAAATTGCACTTCTAAAGTGTGTTTTGAACCTAAAGAATCATAAATTTCAAGTCCTGCTGAAAAAGCTGAAAGTTTAAATTGTTCACTTTCTTTAATCTGACTTCCTATAACTAAAGGACCATCAAAAGCTTTAAACATATTTGTAAAAGCATCATTTTTACTGACTGTGCCTTCTTTGTTAGTATAGGCTGTGATATTAAAACTCATATTTTTTGGAGTAGTCATTTGTGCTGTTGCTACTATAGCATTTGCAGGAATAGTAGAATTTTCTTTTGCATTTGAAATAGCAAAATTTCCATTTTCAGTTACCACTACTTTTACAGCTTGATTGATATCTGCTGCTGCAAAAGTTCCACTTCCATCATAATCGACCCCATATCTAGCATCTCTTTGCAAAAGTTCTCTTAAATCCTCTGTGGTTCTAAAAGTTCTTGCATCTGTATTTAAAAGTCCGCCATTAACTGCATCATAATAAGCTGCTGAAGCAGGATCTTGAGGTCTAGTATTTGCCATATTATCATTATCTACAAATCCTGGTCCACCGTCTGGATTATACATAGGGCCTATGTCCACAGGATTTGAACTATAAATATATTTATGGGCTGTTATTATCTTAGCACGATCTGGCCCATTTAATGTTATAGCATTATTTCCATTTGGAGGGTTAGGCGTCATTGTATCAGCTGTCCATAAAGAACTATTATTTCTATTAATGGTAGGTTGTGTTCCAGTTCCACCTGTATTAAAAGTAAATTTTGAATCTTGTTGATTCCATACAGCATTCCAAAGTTCCCCTGCTGTATTAGTATTTGCAACCACAAGATCAATATTTTTCATATTATCTGTAGTGCCATCAGAATTTGTGTTGATAAAATCAATGCCACTGCCATCTTTATTTTTAACCGCTTTTACTCCTGTTCCATCTCTAGTATCAGTTGGAGCTGTAAAGGTATTGATATAAGCTATAGCATCATCAATGCTTTGTATATTTTCATTTTGGATTTTAACTCCATTTAAAGTTATATCCAAATTTACTTTTTGATCAGGTGTACCCCAAAAAGCCGCAGTTTGATTTTGTTGTAAATTTGGATCAAAAGCATTTACGCCTACTTTATTTGTCTCAAATTTCGCATCCGCATAAGATACCCAAATGCCTTGCCCATCTCTTAAATTTAAGCCTTGTCCTTTTGCATTAAACAAAGAAGCCGCATCCACACCTTTTTCTGTTACTTCTATAGCATTTTTAGAAGTGGTATAAAACTGAGTGGTTCCTGTATCATTTTCATCCTCTGTTCTTTGAGTTTTATTATTCCATCCATGAACAGAATCAAGCGCATAAAGATTTCTACTTGAAGTTCCTATATTTAAACCACTATTTAAATTTGCTTTGATAGCTACTTCGGTTGATTTTGCTGCAGGGATGTGCATACCTGGATCGATAAAAATATTTTGTGGAGTTCTTGAACTATCTATAGTTTGATCATCCCAGTTGATATTCCATCCTTGAACCACAAAGCCAGCATTATTGACAAAATTTCCATAAGCATCAAGCTTAAAGTCCCCACTTCTTGTAAGATAGTTTGTAAGACCTCCATCATCACTTACCATGAAAAAACCATCACCATTGATAGCAACATCAGTGTTTTTATCTGTAGTTTGAACTGAACCTTGAGAGTGAATTCTTGTTGTAGAACTTACTGAAACGCCAAGACCGATTTGAAGTGGATTTTGTCCACCTCTTCCATCAGTTGGAGCAGTAGCGATTTTCACAGTTTGGCTAAACATAGTTCCAAAATCTGCACGAGAATATTTAAAACCAGTGGTATTAACATTTGAAATGTTATTACCTTCAACATCCATCGCAACTTGATGTGCTTGTAGTCCGCTTACGCCAGACCAAAGTGATCTCATCATCTTAAATCCTTTATAAAATATTGCTTTAAAAAATTTAACGCTTTGGCTTTAAAAAACTTTTGCGTTGATGTGAAGTTTACAAGCAAGTTCTGTTCCAACTTTTGAAATTTTTTATAAAATTTTTAAAAAATATAGAAAAAATTTAAAGGTATTTTGGGAGTTTATGAAGCTTTGGGCTTTTGTGTAATTAAAATTACTAAAATCACACCCTAACTCTTAAATTTGCCGCATGAGTTAAAGCCACTGCTATAGCATCTGTGATATCTAAAGGCTTGATATCTTTACTAAGTCCTAAAAGTCTTTTTACCATAAAAGCAACTTGTTCTTTGGTTGCTTTGGCTTTTCCTGTAACGGCTTTTTTTACTTGTAAGGGAGTGTATTCTGCAAAATCTCCATGAATTTGAAGAATTTTTAAAGATAGGGCTCCGCGAAATTGTGCGAGTTTTAAAACGGTTTTTGGATTGTAAGCAAAAAAGATATCTTCTATAGCCACCTCATCAAAAGAATGATTTTTAAAAATCAAGTCCAAACCCTCGCAAAGCTCTGTGATTTGATACTGTAAGGTACTTGGCTTTATCTTTATAAGTCCTGCTTCTATGAGAATGTTTTTTCCTTTGTCAGCTTCTATGATAGCATAACCACAATTTCTCGAACCTGGATCTATACCTAAAATTTTCAAATTCATACCTTTTGAAAAATAAAATACAAAAGCGGATTTTAACCTTTTTTTATAAAATTTAAGATAAAATTTATACATTATGCAAAATTTAAAGAGAGATTATGAATCCAAGCCAAATACTTGAAAATTTAAAAAAAGAATTAAGTGAAAACGAATACGAAAACTATTTATCAAATTTAAAATTCAACGAAAAACAAAGCAAAGCAGATCTTTTAGTTTTTAACGCTCCAAATGAACTCATGGCTAAATTCATACAAACAAAATACGGTAAAAAAATCGCACATTTTTATGAAGTGCAAAGTGGAAATAAAGCCATTATAAATATACAAGCACAAAGTGCTAAACAAAGCAACAAAAGCACAAAAATCGACATAGCTCATATAAAGGCACAAAGCACGATTTTAAATCCTTCTTTTACTTTTGAAAGTTTTGTTGTTGGGGATTCTAACAAATACGCTTATGGAGCATGTAAAGCCGTAGCGCATAAAGACAAGCTTGGAAAACTTTATAATCCAATCTTTGTTTATGGGCCTACAGGACTTGGAAAAACGCATTTACTTCAAGCAGTTGGAAATGCGAGCTTAGAAATGGGAAAAAAAGTCATTTACGCTACAAGTGAAAATTTTATAAATGATTTTACTTCAAATTTAAAAAATGGTTCTTTAGATAAATTTCATGAAAAGTATAGAAGCTGCGATGTTTTACTTATAGATGATGTGCAATTTTTAGGAAAAACAGATAAAATTCAAGAAGAATTTTTCTTTATATTTAATGAAATCAAAAATAACGATGGACAAATCATCATGACTTCAGACAATCCACCCAACATGCTAAAAGGTATAACCGAACGCTTAAAAAGTCGTTTTGCACATGGGATCATAGCTGATATAACTCCACCTCAACTAGATACAAAAATAGCCATCATAAGAAAAAAATGTGAATTTAACGATATCAATCTTTCTAATGATATCATAAACTATATCGCCACTTCTTTAGGGGATAATATAAGAGAAATCGAAGGTATCATCATAAGTTTAAATGCTTATGCAACCATACTAGGACAAGAAATCACACTCGAACTTGCCAAAAGTGTGATGAAAGATCATATCAAAGAAAAGAAAGAAAATATCACTATAGATGACATTTTATCTTTGGTATGTAAAGAATTTAACATCAAACCAAGCGATGTGAAATCCAATAAAAAAACTCAAAATATAGTCACAGCAAGACGCATTGTGATTTACCTAGCTAGGGCACTTACGGCTTTGACTATGCCACAACTTGCGAATTATTTTGAAATGAAAGATCATACAGCTATTTCACATAATGTTAAAAAAATCACAGAAATGATAGAAAATGATGCTTCTTTAAAAGCAAAAATCGAAGAACTTAAAAACAAAATTCTTGTTAAAAGTCAAAGTTAAGTGAAAGGATGTGAAAAATAAATTCTAGAGTGTGAAAAAAAGAAATTAAGCAAAGTATGATAAAATACAAATTTGATTATTTTGCTTTGAAGAATTTCACAATTTCAACAAGCTTATTATTACAACGAATTTAAAATTAAAATAAACCAAGGAGAAAAAATGAAGTTAAGTATCAATAAAAATACTTTAGAATCTGCAGTGATTTTATGTAATGCTTATGTAGAAAAAAAAGACTCAAGCACTATTACTTCTCATCTTTTTTTTCATGCTGATGAAGATAAACTTCTTATTAGAGCTAGTGATTATGAAATAGGTATCAACTATAAAATAAAAAAAATTCGCGTAGAATCAAGTGGTTTTGCTACTGCAAATGCAAAAAGTATTGCAGATGTTATTAAAAGCTTAAACAATGAAGAAGTTGTTTTAGAAACCATTGATAATTTTTTATTTATAAGACAAAAAAGCACAAAATACAAACTTCCTATGTTTAATCATGAAGATTTTCCAAATTTTCCAAATACAGAAGGAAAAAACCAATTTGACATTGATTCAAGTGACTTAAGTCGTTCTCTTAAAAAGATATTACCAAGTATTGATACAAACAACCCAAAATACTCTTTAAATGGTGCATTTTTAGATATAAAAACAGATAAAATTAACTTCGTAGGAACTGATACAAAACGCCTTGCAATCTATACTTTAGAAAAAGCAAATAATCAAGAATTTAGTTTTAGTATCCCTAAAAAAGCTATCATGGAAATGCAAAAACTTTTCTATGAAAAAATAGAAATTTTTTACGATCAAAATATGCTTATCGCTAAAAATGAAAATTTTGAATTCTTTACAAAACTTATTAACGATAAATTTCCAGATTATGAAAAAGTTATACCAAAAACTTTCAAACAAGAACTCAGTTTTTCAACTGAAGATTTTATAGATAGTCTTAAAAAAATCAGCGTTGTAACTGAAAAAATGAAACTTCATTTTAACAAAGATAAAATCATCTTTGAAGGTATAAGTTTAGATAATATGGAAGCAAAAACAGAGCTTGAAATTCAAACAGGAGTAAGTGAAGAATTTAATCTTACTATAAAAATCAAATATTTACTTGATTTCTTAACTTCTATAGAAGAAGAAAAATTCACTTTAAGTGTAAATGAATCTAATTCAGCATTTATAGTCAAATCCCAAGGACTATCAATGATTATCATGCCTATGATTTTGTAATAAAACAAGTAAAAGATAAAGGAAAAATATGCAAGAAAATTATGGTGCGAGTAATATTAAAGTCTTAAAAGGCTTAGAAGCTGTTAGAAAACGCCCAGGTATGTATATAGGAGATACAAACATAGGCGGACTTCATCATATGATTTATGAAGTTGTGGATAATTCTATCGATGAAGCTATGGCAGGACATTGTGATACTATAGATGTAGAAATCACTACTGAAGGAAGCTGTATAGTTAGTGATAATGGTCGTGGTATTCCTATTGATATGCACCCAACTGAAAATATGCCAACTTTAACTGTTGTTTTAACTGTCCTTCATGCAGGGGGAAAATTCGATAAAGATACTTACAAAGTTTCAGGCGGTTTGCACGGTGTTGGGGTTTCGGTTGTAAATGCACTTTCTAAAAAACTTGTAGCTACAGTTGAAAGAAATGGAGAAATTTATCGTCAAGAATTTTCAGAAGGTAAAGTTATCAGTGAATTTGGTGTGATAGGAAAAAGTAAAAAAACAGGAACAACTATAGAATTTTGGCCTGATGATCAAATTTTTGAAGTGACTGAATTTGATTATGAAATTTTGGCTAAAAGATTTCGTGAACTTGCATACTTAAATCCAAAAATTACTATAAATTTTAAAGATAACCGCGTAGGCAAACATGAAAGTTTTCACTTTGAAGGTGGAATTTCTCAGTTTGTTACAGACTTAAATAAAAAAGAAGCTTTAACTAAAGCAATTTTCTTTAGCGTAGATGAAGAAGATGTGAATGTTGAAGTAGCTTTGCTTTACAATGATACTTATAGTGAAAATTTACTCTCTTTTGTAAATAATATCAAAACCCCAGATGGTGGAACACACGAAGCTGGTTTTAGAATGGGCTTAACTCGTGTGATAAGTAACTATATAGAAGCAAATGCAAGTGCTAGAGAAAAGGATAATAAAATCACGGGTGAAGATGTGCGTGAAGGTTTGATTGCTGTTGTAAGTGTAAAGGTGCCTGAACCACAATTTGAAGGACAAACCAAAGGAAAACTTGGTTCAACTTATGTGCGTCCTATAGTTTCAAAAGCAAGTTTTGAGTATTTGACTAAATATTTTGAAGAAAATCCTATCGAAGCTAAAGCTATAATGAACAAAGCTTTAATGGCAGCACGCGGAAGAGAAGCAGCGAAAAAAGCTAGAGAATTAACGCGTAAAAAAGAAAGTTTAAGCGTAGGAACTTTACCAGGAAAATTAGCTGATTGTCAAAGTAAAGATCCAAGTGAAAGTGAAATTTATCTTGTGGAAGGGGATTCTGCAGGAGGTTCTGCAAAACAAGGTAGAGAAAGATCTTTCCAAGCTATACTGCCTTTGCGTGGTAAAATTTTAAATGTTGAAAAAGCAAGACTGGATAAAATTTTAAAATCTGAGCAAATTCAAAATATGATTACCGCTTTTGGCTGTGGTATAGGTGAAGATTTTGATCTTTCAAAACTTAGATATCATAAAATTATCATCATGACAGATGCGGATGTTGATGGATCACATATACAAACATTGCTTTTAACTTTCTTCTTCCGTTTTATGAATGAACTTGTGGCAAATGGACATATTTATTTAGCACAACCACCTTTATATCTTTATAAAAAAGCTAAAAAGCAAATTTATTTAAAAGATGAAAAAGCTTTGAGTGAATACCTGATAGAAACGGGAATAGAAGGTTTAAACTATGAAGGTATAGGAATGAATGATTTAAAAGATTATTTAAAAATCGTCGCAGCTTATCGTGTGATTTTAAAAGATCTTGAAAAGCGTTTTAATGTAATTTCTGTAATACGCTATATGATAGAAAATTCAAATTTAGTCAAAGGAAATAATGAAGAATTATTTAGTGCAATCAAACAATTTTTAGAAACACAAGGACACAATATCTTAAATCATTATATCAATGAAAATGAAATTCGAGCTTTCGTTCAAACTCAAAATGGCTTAGAAGAACTTGTGATCAACGAAGAACTTTTCACTCATCCATTATATGAAGAAGCAAATTATATTTTTGATAAGATTAAAGACAGAGGCTTGAAATTTGATAAAGATATTTTAGAAGTTCTTGAAGATGTTGAAACCAATGCTAAAAAAGGCGCTACTATACAACGCTATAAAGGTTTAGGGGAAATGAATCCTGAGCAACTTTGGGAAACCACAATGGATCCAAGCGTAAGAAGACTTTTAAAAATTACTATTGAAGATGCACAAAGTGCAAATGATACCTTTAATCTCTTTATGGGTGATGAGGTTGAACCAAGACGCGATTATATCCAAGCACACGCTAAAGATGTAAAACATTTGGATGTGTAAATTTATCATTGAAGAAGTCATTTCTTCAATGAGTTTTGTTTTGTAAGAGTATAGCTAGAGGAATTCTTCTTCTTGTATCGTATTTTTCTCCATAATATTTTTCAAGATAATTTAAAATTTTTTCTTCATCTTCAGGTTCTATTTCCCAAAGTCCTTCACTATCTTGCATCCATCTTATAGCTGCTAACCAAGCTTTTCTACTTGCATGCATATTGGTAATGAGATTGGATCCATGACAAGCTAAACAATTTGCTTCCACTAAAGGTGAATCAGGATCGATAATCAATCCTGTATCAGGGTTAATTTCAAGATTTTGAGCCCAACTTGCACTTAAAAACAATGCTAAGATCAATATAATTTTTTTCATACTTAAACTCCATAAACATTAACTCTATGGCATGCATTATTGATATATCCTCCTGGATTCCACTGTGCTAAAACCATAGGTTGACTGTTACCTTGACTATCGATAGCTCTTGCCCAAATTTCATAATATCCTTTTGTTGGTATTGATATTTGAGCACTCCATTTTTGCCATGCTAATCTATTTAATGGTTTTTCTACCTTTGCTTTAGTCCATGTTACGCCATAATCATTGCTTATATAAACTTCACTAACTTCAAGTTCTCCAGCCCAAGCTTTACCTCTAACTTCAAATTTTTTATTTGCTTTTATTTCAGAACCATTTTTGATATTAGTAATTACAGATCTTATAGGCATTGATTCTATGATTTTCATCTCACCTTTATAGTTAAAATCTCCTGGTTTTACCGGATTTACAGGAACTTTATAAGAACCTTCCATTTTTTCACCATCATGAATTTTATTTCTTACTGAAATTTTATAAAGCCATTTACCGCTTGTACTTGCAGGGTAACCACCACAAACAAGTCTAAGTGGATAGCCATTGACTAAAGGAATATCTTTGCCTTCATAAGCCCAAGCTATTAGAGTTTCATCTTGTAAAGCTTTAGAAATAGGAACTCCTCTACTAATAGGTGAAGTTTCTTCACCATTTAATTTTGTATCTATGCCATAATATCCGATATAAACTGCATCATTTTTGATGCCACAATCTTTTAAAATATCTTTTAAACGCACTCCTGTCCATCTACCGCAAGCTACTGCACCATAACCCCATTGAGTTCCTTTTGTGCTAGGTATAACTTCGGATCTACCATTTCCACCGCATTCAACTGTTAAGGCATAAGTATAGGTTTTAAATTTCTTTTTTAAATCTTCTATGGTGTAAGATTTTTTATTGATAATGCTTTCTCCATCAATTTCTAACGTCCAACCTTTGTGAAGTCTTTCTTTTATCGTTTCTAGGCTTGGTGGTAAGCCATTATTTCTAACAAAGAAATTTTCAGGTTTGGTAAAATCAGAATCAAGAGCATAAATTTCAGTTTCTGCTGTTAATGGTTTTTCGCCATGGTAGATAAGATCTTTTTTACCTTCTATTTTAAAATCAGGCAATTCTTTTGCCAAAGCCTTACTTCCTAAAAAATTCTCAAAAGAAAAATTTGACAATACACTGATGCCAAGCAAACCAAATCCTATATTTTTTAAGAAATCTCTGCGATCTTCTTTTTGATTGTTTTGTTTCATTGAAATATCCTTATATTTTTATGATTTTTTTATTTTATTATAAATTTTAGGAATTTAAATAATTGATTATATTAATCTTTTTGATTAAAAAAATTAATTATTTTTATAATTTTGCATATTAAAATAAAATCATTATATGTTCGAGTTTTATTACATTTTAACTAAGTTTTTTTTACAATTAAATTTTTAAAATTATTTAAGGAATGATTTTGACTTTACTTACTAATCCTATTATTATCAGTGTTGTTTTGATGACTTTACTTTGTTTGTTTCGTTTTAATGTACTTTTGAGTCTTTTGATCTCAGCTCTTGTTGCAGGTGTATTTTTTCATCTTGAACTCGTAGATACTATGAACATACTTATAAGCGGAATGAAAGAAAATTTAAAAACAGCTCTTAGCTATATACTCTTAGGGGCCATTGCCGCAGCGATTTCAAAGACAAATTTAACTGCATATTTGATTAAGATAGTAAGTCATTTTATATCTCATAAAAAATATTTATTGCTTTTGTCTATAGCTTTGATTTCTTGTTTTTCTCAAAATTTAATTCCTATTCATGTGGCTTTTATACCTTTGTTAATTCCACCTCTTTTAAGTCTTTTTAATAAACTTAAAATCGATCGTAGAGCGGTTGCTTGTGCTTTAACTTTTGGACTTACTACGCCTTATATGGTTTTGCCAGTAGGCTTTGGACTTACTTTTCAAGATCTTTTAAAAGATAATTTAAATGCAAATAATGTAAGTGTATCTTTAAATGATGTTACAAATACTATGTATTTCGCTGCGATTTGTATGATAGCAGGACTTTTTTTAGCGCTTTTTGTGTTTTATCGTAAGTCAAGAGAGTATCAAGAAGTAGAAATTACTAAAGTGGATTTAGAAAATCTTGAAATGACGCGTAAGGAATGGGGCGTTTTAGCTGGGCTTGTTTTAACTTTAATTTTGCAAATTTTGACTATGAATTTGCCTTTATCAGGGCTTTTGGGTTTTGTTTTAATGGTTATTTTGGGTGGAGTTGAATTTTCAAAAGTCAATGAAGTTTTTGATGATGGGCTTAAAATGATGGGTTTTATAGCTTTTGTTATCCTTGTTGCTGCAGGATATGGAGAAGTTTTAAAAGAAAGTGGATCAGTAATAGATCTTGTAAATTCAGTCGTTCCTTGGATGGAGCAAAGTAAATTTTTAGCAGTATTTTTCATGCTTTTAATAGGACTTATCATCACTATGGGTATAGGTACTTCTTTTGGAACTATACCTATCATAGCTACGCTTTTTTGTCCTATTTGTTTGGAACTTGGTTTTAGTACAGCACTTATTATATTTATCTTAGGAGTAGCAGGAGCTTTAGGAGATGCAGGAAGTCCAGCCAGTGAAACAACCATGGGAACTACTGTAGGATTAAATGCTGATAAACAACACGATCACATTAAAGATACTTGCATACCAACTTTTATTTTTTATAATGGTCCATTATTGATTTTAGGTAGTATTATCGCCATGTTTTTATAATTTTTGCAAATCTATCAAAATATTTTTTAATTTATTTATTTTTAAGATAAAAATTATATCGATTTTAAAAAAATGTATGCTATAATCCTTATAAAGCTAACAAAATTTAAATCAGTCTTATAAGGAGAGCAAAATGGATTTAGAAAATATCCTAGAAAATAATCAAAGCATAGGTTTATATCACCCAAAGAACGAACACGATGCCTGTGGTATCGCTGCAGTTGCTAATATACGCGGTATTGCTTCTTATAAGGTTATTTGTGATGCTTTAGAAATTTTGATGAATCTTGAACACCGAGGTGGTGCAGGAGCTGAAGAAAATTCAGGTGATGGAGCTGGGATTTTAATCCAAATTCCACATGATTTTTTTAAAACTCAAGAATTGGGTTTTGAACTTCCTAAAAAGGGTAATTATGCTGTAGCACAGATGTTTTTATCACCCAATACTGATGCAAAAGAAGAAGCAAAAGAAATATTTTTACAAGGTTTAAAGGATAAAAAACTTGAATTTTTAGGTTTTAGAGAAGTGCCTTTTAATCCTAGCGATATAGGTGCAAGTGCTTTAAAAGCTATGCCTTATTTTTTACAAGCCTTTGTGAAAAAACCAAGTAAAATAAGTGCAGGACTTGAGTTTGAAAGAGTGCTTTATAGTACGCGTCGCCTTATAGAAAAAAGAGCTATTAATGTGCCAAAATTTTATTTTTCAAGTTTTTCTTCACGTACCATAGTTTATAAAGGAATGCTTCTTTCAACTCAATTGAGCGATTTTTATCTTGATTTTAAAGATGTCAATATGAAATCAGCTATCGCTTTGGTGCATTCTCGCTTTTCGACTAATACCTTCCCAAGTTGGGAAAGAGCTCATCCAAACCGCTATATGGTGCATAATGGAGAGATTAATACTATACGCGGAAATGTTGATAGCATAAGAGCTAGAGAAGGCTTGATGCAAAGTGAGTATTTTGAAAATTTAGATGAAATTTTTCCTATCATAGCTAAGCCTAGCAGTGATTCTGCAATGTTTGATAATACTTTAGAATTTTTAGCTCTAAATGGTCGCACTTTAGAAGAAGCTTTTATGATGATGGTGCCAGAACCTTGGCATAAAAATGAAAATATGGAAAGCAAAAAGCGTGCTTTTTATGAATATCATTCTTTATTGATGGAGCCTTGGGATGGGCCTGCTGCTATAGTTTTTACTGATGGAGTGATTATGGGGGCGAGTTTGGATAGAAATGGTTTTCGTCCTTCAAGGTATTATCTTACAAAAGATGATATGCTCATACTTTCAAGTGAAACAGGGGCTTTAAAACTTGATGAAAAAAATATCAAAGCCAAAAAACGCTTAGAACCTGGAAAACTTTTACTCGTTGATACAGCAAGAGGTAGGGTTATAGCTGATAATGAAATCAAAGAGCATTATGCTAATGCTAAGCCTTATAAAAAATGGCTTAAAAATTTAGTTGAACTTGAAAAACAAAAAAGTGGAGTTTATAAACATCAGTTTTTAAAAGAAGATGAGGTTTTAAAACTTCAAAAAGCTTTTGGTTGGAGTTATGATGAGCTTAAAATGAGTGTGGCTGCTATGGCTCAAAATGGTAAAGAAGCTATAGCAGCTATGGGCGTAGATACTCCTTTAGCTATACTTTCTAAAACTTATCAACCTTTGTATAATTATTTTAAACAACTTTTTGCACAAGTAACTAACCCTCCTCTTGATGCTATAAGAGAAGAGATCGTTACTTCTACTAGGATTTATCTAGGAAGCGAAGGCAATTTATTAAAACCTGATGAAAACAATGCAAAACGCGTAAAAATAGCCTTGCCTGTGATAAGCAATGAAGAGCTTTTTGAAGTTAAAGCTTTAAATAAATTTCAAGTTAAAGAATTTTCTATACTTTATGATTATTCTCAAAAAACTTTAGAAAAGGCTTTAGATGAGCTTTGCGTTAAGATAGAAGATGAGGTTAAAAAAGGTGCTTCTATTATCATTTTAAGCGATAAAGGAGTGGATGAAAAAAACGCTTATATCCCTGCTTTACTTGCTGTTTCTGGAGTGCATAATCATCTAGTAAGAAAAAATTTAAGAACACATACAAGTCTTATTATCGAAAGTGGTGAACCTAGAGAAATTCATCATTTTGCATGTCTTTTAGGTTATGGTGCGACTGTTATTAATCCTTATTTGGTTTATGAGAGCATACAAAAACTCATTGCCAATAAAGATTTAAATTTAAGCTATGAAAAGGCGGTAGAAAATTTCATCAAGGCAAGTTCAAGTGGCATAGTCAAAATTGCTTCTAAAATGGGAGTTTCTACCTTGCAAAGTTATAATGGCTCTGCACTTTTTGAATGTCTGGGCTTAAGCTCTAAGGTGATTGATAAATACTTCACTTCTACAACTTCACGCATTGAAGGTATGGATTTAGAAGATTTTGAAAAAGAGCTCATTGCTTTACACAAACATGCTTTTAACGATACACATAAGGCTTTAGATTCTAAAGGAATTCATGGTTTTAGAAGTGCTAAAGAAGAACATTTAATCGATCCACTTGTGATTTTTAATCTTCAGCAAGCCTGTCGCAACAAAGACTATAAAAGCTTTAAAAAATACTCGGCTTTAGTAGATGAAAAACAAGTTAATTTGCGTTCTTTGATGGAATTTGATTTTAGTGAAGCTATCAGTATAGATAAGGTTGAAAGTGTAGAAAGTATAGTTAAACGCTTTAGAACAGGGGCGATGAGTTATGGTTCTATTTCTAAAGAAGCACACGAGTGTTTAGCACAGGCTATGAATAAAATAGGTGCTAAATCAAATTCAGGTGAAGGTGGCGAGGATGAAGAACGCTATAAAATCAAAGAGGGTGTGGATAAAAACTCAGCCATTAAGCAAGTAGCAAGTGGGCGTTTTGGCGTGGATTTAAACTATTTAAGTCATGCAAAAGAAATTCAAATCAAAGTCGCTCAAGGCGCAAAACCAGGTGAAGGCGGACAGTTAATGGGCTTTAAAGTCTATCCTTGGATAGCTAAGGCTAGACATTCTACTGCAGGTGTGACGCTTATTTCCCCGCCTCCTCATCATGATATTTATTCTATAGAAGATTTAGCTCAACTCATTTATGATTTAAAAAATGCCAATAAAGATGCTAAAATTTCAGTAAAACTTGTAAGCGAAAATGGCATAGGAACGGTTGCTGCAGGTGTGGCTAAGGCAGGAGCGAATTTAATCCTTGTTTCAGGTTATGATGGAGGTACAGGTGCAAGTCCTAGAACTTCTATACCGCATGCAGGAATTCCTTGGGAGTTAGGTTTGGCTGAAACGCATCAAACTTTGATTTTAAACAAGCTTAGAGATAGGGTAAGATTAGAAACTGATGGAAAGCTTATGAATGGGCGTGATTTAGCCATAGCAGCACTTTTAGGAGCTGAAGAATTTGGCTTTGCAACCGCACCTTTGATTGTTTTAGGTTGTACGATGATGAGAGTTTGCCATCTAAATACCTGTCCTTTTGGTATAGCTACTCAAGATATAGAACTTAGGGATCGTTTTAAAGGTAAAGTAGATGATGTGATTAATTTTATGTATTTTATAGCCGAGGAACTTAGAGAATATATGGCAAGACTTGGTTTTGAACGCCTAGATGATATGATAGGTCGTGTGGATAAACTCCGCCAAAAAAGTGTGCAAGGTAAAGCAGGAAAGCTAAATTTGGATAAAATTTTAAAATCCTTACCTACTTATAATAGAACCGCTGTGCATTTTAAAGACTATAAAGACAATAAACTTGAAAAAACGATTGATTATAGAATTTTACTCCCACTTTGTAAAAATGCTGTGGAGAAAAAAGAGCCTATCAAGCTTTCTTTAGAAGTAGGAAATCAAAGCCGTACTTTTGCGACTATGCTTTCAAGTGAAATTTTAAAAACTTATGGAAAAGATGCTTTAGATGAAGATAGTATCCATATCAAAGCTATAGGCAATGCTGGCAATAGCTTTGGAGCGTTTTTATTAAAGGGCATTAAACTTGAAATTATAGGCGATAGCAATGATTATTTAGGCAAGGGTTTAAGTGGTGGCAAAATTATAGCAAAAATTTCAAATGAAGCCACTTTTTCGCCTGAAGAAAATATCATCGCAGGAAATGCTTGTTTATACGGAGCTACAAAAGGTGAAGTGTATTTAGATGGTATAGCAGGGGAAAGATTTTGTGTAAGAAATTCAGGGGCTTTGGCTGTGGTTTTAGGAACAGGTGTGCATGGCTGTGAATATATGACAGGTGGAAAAGTTGTAGTTCTTGGAGATGTGGGTGCGAATTTCGCTGCTGGTATGAGTGGGGGCGTTGTTTATATCTTTGGAAGACACAATGAAGCTCATGTAAATACCGAGCTTGTGGATATTAAAGATCTTAATGTTAAGGATGAAAAAGAATTAAAGGCTGTGATAGAAAAACATATTGCTTATACAGATTCTAAAAAGGCTAAAGATATCTTAGAAAAATTCGATAAAAAAGACTTTTTTAAAGTTATGCCAAGAGATTATGAAAAGATGTTAAAAATGCTTGATCTTTGTAAAAATGAAAAAGATCCAAATTTAGCAGCATTTTTGAAAATCACACAAAAATAAGGAGTAAAAATGGGAAATGCAAGAGGTTTTTTAGACTTTAAAAGAATGGATTTTAAAAAAATTGCTCCTAAGGAAAGGGTTTTAAATTTCAAAGAATTTACTATACCTTTGGATAAAAAAGAACAAGAAATTCAAGGTGGGCGTTGTATGGATTGTGGTGTAGCCTTTTGTCATACGGGTGTGATGAGCGAAGGAAAAGATGTGGGCTGTCCTTTAAACAATCTCATTCCTGAATGGAACGATCTTATTTATCACTCTTTATGGAAAGAAGCTTATGAAAGACTTGATTTTACGAATCCTTTTCCTGAATTTACCGGTCGTGTTTGCCCTGCTCCTTGTGAGGATTCTTGTGTGTGTGCGATAAATGGTGTTAGTGTGAGCATAAAAAATAATGAATTATCCATTATAGAAAATGCTTTTAAAGAAAATTTAGTAAGAGTAAATAAACCTAAGCAATACAATAGCAAAAAAATCGCTATCATAGGAAGTGGACCTGCTGGGCTTGCTTGTGCTAATACTTTAAATTCACTAGGTTATAAAGTAAGTGTTTTTGAAAGAAGCGATAAAATAGGCGGACTTTTGATGTATGGCATCCCTGATATGAAGCTTGATAAAAGTATAGTTCAAAGACGGGTGGATTTGCTTAAAAAAAGTGGGATTGAATTTAAAGTGAATGAAAATATAGACAGCAAAGATAAGGTTTCAAAACTTCTAAAAGAATTTGATGCTTTGGTACTTTGTACAGGAGCAAGCAAGCCTATAGATCTTGATATAGAAGGTAGAAAGCTAAAAGGGGTTGAATTTGCCCTTGATTTTTTAACGCAAAATACCAAAACTTTGTTAAAAACAGGCAAGGGCGCAGATACGGCCAAAGGTAAAAATGTCTTAGTTATAGGAAGTGGGGATACAAGTGTGGATTGTATCGCTGTGGCGACAAGACAAGGGGCCAAATCTATAGTGCGTTTTGAAAGAAGTCCAAAAAGACCTTTGCAAAGAAGCCAAAACAATCCTTGGCCTTTAAAAGCTGACATTTTTACTACTGATTATGGTTTAGAAGAAGCCATTGCTGTATATGGCAAAGATCCTAGGGAATATCAAAAAATGACAAAGAAATTTTTAGGAAAAACTCATGTAGAAGGTGTTGAAGCAAATGATTTAAAACGTGAGTTTAAAGAAGGCAAAGCTATAAATGTCGAAATTTCAAATTCTAAAAAAACTTATAAAGCAGATTTAGTACTTTTAGCTATGGGTTTTAGCGGGTGCGAAGAAGCTATCGCTAAAAATTTTGGAGTGAAATTAGATGAGAAAAACAACATAAGCACAGAAAATTTCCAAACCACTCATAAAAAAATCTTTGCTTGTGGAGATGCTAGAAAAGGACAATCTTTAGTTGTTTGGGCTATAAAAGATGGTATAGAATGTGCTTTGAGTTTGCATCAAAATTTAGCAAAATAATCATAAAAGTTTAAAACTTTTTCGGTGGAGTTTGCAAATTCCAAATTTAGCTATAAGTTCTTTATGAGCTTTTGTGCCGTAGGCTTTGTTTTTTTCAAATTCATAACAAGGAAAGTCTTTAGCTAAGAAATTCATCACCCTATCTTTACTAACTTTTGCAAGTATGCTAGCTGCACTTACTTGCAAAATGCTAGCATCGGCTTTGATTTGTGTTTTTATCCCGTTTATACCTAGGTTGGTGTTTCCATCATATAAGAAGTTATTTTCTGTTTTAAAATGCTTTTTTATAAGCTTTAAGCCTGTTTTTAAACAAGTGCTTAAGCCTAGTGCGTCGATTTGTTCTGAAGAAAAAGCAAGTATGAGATAATTTGAATTTTTGATGATGATTTCATAAAGTTCTTCGCGTTTTTTTTCGCTTAGTTTTTTAGAATCGCACAACCCATCAAGTTTTTTGTTCAGTTTACAAGCCGCCATCATCATAGGACCTGCTAAAGCACCGCGTCCTGCTTCATCAATACCGATTAAATTTATATCAAATTCGTTTAAAAGTTCTTTTGTGTCAAATAAAGTTTTCAAATTTTTCTAAAAAGAAGGGCAAAAATGCCCTTTTATTCTACTGTGATATCATTTTTGATTTTTTCAAAAAGCTTATCACCTATGCCTTTAACTTTTTTAAGATCATCAATACTTGTAAAATTTGCTTCTTTGCGGTATTCTAAAATCGATTTAGCCTTAGCTTCGCCAATACCATTTAAACTTTTTAATTCTTTTAGTGTTGCAGTGTTGATATTTACAGCACCAAAGAGAAAAGCCGTTAAAGCAAAAAATAAAAATAGTAATTTTTTCATTTTCTTATCCTTTTATTAAAAAATAATTATAATATTATCTTAAAAAGGATAAGAATTTCTTAACTTAACCCAAAAATTCGCGTTTAAAATACTCTTTTGGTGCTTTACATAAAGGACAGGCTGCTGGAGCTTTTTTGCCACGATGTATATGTCCGCATACTTCACAAACCCATAATTCTTCTACTTCGCTATTAAAAAATTCTTCTTCTTCAAGCATTTTTTTAAGCGCTAGATATTCTCTTTCGTGTTCGATTTCTACTTTACCAATAGCTGTAAATAATCTTGCTATAGCCTTTTTACCTTCATCTTCAGCGATTTTTGCAAAATTTGGATACATAGTTGTGTGCTCATAGTTTTCACCTTCTGCAGCACTTACTAGGTTTTTTGTAGTTACTTCTAAAGGTTTGCCATCAACGATTTCATGATAAGCTTTAAATTCTGCTCTTGCATGCCATTTTTCATTTTCAGCTGCTTCTCTAAAATGTCTAGCAACCGCATGCCAACCTTCTTCTTCAGCTACATCAGCGAATAAATCATATTTGTTTCTTGCCATAGATTCGCCTGCAAAAGCTTTCATCAAATTTACTGCAGTTAAATCTGTAGTGATACATTTCATTTCTTCACCGCAACAGCTAAGCTTACCGCCACCTACATTTTGAACTTCTACTTCATTACCACATTTTTGGCATTTATAGGTTTCATATTGTCTCATTTTGACTCCTTTTTTGATTATCAAAAAGCATTGTATTATAAAAAAATATTTTTGTCAATTAATAATTTTTATCATTTATGAAAATGTATATCAAAATAAATTTCACAAAAATTAAGCTTTGCTAAATATAATTTTAAAAAATTATTATCAGGAGTTACAATGAGAAGCGATGCGATAAAAAAAGGACATTTAAAAGCACCTAATCGTTCTTTACTTCGTGCTTGTGGTTTGAAAGATGAAGATTTTGACAAACCTTTTATAGGTGTAGCAAATAGCTATATAGACATAATCCCAGGGCATTATTTTTTAAATGATTATGCTAAAATCATTAAAGATGAGATACGCAAAAATGGTTGTGTGCCTTTTGAGTTTAATACCATAGGTGTAGATGATGGTATAGCTATGGGGCATGAAGGTATGCTTTATTCTTTACCAAGTCGTGAAATCATCGCAAATTCTATTGAAACAGTGATGAATGCTCATCAACTTGATGCTTTAATCTGTATCCCAAACTGCGATAAAATCACTCCTGGTATGTTAATGGGAGCTTTAAGGGTTAATGTTCCAACCATTTTTGTAAGTGGTGGGCCTATGGCTTCAGGAGTAACCAAAAAAGGAGAAAAGATCAGTCTTAGCTCTGTTTTTGAAGCTGTAGGAGCCTATGAAGCCAAAAAAATTAGCGAAGAAGAATTTAAAGACATAGAATGTTCAGCCTGTCCAAGTGGTGGATCTTGCTCGGGAATGTTTACAGCAAATTCTATGAATACCTTGTGCGAAGCTATGGGTATAGCATTAGAAGGTAATGGAACCATCTTAGCCTTAAGCAAAGAAAGAGAAGAGCTTTTAAGAAAAGCAGCGCGTCGTATTTGTGAAATCGCCTTAGATGAGCGTTTTAAAATTCGCAATATCATCACTCAAAAAGCTGTGCGTAATGCTATGGTAGTAGATATGGCAATGGGTGGAAGTAGCAATACTGTTTTACACATGCTTGCCATTTCGCGTGAAGCAGGGGTAGCACTAGACATTAAAGATTTAAATTTCATCTCAAGCAAAGTTGCACACATAGCAAAAATAGCCCCATCGCTAAATAGTGTTTATATGGATGATATCCACAAAGCAGGTGGTGTGAGTGCAGTTATGGCTGAAATTTCAAGCAGACAAGGACATATTTTAGAACTTGATGCACTGACTATCACAGGAGAAAGTCTCGAAGAACGCTTAAAAAATGCCAAAATCAAAGATGAAAATATCATTCGCAAAGTAGACAATGCTTACTCAAAAGTAGGTGGGCTTGCTATTTTGTTTGGAAATTTAGCTGAGCAAGGTTGTGTTATAAAAACCGCAGGAATAATCGGAGAAAGAAAATTTAAAGGCAAAGCTGTTTGTTTTAACTCTCAAGATGAAGCTATAAAAGGCATTATCAAAGGCAAGGTGCAAAAAGGAAATGTTTGTGTGATACGCTATGAAGGTCCAAAAGGTGGCCCTGGTATGCAAGAAATGTTAAGTCCTACTTCACTTTTAATGGGTATGGGTTTGGGTGCTGATGTGGCTTTAATCACCGATGGTCGTTTTAGCGGGGCTACAAGAGGTTTAAGTGTGGGTCATATTTCCCCTGAAGCAGCTGAAGGTGGTCTTATAGGACTTTTAAAAGATGGAGATGAAATAGAAATTGATGTAGATGCTTATGCCATCCATGCAAATTTAAGCGAAGAAGAAATCGCTAAACGCAAAAAAGAATTTGTATTGCCTCAAAAAGAAGTGCCTTCAAGATGGCTTAGAATGTATCAAAAACTTGTTAGCAATGCTAGTAAAGGTGCGGTTTTAGATATGGAATGAAAGGAAACCTTTCATTCTTCTATTTCTTTAGTTATACGATTTCTTATATCTCTACGAACTATTTCCATACTCCACAGCCAAACAATATGGCCAAAAATTTCAGACAGGTGTTCATCAAAAGGAATTTCAGAAAGTGGTGGAACTTCTGCAATTAAAGGCATTACAATAACATGGGCAAAAAGATAAACAAAAAATCCAAAAACTGCACCTTGCCACATAGTAATACGGTGCCATTTTTCCGCTATCATACAATAAGCTACTCCAAAAACAATAGAAAAACCGACATGCACTATAAAAATTGACAAAGGCATTTGCATACCTGAAAACATATAAGTCCAATCAGTAGGTAAGCCTAGTTGTTCTAGAAAAATTTTAGGTGGAGTAACACGTTCTAAAGCATCTGCTGGCCAAAAAACATTGGGATTTCTTGGAGGAAAAGGTACTTCCCAACCCCATTTAACAATAGCTCCGAAAATACCCGCTAATATACCTATAAAAAAGGCTAAAGTATAGCGCTTTTGAAAGTATTTTTTCATAATAACTCCTTTATATTTTATACAAAATAAAATTTGAATTTATAATATTTTTATTTAAAACATATTGAAAATAGGAGTATAAAAATCTTATTTAAATTTTAAAATACTCTCTTAAACTTTCACAAATTTCAAAAAAATTCACCCCATCTATAGTAGGATTTTCTTTAAAAAACTCATGCATTCCTAAAAAACCACTTTCAAGTTCTTTAGACTTTACACCATAACTTATACTAAGTCCTGCTTCTATATAAGCGGCGATTTTATCGCAGTATTTAAGCGCCTTACCATCTATAGCACCAAATTCATTTTCATTAAAAGAACTTAAACTTCCGCTACAAAGCTCTATTCTAGCATTTTTATAAGTGCGATTTTCAAACTCATTTTTTACAAAATTTGACTCACCGTTTCTACCTTCTCTAATACCTAAAATATAAGAAAACTCAGCCCTTAAACCCTCAGGCACAAAGGGTAAAATTCTTTCATTAATAAGTTTCATTTCATAATCATTTATGATATCATGAAGCCCATCAATGCCATATTTTACAGGGCTGATAATATCACGCGTTAAAGACTCTGGCAAATCATGAAACAAAGCACAATAAAAATTATTCTCAAGTCTTTTATCGCAAGCCTTGATTTTTAGTGAGTAAAAATATCCTAAAATCGCCACCACAAGCATATGTCCTAAAACCGCAGTTTCTGGTATGCGTGGAGTTTGAGCCCAACGCTTTTGAAAGCGAAGTCTTCCGCTAAGATCGATGATTTTGGCTATTTTTTGATTTAAAGCGATTTTTCTAGCTCCTATAAGCTCATAGTAATCTTCTAACTCTTCTTCAACTTTGTTTTTTATCTCATCAATATCGTTTAAAAAAGCTGAGGTTTGATAAACTATGTTAAATTCCCATCTTGTAGCAAAATACGAAGCTGCTTTTAAGATAAGCCTTTCTTTAGCATAAGCATTGCCGTTTAAATACGCTTCAAAACGCTTTAAAAACTCTCCTCCTTCTATATCTTCTATCATAGGTTCGATTTTGCTTAAAACCCAAGCATTAACTTCAGCTTTTTTTTGACGCACGATTTCATGATACACATCAGGGCGTATATCAGTTACTACCACACGACTTAAAAATTCAAAAATTCCCCCTTCTATAATCACTCTCATATCCACATCTTTTTCCATTTTAGCGATAAAATATGCAATGATGAATTTATGAGCTTGTTTGTCAAGTTCCACTAAATTTGCCATTCTTGGATAATCATTCCAACGACTGATAGAAGCGGCTTTAAAAATGTGTTCTATGAGTTTTATGTTTATCATGCTTTTGCCTTTTTTGCAATTTAAATTTAAAAATTTTCGTTAAAATTGCGAAATTATAGCAAATTTAAGGATAAAAATGAGTAAAAAAGCACTTTGTATCATAAGTGGCGGTATGGATAGTACTTTGTGTGCTTATCTAGCCAAAAAAGAAGGTTATGAAATCATCGCTTTGCATTTTGACTATGAACAACGCACTCAAGAAAAAGAAAAAGAATGCTTTAAACAAATTTGCAGGGCTTTAAAAGTAGAAAAATCTTATATTTTAGATGTGAGTTTTATCAAAGATATAGGGGGTAATGCCTTAACCGATAAAAGTATAGACATTCCTAAAAATGAGCTTTGTGTAAGTGATACTCCACCTATTACTTATGTACCTTTTCGTAACGGAATTTTTTTAAGCATAGCAGGATCTTTGGCTGAAAAGGAAAATTGTGAGAGTATTTTTATAGGGGTGGTAGAAGAAGATGGCAGTGGTTATCCTGACTGTACTAATGAGTTTGCACAAAAGGCACAAGAATTTATCAATGAAGGCACGAGTAAGAATTTTAAAGTTTGTATAAAAACTCCGCTTATTAGACTAAATAAAGCTAAAATTGTAGAACTAGCCTTAAAAGAAAATGTGCCTTTAGAGCTTACTTGGTCTTGTTATGAGAGTGAAGATGAAGCTTGCGGGGAGTGTGATAGCTGTTTGCTTCGTTTAAGAGGTTTTGAAAAAGCAGGGGTTAAAGATAAGATCAAATATAAGTCCTAGTTTTCACTAGGACTTAAAGCTTAGTTTAGAGTATAAAGCTTGTTTGCTCCATCTTGATAAGAAAGAATGTTGATTTTTCCATCTTTAAAGAAAATGCTTCTAGCATTAGTGATAGAGCTTGGGAAAGCAATAGTTTTTACTACTTCTTCCTTAACTGGATCAATTACGGCAATCACATTGTGATTTTTACTAAGTGCATAAATTTCTCCATCTTTAAAAGTCATAGAAGTTACATAAAGATCGCCTAAAGTTTTACCTTCTTTAAGATTTGCTTTTGGAGTAAATTCTCCCGAAAGAACACGATCTTTTAAAGAAACTTTAGAGATCACAAAAGTTTTAGCGTCTTTGTTGTTTGGAACAGTTGCAAGATAAAGATAATTTCCATCTGTGCTCATGCTTGCTACATGGTTAAATTTCGCTCTTACAGTATCAAGTCTTCCACGACCTAAACCTTCGCCTTGGCCTTTAAATTTATCATTGCCTTTTACAAAATCAGCGTATTGTTTAGCGATATCTTCTTCACTTGCATTAGGATTTTTTGCAAATCTTAAGAAAGATTTGTTTGAGCCCATAAGAATGAATTTATCGTTCATATAAGGTATGATACCGATGATTGGATCAATAGAAGCCGAAAAATAAGGATCAAGCTCAAAACTTTCTTTAACGCTAAAATTATTATCTAAGAAAGCCACATCCCATTTAGAACTTGCTACAAATTCATTGTTGATATAATCAAGAGTATTGATTGCTTTGTCAAAATTTATGGTTTGTTCATTTGTGATTTTAAGCTCATCATTGATTTTTGCAAATGGAGCATTGTTGATATCATTATCAAATTTTATGCCAAGTTTTTCACTTGCAGGTGCAAAAGCATAATCAGGAGCTTTAACATCACGCTTTCCTAAGAAAGAAATATTTTGCCATAAACCATTCCAACCTTCTTTACTCCAAATGATGTATTTTGGATTTAAGCTAAATCTTACAGGATCGCCTTGTCCTACATAAGGAGGAATTCCTGTGCTTACAAAAGCTTGGAAAACATTTGAAGCTACGATGATGGTGCTGATTAAAACCGCCGCAAAGCTAAATTTAGTGTATTTTCTAAATTTTTCCCCGTTTAATTCTGTTTCAAAAGCATTAAATTTAGGAGCAAAAGCAAAAATCACACCTAAAAGCAATACAACAGCCCAAAATACTACTTCAGCCCAAAAATAAGTATGGATACCAAAAACTGCTAAACCAAAACCTTGATCTAAATCTCTATGAGCGTGGTTGCCATAGTGAGCAAAAGATTGATAAAGTCCTACTGCTGTCATGATTAAAAGAGCGGCAAGGTATTTGCCTTTCATACCATAACGAACAATGAAAAGCGCCATTACACCGATAAAGATCATTGCTTCTCTTTGTCCCCAGCAAAGCGTGCAAGGACTATCGCCCAACATATAACCAAATACAAAATTTGCAATACCTACAGGCAAGAGTATGATCAAAAAGCCTGCTAAACACATTAGCGTGTAGAAATTTTTTGTTTTATTGATTTCGTTCATCTAGCCCTTCCTTACAGATTCATTATTGTTAATAGTGCGCCTGTTTTGTGGCCAACATAGAAAAAAACCATTAAAAGCCAAGCTACCATTACCAAACCAAAAGCCAAATTTTCTTTTTCTGGTTTTTTGATAATCAGTATCAAGGCGATTAAAACTAATAAAAGTTCAAGAAACTCCATAGTATCTCCTTTGAAATAAAAACCGCTAATTTTACTTGAAAAACATAAATTAAAAATAAATTTTTTATTAAAATTTCGTGTTAATTTAAATTAACACGAAAAAAGTTACTGAAAGCTACTTAATTTTTCAGAGAGTTTAGAAGCACCATTTAGAACATTTTGAGAGATGTTATTGATTTCGCATGATAAATCTTTAACAGAATTTGCAAGTTCATTAACCTTATCTATGTTTGTTCCTAGGATAAGCATTTTATCTTTTACTTCCATGCTTTTATCTTTCATGGTTTGGGTTGATTCTATAGAGCTTTCTAATTTATGCATAGAATTTACAAGTTCTTGTTGTAAATCATTAGTTTTTGAAGAGGTTTCTTTCATAGAATCATGGATAAGATCCATCAAGGCTTTGTTGTCATTGATTTGTTGGACTATAGTATTAACAGTAGCATTGATGTTTAAAAGAGATTTGCTTGTTTTATCAGCAAGTTGTCTAACTTCATCAGCTACAACAGCAAATCCACGCCCATGTTCGCCTGCTCTTGCAGCTTCAATAGCTGCATTTAGGGCAAGTAGATTGGTTTGATCGGCTATATCTCTAATAGAACTTGTAATTTCTATGATATTATCTGCACTTTGGGTTAGATTGTCCATATTGGCTACTACATTTTGTTCTTTTTCATTGTTTTCATTTATCAAATTTACAAGCTCAGATAGAGTAAGTTCTACCTTATCCATCAGTATGTGCATATCTTGCATATTTTCTATACTTTCTTGTGCTAAATTTCCTGCAAGATTGATATGATCATCTAAAACATAGGTGATTTCTTTAACGCCTTGAATTTGTTCATGTTGCGAATTAGAGCTGTTTTCAAGCATCATAGAGTTATTTTTGAGTTTTTGTGAATTTTGATGACTTGATTTAGCATTTTCTATGGCTTCTATGATTGAGTTTTGAACGGTGGAAATAAATGAATTAATATATTGAGCACTTTGTCCAAGCTCGCTTTTTGGATCTATGTTTAAACGAGAGTGTAGATTGGCTTCTTTGCTAGCTAAATTAGCGCTTAGTTTTTCTAAAGTATGAATTGGCATGATGACTTTTTTTAGTGTTAATAAAATAAAAAATACAAATAATACAAGAGTAATTCCAAATACTGCTAAAGCGATATAAAATTTAAATAAATTGGATTGTTCTACAGCATTTTGGGTAAAAGTGTTAAGTTGTTTTAACTCTTTCATGAGAGAATTATTCTCATAAATAGAAGAATTATCTTGCATGATAGAAATCTGTTTTACAATCATTTTATAGTGTTTTAAAAAAAGTTGTAAATTTTCACTTTTTGTATCATTTTTGATTTCTTTCATAAGATTGTTGAGTTGATTTAGTGTTGTTTTTTGTAAAATATTTTCAGTTGAAAGAACGCTTAACATAGAACTCATTGTTCTATAGTTATTTTTATTTGTTTCATGGTTTTGTTCTAATTCTTCAAAATAATTTTTAGCTAATTCAAACAAATAAAGTTTTGAATTTACTGCTATGGAATTTGCGGATTTGAAATAATTAAGCTGGATTAGTTTGGCATTAAAAATTTCTTCTGCTTTGCTTATGTCAATCCCAAAAGTTTTAAGTTTTTTAAAGTTTTCTTGCATTTTTTTTATTGCTTGAACACTTGGATCATAGTTGATAAAATTGAAGCTATTTTGAAAAACAGAATTGATTTTTTCATCTGAAATTTCTAGTTGTTGAACTGTGTTTATCAGGTCTTTATTATCTTTAGATGAAGAATAGTTATTAAAAATAATACCTAATAAAACAAGAATGAAAGCTAAAACTAGTGTAGATAAAATAATAAATTTTATCAAAAATGAACTTTTTTTATTTGTCATGATATTCTCCTGTTAAGCTTTCTAAGAATGCGACTATGTTGTCAACTGTTTCTTGATCTAAAAATTTTCCTAGTTGATAGTAAGCCATAAATTGAACACAAGCATCTAAAGTAGGTATAGATCCATCATGAAAATAAGGTGCGGTTTTGGCTATATTTCTAAGACTAGGAACTTTAAATACCATTTTATCAGCTTCTCTTTTTGTGATTTCATAGCGCCCTAAATCTTCTTGGTTTGGGTATTCTTCAAAAATACCGATTTTTTGAAACATATTCCCACCTATATTTTGACCTTGATGGCAAGAGATACAGCCATTGGCTTTAAAATCTTCATAACCTTTTTTAGCTTGAGCTGAAATAGCATTTTGATTCCCGCTAAGATAGCGATCAAAAGGAGAATTTGGAGTGATCAAGGTTTTTTCAAATTCAGCAACTGCAAGGGCTATGTTTTCTACCGTAACTTCTCCATAAAGTTTTTTAAAAGTTTTTACATAATTTTCATTTGAATTAACTTTTTGTAAAAGAAGTTCAGGACTTAGCCCCATTTCTTTAGGATTGAAAAAAGGTACTGTAGCTTGTTCTGCTAAATCTTTAGCTCTGCCATTCCAAAATTGCACAAAATTAAACACAGAATTAAAGGTTGTAGGAGTATTAAAGGGTTTATCGAGTTGATTATCAACTCCTATTGAAAATTCAAGTCCATCAACGCCGTGTTGATCAAGCCTATGGCAAGTATTGCACGAAACTTTTCCATCTTTGGATAAACTTTTATCCATATAAAGACTTTTTCCAAGTTTAGCTTTTTCTTTATCATAAGAGATGGAATTTGGAATAGGGGTTATCATATCTACTGCAAAGACTATATTTGCATAAGATAAATATAAAATCATTATTATTTTTTTCATGGTAAATTTCTGCCTTAATTTAAGTTTTTAAAATGCCATTATAGTGTAATTTTAGTAAATTATTTAATAATTGATATTTTTTATTTTATTTTATTACAAAGTTCTCCTAAATTTTCTATGACACAACGTACTTTATCTCCTGATTTTAAAAAAGTAGGTGGATTTAACCCCATACCTACTCCACTAGGAGTTCCCATAGATATAATACTTCCAGCTTTTAAAAGCATGCCTGCGCTAAGTTCTTCTAAGACATAAGCAATATCAAAAATAAACAATTGGGTGTTAGAGTTTTGGCGTAGTTCATCATTGACATAGCTTTGAAGTTGGAGTTTAGGAGGATAAGAAATTTCATCTACGCTTGTGATATAAGGTCCCATTATAGTGCTACCTTCAAGACTTTTTGCTCGGTAGAATTGTTTGTGGCGTTTTTGAAGTTCGCGAGCTGAAATTTCATTGATAATAGTATAACCAAAGATATAATCTTTTGCATCTTTAGCTTTGATTTTATAAGCATCTTTACTTAAAATAAATGCAAGCTCACATTCATAATCAAGCTGAGAAGTTACATCTGCATGTAAAGGTATATCGCCAAAAGGTGGCGTAGCTTGATTGCAGCGTTTTCCAAAATATACAGGATATTCTCTTTCTTCAAATTTTTCACCCTTAAATTTGGCAGATTCTTTGGCATGATCTAAAAAATTAATCCCAAGACATATAATATCTTGACGAGGTTCTATAATAGGGGCTAGATAATTTTCTTTTGGAATTTCATAGGCTATTTTAGAATCCAAGTCTGTAAGCTTGTGTTTAAATTTATCAAAATAGATAATAAATTCATTCATATCGTTAGTTTCAATGCCAAGATCAGTAAAACTTACAATTTTTCCACTAGAATTTAGTACTCCTAGATTGTGTTTTTGACCCTGTATAAAATTAACAAATTTCATTGGAAAATCTCGCTTTTTTATTTAATTATACTTAAAGTTTTAGCAAGAATTATTTTTTTGTTTTAAAATTTGGTAAAAAAGTGATTGATTGTAGCGTAATGAAACATCATTTTATTTTATGGAATTGTTGAAAATTTCTTTTATGTTTATTTTTGAGTTGATATCAAAATTTTGATTTTTATATTGAAATTTCAAACGATAAGAATGCAAACACAAACGCAAGGCACCTGTAAGTTTTAAGCGTTCTTTAGGATTTAATTTTTCATCTAAAATACTTTCGATTTGTTGTTTGCTAAGCCCATAAAGTGGATCGCCTAAAATGGTATGATTTTTATAGTGTAAATGCACTCTTATTTGATGTTGTCTGCCTGTTAAGGGTTTACAAAGTAAAAGAGTAGCGTTGATTTTAGGAAAGTATTCTAAAATTTCAAATTCAGTGATAGCTTGTTTTCCTTCTTTGCAAATTTGCATTCTTGTTTTTACATCATCGTAGTTTTTAGTTAAATTTATAGCTTTATCAACTATAAAATTTTCTTCTATTTTTCCATGAGCTAGAGCAAGGTATTCTTTTTGAACTAGTTTTTTTTCAAACAAGCTTTTAAGATCAATTTGAGCTTTTTTATTTTTGGCTATAAGTATAAGTCCGCTCGTTTCTTTATCGAGCCTGTGTGCTACGCAAGCTTCTTTTCCCCAAAGATGCCAAATTTCATCACTAAGACTGTATTTGCAATGTCTACCATTTGGATGGCTTAAGATCCCACTTTCTTTTTCAAGTATGGCAAAGTCTTCATTTTCAAAGACAATTTCTACTCCTTTGGGATTGTTTTCATAGACTATAAGCTCTACTAAACCATTTAAAATTTTATTCTTTTCTTCTACTAAAATTCCATCACAAAAAAGTCTTTTTTTGTCTATGAGTTTTTGTGCTTCATTTATGCTAATTTTTAAATTTTCCATAAGGACTTGAAACGCCTTTTTTCCATTATTTGAGAGTTTTATTTTTATGTAGGCCATTTAATAACTTTCTTAGGATAATTTGATATAATTTCTATTTTTTAAAATATAAAATTATAGCTAAAAAGGTTTCAAAGATGGTTGAAAGATATAGCAGAGAAATCATGGCTAAAAAATGGGACATGCAAGCAAAATACGATGCGTGGTTAAAAGTAGAATTAGCCGCTGTAAAAGCTTGGAATAAACTCGGTCTCATTGATGACACAGACTGCGAAAAAATTCTTAAAAATGCAAAATTTGATATTGCAAGAATAGACGAAATAGAAAAAACCACAAAACATGATGTTATAGCTTTTCTTACAAGTGTAAGTGAAAGTTTGGGAGAAGAGAGTCGTTTTGTGCATTATGCAATGACAAGTTCTGATTGTATAGATACAGCTGTTGCTTTACAGATAAAAGAGAGTTTGGAGCTTATTTTAGAAGATGTTTCTTTGCTTTTAGAAGCGATCAAAAAGCGTGCTTTGGAGCATAAAAACACCTTAATGGTAGGAAGAAGTCATGGAATTCATGGAGAACCTATTACTTTTGGTTTGGTGTTAGCTATTTGGTATGATGAAATTTCGCATGCAAAAGAGCTTTTAGAACATGCAAAAGAAGTGATAAGCTATGGAAAAATCAGCGGTGCAATGGGAAATTTTGCTCATGCTCCTTTAGAATTTGAAGAAGAAGTTTGTAAAAATTTAGGTCTTAAGGCCGCTCCTGTTTCAAATCAAGTGATCCAAAGAGATCGTTATGCTCAGGTTATTTCTGCTATTGCGATTTTAGCTTCAAGTTGTGAGCAAATCGCTGTAGCCATAAGACATTTTCAAAGAACTGAAGTTTATGAGGCTGAAGAGTATTTTAGTGTAGGACAAAAAGGAAGTTCAGCTATGCCACATAAAAGAAATCCTGTTTTAAGTGAAAATATCACAGGGCTTTGTCGTGTGCTTAGATCTTTTGTAACTCCAGCTTTAGAAAATGTTGCACTTTGGCATGAAAGAGATATATCCCATTCTAGTGTTGAAAGATTTATTTTGCCTGATGCTTTTATCACGGCTGATTTTATGCTTATGCGTCTTACAAATTTGATTGATAAGCTTTTGGTTTATCCTGAAAATATGATGAAAAATTTAAATCTTACAGGCGGGCTTGTATTTTCAGGGAGGGTGCTTTTAGAACTTCCATTTAAAGGCATTAGTCGTGAAGAAGCTTATAAAATAGTTCAAAGAAACGCTATGAAAGTTTGGGCAGATTTGCAAAATGGTAAGGCTGCTATCAATGAAAAAAATGAAAGTTTGTTTTTGTTAGCGCTTTTAAGCGATGAAGATTTAAGAAAAAGTTTGAGCGAAGAGGATGTAAGAAAATGTTTCGATTATAACTACTATACAAAAAATGTTGATGCAATTTTTAAAAGAACATTTAAATAAAAAGCAAGGAAGGCAATGAAAGTTATTAAAAGAAATGGTCGTACAGAAGAATTGGATGTTTCTAAGATCAAAAAATGCACCTCTGATGCTGTAAAAGATTTAGAAGGTGTGAATTTAAGCGAACTTGAACTTGATGCAAAGATTCAATTTCGTGATGGAATTTCAACTGAAGAAATTCAAAAAACTTTAATTAAAACTGCAGTAGATAAGATAGATATTGATTGTCCAAATTGGACCTTTGTTGCAGCTAGACTTTTTTTATTTGATTTATATAAAAAAGTTAATGGTATGAATCGCTATAATCATTTGCGTGAGTATTTTCAAAAGGGTGAAAAAGAAGGAAGAATTTTACTTGGTCTTAAAGAAAAATATGATTTAGATGATTTAAATGCTTATATTAAACCTGAACGCGATATGCAATTTACTTATCTTGGTATTAAAACTTTATATGATAGATACTTGATTAAAGATAGTAAAGGTATGCCTATAGAACTTCCTCAACAAATGTTTATGGCCATTGCGATGTTTTTAGCGCAGAATGAATTTAATCCTCAAGAATGGGCGAAGAAATTTTACGATCTTATTTCTAAATTTGAACTCATGCTTGCAACTCCGACTTTATCTAATGCAAGAACAACGCGCCATCAGCTTAGTTCTTGTTATATAGGATCAACCCCTGATAATATTGAAGGTATTTTTGATTCTTATCAAGAAATGGCTTTGCTTTCTAAATTTGGTGGCGGTATAGGTTGGGATTGGTCTAAAGTGCGTGCTATGGGTGGAAGCATAGATGGGCATAAAAATGCCGCAGGAGGGATTATACCTTTCTTGAAAATTACCAACGATATTGCCGTGGCAGTAGATCAACTAGGAACCAGAAAAGGGGCTATAGCTGTTTATATAGAACCTTGGCACATGGATATAAGTGATTTTATCGATTTGCGTAAAAATTCAGGCGAAGAAAGACGCCGTGCTCATGAACTTTTCCCTGCTTTATGGATCAATGATCTTTTTATGAAAAGAGTAAGAGCTAATGATAAATGGACTCTTTTTGATCCTGCAGATACAGCGGATTTGTGTGATTTATATGGCGAGGCTTTTGAAAAACGCTATGAAGAATATGAAAAAGATGAAAGCATTACCAAAGAAATCGTAGAAGCTAAAGAGCTTTGGAAGAAAATTTTGCTAAATTATTTTGAAACAGGCTTGCCATTTTTATGTTTTAAGGATAGTGCTAATAGAGCAAATCCAAATGCTCATGTAGGAATTATTAGAAGTTCAAATTTATGTACTGAAATTTTTCAAAATACCGAGCCAAATTATTATCAAATTAAAGTAGTTTTTGAAAATGGAGATGAGCTTCATTTTGATGAAGAACAAAAAGTTGTGATCGATGGGGGATATGAAAAACCGGCCAAAAAAATTTCAACTTTAGATAGCATTGATGGTAATAAAGTTTATATAGTGGAAAAATATAAAAATGATGGAAAAACAGCCGTTTGTAATTTAGCAAGTATAAATCTTAGCAAAGTGTATACTAAAGAAGATATAGAGCGTGTTGTGCCAACTGCTATTCGTATGCTTGATAATGTAATTGATTTAAATTTTTATCCTCATAGAAAAGTAAAAGATACAAATTTAAAATCTCGTGCCATAGGTCTTGGAGTTATGGGCGAGGCGCAAATGCTTGCTGAGGCTAAGATTCATTGGGGAAGCGATGAGCATTTAAATAAAATCGATGAGATTATGGAGCAAATTAGCTTTGAAGCTATTAATGCGAGTTCAAATTTAGCTCTTGAAAAAGGTTCTTATGAAGATTTTGAAGGATCAAATTGGAGCAAGGGGATTTTTCCTATTGATGTAGCAAGTCCTAAGGCTAAAGCTTTAACTTTAAGAGAAGGCTTATTTGATCAAAGTGAATGCGACTGGGTTAAACTTAGAGAAAAAGTTAAAAAAGATGGTATGAGAAATGGTTATTTGATGGCCATTGCGCCTACTTCTTCTATTTCTATCTTGGTGGGTACTACGCAGACTATAGAACCTGTTTACAAAAGAAAGTGGTTTGAACAAAATTTAAGTGGTATGATACCTGTTGTTGTGCCAAATTTAAGCCTTGATACTTGGCAATACTATACTCCAGCCTACGAACTTGATCAAAAAATTCTTGTAAAGGCTGCTGCTGTGCGTGGTAAATGGATCGATCAAGGGCAGAGTTTAAATATCTTTTTATCACTTGATAAAGCAAGTGGGGGATATTTAAATGAAATTTATCAACTCGCTTGGGAGCTTGGAGTAAAATCTACTTATTATTTAAGAAGTGAAAGCCCTGATAGTGAAAAAGTCAATGTTGCAGATCGTAGCATAGAATGTGAAGGTTGCCAATAAATACTAAAACCCAATGAAAAGCATTGGGTTTTAAAAGATTAAGAATTGTAAATTTCTTTATCTAGAGCTTTTAGATTTTTTGCAGTACAAAGTGCCGAAGTCATAGCTCCTGAGACATTGCTTGCTGTTCTTGCCATATCTATAATAGGATCTATGGCTAAAATCAAACTTAGCATGACAAAATTATTACCAAATCCAATCCCTGCTAGCATAATAGAAGCTGCCATAGTTGCACTTCCAGGTACCCCAGCTATACCCAAGGATCCAATAACAGCTACCAAAACTATCATTAAAGCAAATGTAAAATCAATATGTGTATGTGTAGCAAAAGCTACAAAAACTGCCGCTAAAGCTGGAAAATATCCCGCACAACCATTAAGTCCTGTTGTTGTACCTATAGATGCTACAAAATTAGCTATAGCTGAATTAACTCCAAATTTATTTTGCAAAGTTGAAGTGGTCATAGGCAAAGTGCCTAAAGAAGATCTTGAGCTAAATGCAAATAACCATACAGGAAAGGCTTTTTTTGCATATTTTATAGGGTTTACCCCTTGTGAAGCAAGAAGTAAAAAATGTACCCCAAACATTATAAACATAGCCATATAAATAAGCATTATAAAAAGTCTAGCTGTTTTGATAGCTTCAAAACCATTGCTTAAAAGCACATTAGCCATCATACAAACTACAGCATAAGGCATAAATCTAATAACTGTAGCAGTCATGTTCATCATAATATTATAAAAGGTTAGGATAAAATTATGAAAACTTTTAAAGGCTTGTTCATACTCTTCTTTTTTAGAAATTTTTTAGCACTAATTCCTATAAAAAAAGAAAAAATGACAATAGCTATAATATTTTCTTTATTAATAGCTGTAATGATGTTGCTAGGTATTAGCCCTAGTATAATATTTGAAAAAGTTTGAATTTCGCGAATTTGTTTATCTCCTTCATGTATAGCAAAATTACTTCCTAAATCAAAACTATAACCTAAAAATATACCCAAGGTTGCAGCTATGGCTGTGCTAAAGAGTATCCAAAAAAGACTTATTCCAAGCAAGGAAGATATTTTGATATTTTTATCAATTTCTATAATTACTTTTATAATGCAAATGCTTACAAGAGGAACAACTAGCATTTTTATAAAAGCTACAAAAACAGAACTTACAAATGCAAACCAATGTTTTGTTTCACTATACCAAAGAATATTGCTTGCTTCTTCAGCATCTGGAAAATTTGCCAAATATTGCAAAGCAAAACCAAACCCCAAACCCATTAAAAGCGCAAATAGCATGCGAAGAGAAAAATTGATTTTTATATCCCGCATTTTTTTAATGCGTAAAAAACAACACAAAGTATAGCAAGAGTAGCTATAGTATGAGCTTGTGAAAGCATTAGAAAATCTTGAAAAAATTGTTTATCCATAAAAAGTCCTTATAAGAAACTATAATCAAGCACAAGGTATATGAAAATATACTTGCATAAAGCTTGATTTTATAAATGGTAGCATAAAAATATTTTAAATAAGATAAAATTAGTATGATTTATTCTATATCTTTATGTAAGCAATGTTTAAATATAAATTTGTGTTCTTGTGGTAAGGCTTCAAATAAAGCATTTGCTAAATTTCTAATTTCCCAAAGAGCTGATTTTGAACTACGCAAAGATATAAAATTTTGTAAACTTCTTGCATTAATCGTCAGTGTAAGTTCGGTTTTATAGCTTTCTGGTAAGCAGTATTTGGCTATATCTAGACTAATGCTTTTTTGTAAAATAGTGCGTAAATTTTCTAAGGCTTTAATGCTTGCGTTATCAACCTCTTCATTACCACAAAGCACAAGATAACGGCTTGCATTTTCAAAATCTCCTATTTTAAACTCACCTTCATTGCGAAGTTCTTTTAAGGTATAACGCGTGCTTTTTACACTAGGACTAGTGTGACGGTGTCTTGCAACTTCTTGTAAACAAGCTCTTGAAATTCCTTGTATATAAAAAGTATAGTTTAGATGTTCTAAGGTTGAAGCGTGTTTGAATTTATTGCCCACGCGATCGATAAGTTCTTTATCTTTTTCGCCACCGCAATCGCCTTTTTCAAAGCTTTGCCAACAAGTTCTTGTTGCATGAGAACAAACAGATAATGGAGTGTGAGAAAGTAAAGTGATTTGCATGCTTATTCCTTTTTGATAAAAATATTTTTTGTAATTCTTGCATTTTTTACTTAAAATTCTAATGAAATAAAAAGTTTTATCAAGCTATAATTAGATAAAAAAATAAGGCTTATTATCAATGAAACAAACAAAATATATTTTTGTAACAGGTGGAGTTTTAAGTTCTTTAGGTAAAGGGATAGCTGCTGCTTCTATCGCAACACTTTTAAAAAATTCAGGGCTTAAAGTGAGTATTTTAAAAGCTGATCCTTATATCAATGTCGATCCAGGCACTATGAGTCCTTTTGAGCATGGGGAAGTTTTTGTAACTGATGATGGAGCAGAAACAGATCTTGATTTGGGGCATTATGAGCGTTTTTTGGATGAGAGTTTATCTCAAGATAATAACTTTACTACAGGACGCGTTTATCAAAGTGTGATTGAAAAAGAAAGGCGTGGAGAATATCTTGGCAAAACCATTCAAGTTATCCCTCATATAGTAGGAGAAATCAAAGATCGCATTAAAAAAGCAGGAGAAGGCAAAGATATACTCATCGTTGAAATAGGCGGAACTGTTGGGGATATAGAAGGCTTGCCTTTTTTAGAAGCTATTCGTGCTTTGCGTTTGGAAGTGGGTAAAAATAATGCTATGAATATTCATCTTACTCTAGTACCTTTTATCAAAGCTGCAGGGGAATTAAAAACAAAGCCTACTCAACATAGTGTAGGCGAGTTAAGACGCATAGGTATTAGTCCTGATATGATTATTTGTCGTAGTGAAAAAGCTCTTGATAGGGATTTAAAAGATAAAATTGCTATTTCTTGTGGTGTGGAAAAAAATTGTGTGATAGAAAGTGTTGATGCGGCTAGTATTTATCAAATTCCACTTAATTTTTTAAAGCAAGATATTTTAAGTCCTATTGCTGAAATTTTGGATTTGAAAAATTTAAAACCTAATATGGAAAATTGGGACTCTTTGGTAAAAAGAGTTATAGCTCCAAGCAATGAAGTTAAAATCGCTTTTGTAGGCAAATATGTGGATTTAAAAGAAAGCTATAAAAGCCTTACTGAAGCTATTATACATGCAGGTGCAGCCCTAGATACTAAAGTGGAGTTAAAATGGGTAGATAGTGAAAAACTTGAAAATATGGAAAGTGCTGAAGTATTTAAAGATGTGAGTGGAATTTTAGTTGCAGGGGGATTTGGATATCGTGGTGTAGAAGGTAAGATAAAAGCCATTCAATACGCAAGAGAAAATAAAATTCCTTTTTTAGGAATTTGTTTGGGTATGCAGCTTGCTTTGGTGGAATTTGCTAGAAATGTATTAAAACTTAAAGATGCAAATTCAAGTGAATTTGATGAGAAATGCCAAAATCCTGTGGTTTATTTGATTGATGAATTTATGGATACAAATGGAGAAAAACAAATTCGTACTGCAAAAACTCCTTTAGGCGGAACTATGCGTTTAGGAGCTTATAAATGCGATATTAAGGAAAAATCCCTTTTGGCTAAGGTTTATAATGAAGCAAAAAGTGTAAAAGAACGCCACCGTCACCGTTATGAAGCAAATCCAAAATATAGAGCAGATTTTGAAAAACACGGTTTGATTGTAAGTGGTGAAAGCAAAGGATTGATCGAAGCGGTTGAGCTTAACTGTCATCCTTTTTTCTTGGCTGTGCAGTTTCATCCAGAATTTACATCAAGACTTGAGCATGTTAATCCTGTGATTTGCGGTTTTATCAAGGCAGCTATAAACTATGAAGATAATTAATAAAAATGAAATTAAAAAAATTTTGGCTTCACGCTTTGAAAAAGATTTGCATACCAAACTTTGCGATCTGCCTTTGCCATGCTGTTTAAAGGATGCATATAAAGCAGCTAATCGCATCAAAGAAGCTGTAGAAAAAAATGAGAAAGTCGCCATAGTAGGGGATTATGATGTTGATGGAATCATTTCTTGTGTTATTATGGCAGAATTTTTCGATGATATAGGTTTTGATTATATAGTAAGAATTCCAAATCGTTTTAAAGATGGATATGGATTAAATGCTGAGATTATCAACGAACTTGATGTGAATTTAATAATAACAGTAGATAATGGAATAGCTGCTATTGAAGCAGCCAAACTCTGCAAAGAAAAAAATATAGATTTGATTATCACTGATCATCATATGCCTCAAGATGTTTTGCCTGATGCTTTTGCCATTATCAATCCAAAGCAAAAAGATTGTGATTTTCCAGAAATTGAAATTTGTGGAGCTCAAGTGGCATGGTATTTGATAGCAGCTTTAAAAGAAGTTTGCAAGCTTAAATACGATATGAGTAAATTTTTAGAACTTTTGGCGATTGCAATTATTGCAGATATGATGGAGCTTAGAGATTTAAATCGTGCTTTAGTAAGGCGTGGTATAGATCATATTAACAAATCTAAAAGAGCTGCTTTTCGGGCTATTAAGCATTATTATCAAAAGGATAAGTTTGCTCTTGATAATATAGGATTTTTAATTGCTCCGCTTATAAATAGTGCTGGAAGAATGGATGATGCAAGTATTTCTTATGAATTTTTACACACTAAAGATTTTAATAAAGCTTTAGAATATCTAGAGCAAATTGTTAGTTTTAATGAAAGTCGTAAAGATGAAGAAAAACAGCTTTTTGAAGATAGTTTAAATCAAATCGATGAAAACGATTCTTGTATTGTGGTATCGGGTTTAAATTGGCATGAAGGGGTTTTAGGGATTGTAGCAAGTCGTTTAGCTAAACATTTTAATAAACCTGCTTTTGTATTTTCTCAAAATGAAGAACACTTAAAAGGTAGCGCAAGAAGTGTTGGCAAGATTGATATTTTAGCTTTAATTTCTAAGACAAATTCTATATTAAGCAATTATGGTGGTCATAAAGGTGCTGCTGGAATCAGTTTAAACTCTGAAAATTTTGAACAATTTAAAAATAAAATCAAAAAAGAATGTTCGCAAATTTCTGAAAGTGAATTTTTGGACACAGATGAAATTTTAGGAATCTTAGAACCTAGCGAAATTGATTTTGAAATGCTTGAAATTTTAGAATCTTTTGAACCTTTTGGACATAAAAATCCACGACCTTTTTTTGTTTTAGAAAATCTTTGTGTAAAAAATAAAAAACTTCTAGGTAAAGATGAAAAACACTTAAAGCTTATTTTAACCAAGGAAAATAAAACCATAGAAGCTTTATTTTTTAATTTTGATAAAGAACCAGAATTGAATCAAAATATTTCTTTGCTTGGAAGTATTTCTAAGAACGAATTTAGAGGATTAGTAACTCCACAATTTGTTATTAAAGAAATTTTATAAAATTTATAAAATTTTTATTTATTATTTATTAATATTATATAAGTTTCATTAATGAAACGAATTTTAACAAACAAGGGGAGAATTGTGAAAAAGTTACTATTGTGTGTATTAGTATTTTTATCTATAGGAGCATGTATGGCAGAAGCTAAACCAAAGATTGCTATTTTAGCAACAGGTGGAACGATAGCAGGTTCTATTGATAGTGCTGTTGCCACAACAGGTTATACAGCTGGGGTTGTTGGTGTAGATGTTTTAATCAAAGCGGTTCCACAAATTCAAGATTTAGCTAATATTAGTGGGGAACAAATAGCAAATATCGATAGTTCAAATATGCGTGATGAAATTTGGCTAAAGCTTGCTAAAGAAATCAATAAGCTTTTTGCCGAAGGGGTGGATGGTGTGGTTATAACTCATGGTACTGACACTATGGAAGAAACTGCTTATTTTTTAAATTTAACCATTAAAAGCGATAAGCCTGTAGTTTTAGTTGGCGCTATGCGTCCATCAACTGCTATAAGTGCAGATGGGCCAAAAAATCTTTACAATGCTGTAGCATTAGCTGCTGATAAAGAGTCTAAGGGTAAGGGTGTTATGGTAGCTATGAATGATAAAATTTTAAGTGCTAGAGGCGTGGTAAAAACCCATAGTTTAAATGTTGATGCTTTCTCTTCTCCTGATTTTGGGGATTTGGGTTATATAGTAGATGGTAAAGTCTTTTTCTATAATAATGTTATTAAAGCTCATACAAAAAACGCTCCTTTTGATGTAAGCAAACTCACAAGTTTGTCAAAAGTAGATATTCTTTATAGCTATTCAAATGATGGTAGTGGTGTCGCTGCAAAAGCTTTATTTGAACATGGAACTAAGGGTATAGTTGTTGCAGGTAGTGGTGCAGGAAGTATACATGAAAATCAAAAAAATGTTTTAAAAGAGCTTATGAAAAAAGGACTTGATGTTGTTGTAAGTTCAAGGGTTGTGGCAGGGCGTGTTGCTGTGAGTGATTCAGATAAAAAATTAGGTTTTATTAGTGCTGAAGATTTGAATCCTCAAAAAGCAAGAGTTTTACTTATGTTAGCGCTTACAAAAACAAGTGATCCTAAAAAAATTCAAGAGTATTTTTTAAAATATTAAAATTTTTTAAATATTTCTAAACTTAGGGAAATTATCTTCCCTAAGTCAAGCCTTTTAATCCTAATAATAGTATATTATATCTTGCATTTTTTATTATCATTAAAATATAACCCCCATTTTTCAACCCACCAAATACTTATATAAATACTTACACAAATATTTATACTATTTAATCCTTTATTTAATC
>NZ_RYXZ01000049.1:0-251 GCF_004378845.1 Campylobacter sp. CH278 | reverse complement strand
ATCCAGACCTATCCGATCCGCGTCGCAGGCGACCGGCTCGAGGTCTGCCTGCCCGCGTAGGGCGACGATCAATAATCAAGAAACGGGGGGAACGGAAATGACCGAAGTCGCGATCGACAAGGCGGCGATAACGACCGCCGATCCGGAGATCGAGCGCACCACGATCCGCAAGGTCGCGCTGCGCCTGATGTGGTTCGTGATGGCGATGTACTTTCTCGCCATCCTCGACCGCGGAAACATCTCCTTTGCCG
>NZ_RYXZ01000048.1:0-256 GCF_004378845.1 Campylobacter sp. CH278 | reverse complement strand
CTCCTCGATGCCGCCCGTGCTCGACATGGAATGGAACCCGCAATCGCCGACCTGCAAGCTGCGTCCGCCTGCCGAGACGGTGCGTTCGGAGATGACCATCTTCCTGCAGATGGTCGAGAAGCACTACGGCAAGAAGCCGATCATCTACACCTCCGTCGACTTCTTCGACGACAACAACCTGTCGACCTTCCGCGGCTATCCCTACTGGCTGCGCTCGGTCGCCGGCCATCCCACCAAGAAATACGGAAGCCACCCC
>NZ_RYXZ01000047.1:0-256 GCF_004378845.1 Campylobacter sp. CH278 | reverse complement strand
GTTACAATTTTAATGCAAGGATTGTTTCAGAAGTCTTTGAAAAGGGTGGCAGATCTGTAAAAGCTGTTAGGGATGTAAATTTAAATCGTTATGATTATTTTGTGGGAATGAAAGCTTTGACAAATTCTTATGTATCTGAGGGAGAAACGATCGATTTTTATGCCATTGTAAGTGATTTAAAAGAAAATTTAGTTTCAGGCAAAACTTTAGAGTATAGAATTTATCAAAATGATTATTATTGGTGGTGGGATTATGA
>NZ_RYXZ01000046.1:0-257 GCF_004378845.1 Campylobacter sp. CH278 | reverse complement strand
ACGATGGCTTCTTCTCAACCGACGGTTCTGACGGACGTGCCTCTGGACTCGCGCATTATGAACGAGGAGCCATTCGGCCCTGTTGTGCCAATCGCGTCGTTCTCGACATTCGAGGATGCCATGGTCGAAGCGAATCGGCTCCCTTATGGCCTTGCTGCATATGCGTATACGAAGTCAGCGGCGACGATCGGCGCGCTCGGCTCGATCGTGGAGAGTGGAATGGTGTCGATCAACCACCAAGGCCTTGCCTTACCGGA
>NZ_RYXZ01000045.1:0-257 GCF_004378845.1 Campylobacter sp. CH278 | reverse complement strand
CTGTCAAATCGGTAAGTTGAAGGCCGCGGCCGGGCGCATCATCCTTGGGCAACCCTTGAAGGAGGATCGCATGAAGAAAGTTCTGCTCGCCGGTATCGCGGCGCTCACGATTGCCGGTTCGACCGCGGTGTATGCCCAGCATCGTCCCTGGTTCCACAGCCATACGCGGCTGAGCCCCGAGGATCGGGCCGCTTTCCTCGACGCGCGGATCGCTGCCGTTCACGCCGGGCGGAAGCTCAGCGCCGATCAGGAGAAGC
>NZ_RYXZ01000044.1:0-257 GCF_004378845.1 Campylobacter sp. CH278 | reverse complement strand
ACAAATATGTATGAAAGACTTTATGAAATTGCTAAAAAGAATGATTGTGAAGTTGTTAAAGGGGATTTTTATATATTAGAATCAAATAAAGGAAAATATTCGAAAATTACTCCTATTGATTTTTTATATAATCAAATTATTTCTTTTAAAACCCACCCTAATATATTTAATTTTCAAAGCATAAATCCAATCGGTATTTACCGATTGGATTTATTAAGAACAAATCAAATTAAGTTAAACGAAACTCCAGGAGCTTC
>NZ_RYXZ01000043.1:0-259 GCF_004378845.1 Campylobacter sp. CH278 | reverse complement strand
GGTTATGATAGCCCTTTGGCGTTTGATACTACCCATAGGACAAAAGATTATACTCCTAAGGTTCAAGGTTTGGAATTTCAAAATGGAGGAGGTAGCTTTGAATTTAGACAATTTATCAAAACAGAGCTTTTACCTTATATTAATACACATTATGAAACCAGTGAAGATTTTCAAATTCTTTTTGGACATTCTTTTGGCGGACTTTTTGCTTTAGATACTTTATTTAATGATACAAAGCTTTTTAGCCATTATTTTATTA
>NZ_RYXZ01000042.1:0-260 GCF_004378845.1 Campylobacter sp. CH278 | reverse complement strand
GCTTCAGTAAGCTCTCCAACTTCTTCATGTCCTATGTATCCTGGAGGCGCACCTAAGAGTCTTGAAACGCTATGTTATTCCATAAATTAACTCATATCAAAACGAATCATTGCTTTTTCATCATCAAATAAAAATTTTGCCAAAGCTTTAGCTGATTGTGGTTTTCCTACCCCTGTTGGCCCTAAAAATAAAAAGCTTCCTATAGGTTTATTGTCCGCATTAAGTCCTGCTTTGTTACGTTTAATGGCTCTAGCTAAAGC
>NZ_RYXZ01000041.1:0-266 GCF_004378845.1 Campylobacter sp. CH278 | reverse complement strand
ACAAATATGTATGAAAGACTTTATGAAATTGCTAAAAAGAATGATTGTGAAGTTGTTAAAGGGGATTTTTATATATTTGCATATGGTAAAACTGAATATGTTAATGTTTTGAGAAATTCTTGTGAAGATATTTATAATTATAAAGTAAATTGGAATAAAGATATAAGAATATTTTTAGGTTCGGATGGAATAAATCCAATCGGTATTTACCGATTGGATTTATTAAGAACAAATCAAATTAAGTTAAACGAAACTCCAGGAGCTTC
>NZ_RYXZ01000040.1:0-273 GCF_004378845.1 Campylobacter sp. CH278 | reverse complement strand
CCGTTAGCATCCACTTTATGTGGTGTATACAAAGCTGCAAAATCATTGGCAGATTTACCATCAAGTACTTTAGCATTTAATCCTTTAGCAGATGAACCAGAACTTGAACTGTAACTTGAATCTTGAACTCCAGATTGTGCTTTATCTTTTTCTACTTGACTTGGTTCTGAAATACCTCCAGTATCATTATTTTGAACCATTTTATTCGCTGTATTAACTAAATCATTTTGTTCTTTATTAAGACTGTCAACATCTTCTGGACTTGTTATAATA
>NZ_RYXZ01000003.1:0-221627 GCF_004378845.1 Campylobacter sp. CH278 | reverse complement strand
GAATTGTGTTTAAAAAAGAGTTTGTTACTGGTTAGGGTTTTTAGAGAGAATAGGGTGTTTTTAGGGGTTTGGAAAGTAATAGAGGATAAAATTTAAAATTTTCTAAGTTAAAATTACATAGAATATATTAGCAATATTTTTGAAAAGATGTCGAAAATTTGAAGGCATCAAAATGGATTTTATAAATTTTCTTAATCATTTTCAACCCATATCTAAATCTTCTCAGCAAGCTAGTGTATATAAATCTTTTAAGTTGAATTTAAAACCAAAGATTCTTAATGAAAAAGACGAAAATTCCTCTTCATTTCAAGATCAAAAAACAGATGTAGCTCAAACTATGCTTCAAAGATTAGAAGATGAAAAAGTTTTCAATCAAAAGGTAAGTGATAAAGTGAAAAAAGCTGAAAGAGGTATGACTACTATATATTTTAGAGATCCTATTACAAATAAACTCGTTCGTAGTGCTTTAAGTTCAACAGCTATCAATAAAATGGGAATTGAATTTGATAAAGAAGATATGACTAAAAGACTTGATGGATCATATATATTAAGTGGAAAAGCTGAAAATTTCGTGGCTGGATGGTATGCTGATATAGCATATACTAGAGCTTATATGGCTAGCGATAGAAATAATGATGGATATTTAGAAGATTATGAGCTTGAAGATACGAAAAGTGGTTTTGTAGCACAGGAAACAAATTTAGGACTTTTTGTGCAATCTTATACACAATTAAATGGTAGCGTGGATACTCTATTTGGTTTTGAAAAAGATTTTAGAGAAATGCGTCCAGATGATACCAAAGATACAGATTATGCTGGTAGAACTATAGGTTTAGAGCTTGATAAAATGATAAGAAAAGATGGAGATTTTGATGGAGAGCTTAGTTTTAGCGAAACTGGCATGCAAGCAGTAAAAACCAAAGCTCCAAATTCTGGATGGACTGAAAGTGTAGGTATATTAACTTTAACTAAATTTGATCAAACTAATACAATAGAAATTAAAGATATCTTGGATAAATTAGGTAAAGGTGTAAAATATGATGATTTAAGTGAAGATGAAAAATCTCTACTTAAAATGCAATTATCTGATAAAATTTTTGATGAAGTTGAAGATAAAGAAACTGGTAATAAAAAACTTGTTTTTAATCTGGATAAATTTAAAATTTTCTATGAAGCTTTTGTGGATTTATTCAAACAAAGAAGTGCAAAAATGCTAGGTTTAAAACCTGAAGATGCAACTAAACTTAATTATGACAATCTTGGTGAAATTGTCAACGAAATGAAGCAAACTTATTTTGATACAAATTCTACAAGTTATGGAAAAATAGCTGATTTAATTAAAATTTGGGCTTAGTTTTTATAATTATCTTGTAAAGTGTATTGTTATTTTTATTTTGATATATTGATATATTGTATTCTTATAAAAAAGTAACTAATAAAAGTTTAGTCATATAGACTAAATAAAATTAAGTATATTTTTTTATATTTATACTTGACAAAATAACACTCAATGTTGTATAATACTTCTAGCAATCAAAAAATAGAGTGCTAAAAATTTAAGGAAAGAGCTATGAAAAGCCGAGATAAAAAGGATTTGATTTTAGATTCTATCATCCAAACTTATCTTTTAGATAATGCTCCTATTGGTTCAAATGAATTGAATTTAAATCTTTGCATCCCTGCTTCAACTATACGCGTCTATCTTAAAAGGCTTAGCGACGAGGGTTTGATCACTCAGCTTCATATAAGTAGTGGTAGAATTCCTACTATTTTGACAATGCAAAATTACTGGCAAAGTTTTTGGAAAAAAGAACAAGATCAAGATATCAATATCAAAAGTGAGAATTTTTTAAAAGAGTTGAGTAAAGAATTTGAAATTTACTGTCTTGTTTATGGTGGTAGAAGCTTAGTGCTTAAAGAAGTGCTTGATCTAAATGCTAAGTTTATAGTGCTTGATTTTAAAGAAGAAGAGCTCGTTTTAAAATATGAAAAAGAAGCATGGAATTTTTTACAAAGTCTTATAGGATTGGATCTTTTTAGCATAGAAAAAATAGCTTTGAGAGTTCATTTTATCGATCTTGTAGAAAAAATAGCTAGCTTAAGACAAAATTTGATTTGCTATAGAAGTAATGAAGAAAGAGCTTATCAAATTTATCAAAATGATGAATTTGTTAAGCTCTTAGATTGCGGAGTTCATCGTTATTTTAAAGAAAGTCTTGAATTTGAACCTTTATTTAAAGAAGGTTTTATGGGGCTTAAGGTGGATGCGCAGTTTTTGGGCGAAGATGTAAATATTATCTTAGCAGGTAGTGTTTATACGGATTATAAAAAAATATTACAATACATAAAGGAGGCGGCGTGAGCGAGCAAAAGCAAGAATTTGAAAACGAAAACGCAGAAAATTCTGAACATTTGCAAGATGAGAATTTGCAAAATATCGAAGATGTTGAGCAAAACAAATTGCAAAAAGACTATGATGAATTAAAAGACAAATATATGCGTGCAAACGCTGAATTTGAAAATATTAAAAAAAGAATGGAAAAAGAAAAGCTAAGTGCTATGGCTTATGCAAATGAAAGCTTTGCAAAGGATTTGCTTGATGTTTTAGATGTTTTAGAAGCAGCTATTAATGTCGAATGTCATGATGAAATTAGCTTAAAAATCAAAGAAGGAGTGCAAAACACTTTAGATTTGTTTCTTAAAAAACTTGAAAAGCATGGAGTGGCTCTTATCAAAGAAGAAAAAGAGTTCGATCCAAATTTACATGAGGCAATGTTTCATGTAGATAGTGAAAATCATCAAAGTGGTGAAGTGGTTACCGTGCTTCAAAAAGGCTATAAAATAGCCGATCGCGTAATCCGCCCAACCAAAGTTAGTGTAGCAAAATAAATTTTAATAAAAAGGATAAAAAATGAGTAAAGTTATAGGTATAGATTTAGGAACAACCAATTCTTGTGTTGCTGTGTATGAACGCGGTGAGAGTAAAGTAATTCCAAATAAAGAAGGTAAAAATACAACTCCTTCTGTGGTGGCTTTTACAGATAAAGGCGAGGTTTTAGTAGGAGATAGTGCAAAACGCCAAGCGGTAACTAACCCTGAAAAAACTATTTATTCTATTAAAAGAATTATGGGTTTGATGATCAATGAAGACGCGGCTAAAGAAGCTAAAAACAGACTTCCTTATCATATCACTGAAAGAAATGGTGCTTGTGCGATTGAGATTGCAGGGAAAATTTATACTCCGCAAGAAATTTCAGCAAAAGTTTTAATGAAACTAAAAGAAGATGCTGAAGCTTTCTTGGGCGAGAGTGTTGTAGATGCGGTTATTACTGTGCCTGCATATTTTAACGATGCGCAAAGAAAAGCGACAAAAGAAGCAGGAACGATAGCAGGACTTAATGTATTAAGAATTATCAATGAGCCTACTTCAGCAGCTCTAGCTTATGGACTTGATAAAAAAGATAGTGAAAAAATCGTGGTTTATGATCTAGGTGGGGGAACTTTTGACGTTACTGTGCTTGAAACTGGCGATAATGTAGTAGAAGTTTTAGCAACAGGTGGTAATGCTTTCCTAGGGGGCGATGATTTTGATAATAAACTTATTGATTTTCTAGCTAATGAATTTAAAGATGAAACAGGCATAGATCTTAAAAATGATGTTATGGCTTTACAACGCTTGAAAGAAGCAGCAGAAGATGCTAAAAAAGAATTAAGCTCAGCTAATGAAACTGAAATTAATTTACCATTTATCACAGCAGATGCAAGTGGGCCAAAACACTTGGTTAAAAAACTTACTAGAGCTAAATTTGAAGGTATGATTGATTCTTTGGTAGCTGAAACCATCACTAAAATCAATGAAGTAGTAAGCGACGCAGGTCTTAAAAAAGATGAGATTAAAGAAATTGTTATGGTAGGAGGCTCTACTCGTGTTCCTTTAGTGCAAGAAGAAGTGAAAAAAGCTTTTAATAAAGATCTTAACAAGTCTGTAAATCCTGATGAAGTTGTAGCTATTGGTGCGGCGATTCAAGGTGCGGTTATAAAAGGCGATGTTAAAGATGTGCTTTTACTTGATGTTACTCCGCTCTCTTTGGGTATAGAAACTCTAGGTGGGGTAATGACTAAGATTATCGAAAAAGGTACAACTATTCCAACTAAAAAAGAGCAAGTTTTCTCAACCGCTGAAGATAATCAAAGTGCTGTAACTATCAATGTTTTACAAGGGGAAAGAGAATTTAGTCGTGATAATAAATCTTTAGGAAATTTTAATCTTGAAGGAATTCCACCAGCACCACGCGGTATGCCACAAATCGAAGTTACTTTTGATATCGATGCAAATGGTATTTTAACTGTTAGTGCAAAAGATAAAGCAACAGGTAAGGCTCAAGAGATCAAAATCACAGGTTCAAGCGGACTTAGCGAAGAAGAAATTAATAACATGGTAAAAGATGCTGAACTTCACAAAGAAGAAGATAAAAAACGCAAAGAAGCTGTAGATTCTAGAAATGCAGCTGATAGCTTAGCGCATCAGGTAGAAAAATCTTTAAGTGAGTTGGGTGAAAAAGTTGCCGCTGCTGATAAAGAAAATATCCAAAAAGCTCTTGATGATTTGCGTGAGACTTTGAAAAATCAAAATGCAAGCAAAGAAGAGATTGAAAGCAAAATGAAAGCTTTAAGTGAAGTTTCTCACAAACTAGCTGAAAATATGTATAAAAAAGATGAGCCAAATACAGCTAATGATAAAAAGAAAAAAGATGACGATGTAATCGACGCTGAAGTTGAGTAATCCTAAAATCTCCATTCAAGCCTTTTTAAAAGGCTTGAAAATTTTTTAAAAATTTTTAGGAAATGACAAAATCTTTAAAATATAATCCTTTTATTAGCTTACTACCTAATTTTTCATTGATTTTTTTAAGCAATTCTCTTTGAAGTTCTAATTTAAAATCAGATAATTCATTTTCTTGTATTTCTTTTGCTAGAATGGTTTGAATAATGATATCTCTAATAACAGGCAAAATTCTTGTAAAATTTTCTGAAGAAATCTTACCTGTTAATTCCAAATCAATAGCACAATGTATATATTTTTGTCTGCCAGATTGTGATAGGTTAAGAGTAAAAGGTTCTAGGGAATAAAAATAGTTTGTATGAAAGCTATACGAAGAATTTTCTTGTCTTATATTTTTAGAAGATTTATTAAGTAAAAAGTAGGTGATAAAAACAATGCAAGATAAAATACATATAAATAAAAAAATAATCAATACTTCCAGTGGTTTTAGTATTTTTTTCTTGATGCTTTTTTCTTTTGAAATAAAATTGAAATTATGTGGATTATTTTTAAAATTAACAATATTTTGTTTGAGCTTTGGCAAATCATAGCGAATAAGGTTTGTTACGATATTTAAATCCATAGCTTGACTATTATGAGCCGCAATATTTCTACTTTTTGAGAGTCTTTTCATATCTTCTTCGCGAAAAATTACCATAACTTCAGCATCTGCGCTATCTTGAATATTTTTTATTGTTTCTTTAATATTGATTAGGGACATGAAAATAGCTTTTTGTTTGGTTTCATTTTTTAAAGCTTGCACAAGTTCGCCTTTAGTTTGTTCAAATATAAAATCAATTTCTTGAATTATTTTGTCTAATTTATATAAATTCTCTTTTTGCATCATTTTACCTAGTATTTAATTTACTTATTCTAACACAAGCAAACTAAACTTAGCGTAAAATAAAATCAGTCTAAAAACTTTTTAGATATAATCTTAATAAACATAAAAGGAAAAATTTGAATTTATCATTTAAAACCTTTGATATTTCAAATAATGAAAGATTAAAAGCTAAAAAAATACAGGGTAAAAAATATGAAATTTTTCTTAATGAAAATGAGCAAAGTCTTATAACTCCTAAAGTGTCTTTTAAAGAAATTTTGAGGTATTATTATCTTTATCCAAAAAATGCCATTCCTTCTTTTAAATTACCTTTTTTCAAGCCTGATTTGAGTAGTTTTAGCATTCCGCATATTACTTGGCTTGGACATTCTTCGCTTTTTATAAGTTTTAAAGAATATAAAATTTTGATTGATCCTATTTTTAACACTCATGCTTCGCCTATTTCTTTTATCAATAAGGCTTTTAAAAATACTCCTTTTATAATGTAAATGATTTTAATGAAATTTTTGCTGTGATTATCACGCATTCGCATTTTGATCATTTAGATACTAAGAGTATAAAAGCTTTAAAAGAAAAAGCACGATTTTTTATCACACCTTTAAAAGTGGGAAATTATCTAAAAAGCTATGGGGTGAGTGAGAAAAAAATCATAGAGCTTGATTGGTGGAGTGGAGTAGAATTTGGTGATTTAAAAATCATTGCAACACCTGCACAGCACAGTTCAAGTAGAGGAGATGGTAAAAACAAAACCCTTTGGGCTTCTTTTGTGATGGAATTTTTAAGTGTAGATAAGAGAGTGTTTTTTAGTGCAGATGGAGGATATTTTACACATTTTAAAAAAATAGGTGAATATTTTGGAAGTTTTGATCTAGCTTGTCTTGAAAGCGGACAGTTTAATATCGCTTGGCCATATTCACACTCTTTTCCTGAACAAATTTTAAAAGAAGCAAAAGATCTTAATGCAAAGGCTGTCATGCCTATACATTGGGGGAGATTTTTAGCAGGAACTCACGCGTGGAATGAAGTGATAAAATTTCTTTATGAAAATTTAGATTTACCGTTCTCACAAACCTATAAAATCCTATAAATAGATATAAAACTCTATAAATGGGATTTTTGTTGTATTCCTGTCTCAACCTTGCTGGTTATTAAATTATTTATTGCTAAATCCTTTAATAGAGCTGTCAAGTCTTCAGGCGTAAATTCGGCTTGAACTAAGCCTATTTTTTCTTGTGCAAAGTATTTTAAATTTAAAGAAGCGTTATAATCTCTATCAATGCTTAATCCGCATTCTTTACAATGATAAATTCTGTCTTTTAGCTTTAAATCTTCTTTTATACTTTTGCAAGAAGAACAAGTTTTAGAACTTGGATAAAATCTAGGAGCTTCAATAATTTTTCTTTTATGATATTGTGATTTATAACTAAGCATTCTTTTAAATTCATAAAAGCTTACATCGCTTATAGCTTTAGCTAAATGATGATTTTTTAGCATTCCTTTGATATTTAAATCTTCAAGTCCTATGTAGTTAAAATTTCTTATTATTAAACTTGATAATTTATGTAAAAAATCAGCCCTAATATTTGAAATTTTAGAGTGTAGTTTATTAAGCTTTATAGACGCTTTTTTATAGTTGTTAGACTTTTTAATACCTTGTAATATTTCTTGCTTGGTTTTTGCGTGTTGTTTCTTACTTAGTTGTCTAGCTCTTTTAACCAAAAGCCTATTTAGCTTATTTAAAGGCTTAGGTGCTTTTATCTGTAAGCCGTTAGATAAACTAATAAAGGATTTTAAACCTACATCTATACCTAGACAGTTATTAGTGTTTAAAACTTTTTTATGTGTCTTATGAAAGTTTTCTTCATTAATCTCTACACTAAAAGAAGCAAAGAATTTGTTAGCCTTTTGGCTAATAGTGACGGAGTTAATCTTACCTTCAAATCTTAATTTCTCACGCATTTTTACAAGTCCAAGATTTGGCACTTTAAGATACTTTTCTTTTTTAAAACTTACTTGGTCTCCGCTTATATAATAACTTCCAAAGCTTTCTCTTTTTTTTCTTAAATTTAGGATAGCTCACCTTAGCTTTTTTTAAGTCCCTGAAAAATGCTTGAAAGGCAAAGTTTAAATTTAAAAATGGCTGTTGTGTAGCATATTTGCTGACTTCATAGACAAAGGGAAACTGCTCTTTTTTAATGGCATTAAACTCTTTTTTAAGCTCAAGATGAGACTTTTTAATGCCTTGTTTATAATACTCTTGCCATTTGGCTAATCCCCAATTATAAGCTAAACGAGAGCAACCAAAAGCTTTTTTGAAATGTGTTTTTGCTTTATTGTTTGGAATTAATTCTATTTTATGAGAGATTGTCACTTATAACCTCTTGCATAGATGAAAGAAGCTTTTTATTTTTCTTGCTTCTACTGCCATAAAGTCTAGCTGAAAATACTGTAATAATCTCTAAAACATCTTTAGCAAGTTCTTCTTCAAATTTAATACTTTCATCGCCTTTATTAATAATAATAACTTCGACTTCTTTAGCTTCACAAATTGCAAATACAAGTTCAGCTCCAAATCTAAGCAACCTATCTTTATGGGTTAAAACTAATCTTTTTACTTGTCCTTCTAAAATAAGATTTAAAAGCTTAGTTAGTCCTTTTTTATAATAATTCATGCCACTGCCTAAATCTTGAATGATTTCATAATTAAATCCAGCTTTAGCACAATAAAGCTCTAAAACCTGCACTTGTCTTATTAAATCATCTTTTTGGTCGTGGCTACTTACTCTAGCATAAGTAATAGTTTTAAGATTATCGGCATTAAATTTAATATTTTTATTAATTCTTTTTATGGATTCTAATTTATACCTACGACTACCGCCTTTTGTGATTTCATCAGGCTTTAATAATCCCTGCTTATCCCAATTCCTAAGAGTTTGTATGGTAACACCAAGAAGCTTTGAAGCTTATCCTATTGCAATTAACTTATTCATAAAGAAATATTATCAAAAAATTACAATAAAGTCAATATTAAATATATAAATAATTAATATATTTTTACAGTTTTTTATATATTATTTAATTCAGTTTTTAACCCCTTATCACACCAAAAATGGGCGAGGCTTATGAAATAGGGGCTAAATTTAAACAGGATTTTTGGTGGAAAGAAGGATAAATTAACACAAGTTTATAATTTATATTTTGGTTTTTGCTATAGTTTTATAAAACTAAAAAAGGAGATTTTGTGAAAATCATTCAATGGAATAGGGCGGAATTTAACCCAAAAGAAGTGAAAATCAATGTTTTAATTGACAATGAAAAAGGTAAAGAAATTCAAATTTTATTAGCTAAAGACAGTGTGATGAAAGAGCATAAAGCTCCTTTTGCTATACATGTTCAAGTTTTAAGTGGTAAAATTTGGTTTGAAGTGGAAAAGGAAAAATTTGAATTAAATGTTTTAGATATGATAAGCCTAGAGGCAAATGTAGCGCATTCTTTAGGTGGATTGGAAAATTCTATAATAAGATTGAGTTTAAATAAATCAGATAGTGTTCAAAGGGTAAATGCTGTGCTTAAAAAGCCTTAAAGTAATTTTAAGGCTTTAGGGCTTAATAAGAAGCAATGAAATTTGCTATTCTTTTTAAACCTTTTTTGATAAGCTCATCGCTTGTGGCATAAGAAAGCCTAAAATATCCATCCATTCCAAAACCTATACCTGGAACAACGGCAACTTTTTCTTGTTCAAGCAATTTTTGGCAAAATTTCATAGAATCTTTTTCTATTTTTTGTATATTTACAAAAAGATAAAAAGCACCTTCTGGTTTATAAACACTGATATTTGGGATTTGTTTAAGCATATCTAAGGCTAAGTTACGGCGTTTTTCAAAGGCTTGACGCATTTTTTCTATATCTTTATCACATTCTCCATTTAAAGCAGGAATGGCCGCATTTTGAGTAATGGAGCAAATATTTGAAGTGCTTTGTCCTTGAAGTCTTTTAACGGCTGAAATTAGGGCTTTATTTTTACTTGCCATATAGCCAAAACGCCATCCCGGCATAGCTCCACATTTGCTAAGTCCGTTAATGGTCACAGTGCGTTTTAAAGCATCTTCGCTTATACTTGCAAAAGCTACAAAATCAAAACCATCATAGCGAAGTTTTTCATACATTTCATCACTTAAAACAGTAATTTGCATTCCTTCTAAAACTTTAGCAATTTGAGTTAATTCTTCTTTAGAATAAATCGACCCTACAGGATTTGAAGGAGAGTTTAGCATTAAAACCTTGGTTTTAGCTGTGATAGCTTTTTTTAATTGTTCAGCGGTAATTTTAAAGCCATTTTCTTCTAAGCCTTCTATAAATACAGGTTTTCCACCTGCAAATTTTACCATTTCAGGATAGCTTACCCAGTAAGGACTAGGGATAATGACTTCATCATCTTTTTCTACTAAACATTCTATACATTCAAAAAGAGAGTGTTTTGCGCCTACATTGGTGATAATTTCGCTTGTTTCATAATCAAGATTATTATCTTTTTTAAATTTGATTTGAATAGCTTTTAATACTTCAGGAATTCCCGCAACAGCAGTGTATTTTCCACATCCTTTTTCAATAGCACTTATGGCGGCATTTTTGATAGTTTGTGGTGTGTCAAAATCAGGTTCACCTGCTGAAAAACTAATGATATCTTCGCCTTTGGCTTTAAGTTCATTAGCAAGTGCAGTGATGGCTAAAGTGATAGATTCTTCTAAAACTTGAGATCTTTTTGTAAGCATTTTTCAATCCTTAATAATTTTTGTTTAATTTTAGCAGAAAATTGCATTTTTACAATAAATTTAATTTAAAAATGAGTTATAAATTTCAATAAATGTGAAAATTTGTATTAATTTTTAGGAAAAATTAATACGCATAATAATACATATAATTTTATGTATTATAAAAAATTATTATTTTTGTGATTCAGGTTGTTTTAATATAAGATTTTCAAGTTCTAAAATTTTCTTTTCTAACTTTTCTAGTTTGTCATCGCAATTTGCATCTATGGCTCTAATGTTTTTATTTTTACGCTCTTCGATAATATAAGCAGGAATTCCAACGGCAGTTAAATTTGCACCTACATCTTTAACCACTACAGCATTTGAGCCTATTTTGGCATTTTCTCCTATGGTGATATTGCCAAGTACTTTTGCGCCTGAGCCTATGATCACTCCTTTTTTTATGGTTGGATGGCGTTTAGTACCTTTTTCTAGGCTTGTTCCACCTAAAGTAACGCCTTGATAAATTAAAACATCATCTTCTATAATTGCTGTTTGACCTATAACCACTCCATTGGCATGATCTATAAAAACACGTCTTCCAAGTTCTGCGCCAGGGTGTAAATCTACCCCAGTTAAGAATTGTGAAATTCCACTAATCATTCTTGCAATACGTTTAAAATTTCTTATATAAAAAAAATGTGCAAAGCGGTAATTTACTACAGCCCACACTCCAGGGTAATTAAAAAAAAGTTCTATACAAGAATTAAAAGCTGGATCTTGTGCCTTTGGCTGAGAAAAATCTTCTTTTATAATACCCCAAAAATTCATCTAAACTCCTATGCTTTTTAAATAACCATTATCATTTAAGAAAAGATAAAGTTCCCCTAAAATATGCTTTTTTTGCTTGTCATTTACAAGCTTAGAATTACTTATGCGTTCATTAAGTATATCCATGATAGCGTGTATATCATAGTCTAAATCTTCTAAGGCATCAAGTATGGATTGTGCTTCTATAATCCCCTCAACTTCATAGCCTTTTTCATTGATACTTATAATAGCTTCAGTGGGATGAGTAAAAAGATTGTGTTTCATTCCAAGTACTTCTTGATAGGCACCTACAAGAAAAAACCCTAGAAAATAATTTTCTTTTTCTACATCTACATCGTGTAAAAATAAAGGTTTATCTTTAGAGTATGAAATTTCTCCATCACTATCGCAGGTTATATCCCAAATACTTGCACTTCGAGTCGGTTCTTCATCTAAGCGATCAAGTGGCATGATAGGGAAATTTTGTTCTAAGCCCCAAAAATCGGGTATGCTTTGAAAGAGTGAAAAATTTACCAAATACCTTTCTTGTACTTCATCTTGTATGGCAAGTAAATCCGCAGGATTTTGCTTATCGCCTAAAAGTAAGATGGCTTTTTTTGTAATCAAATGAGTTAAAATTTCAGCATTGGAACGATCTTGTAAATCCACATAGCCCAAATCAAAAAGAGTTAAAATACTTTCTAAATGATCTATGCTATCATGCAAGTATTCTAAAGCATTGGAAGGTTTTATGCTTTTATAAAGATCATAAAGCTCATCGATAAGTTTTGGATTTTGTTTTTTAAGTATGAGTTTGTTTTCTGCGTATTCTTGAGAAAAAAGTTCTAATACAGGAGCGATTAAAACAGCGTGATTGGCTGCTACAAAACGCCCACTTTCTATGAAAATATCAGGCTCTAAATCTTTTTTTTGTTCGGCTATGTTTTTTAGGATAAAAACTACATCGTTAGCGTATTCTCTTAAGGTATAATTTCTACTTTTTTCATTTTTAAATTGTGAGTATTCCACAGCTAAACCGCCACCAAGATTGATAGCTTTTAGATTTTTAGCTCCCATTTTTCTAAGTTCTGTGTAAATATTTCCTGCTTCGTTTAAGGCTTTTTTTAAAGGATGAATTTCGGTGATTTGTGAGCCTAGATGAAAGTGAATCATGGTAAATTGTTCTAAAAGTTTGTTTTCTTTGAGTAAATTTACCGCTTCTATGAGTTCAGTGGATGTAAGTCCAAATTTAGAATTAATCCCACCACTTTTTGCCCAAATTCCAACTCCAGCAGAATGCAAACGCACGCGTAAGCCTATATTTGGTTTAGGTTTAAAGCGTTCTTTGGCTATGTCTATGATAGCTTCAAGTTCATTAAGTCCTTCTATGGTTAAAGTGATATTATGTCCCATTTCAGCTGCGATAAAGCCTATATTGATAAGTTCTCTATCTTTAAAGCCATTTACGGTAATAGGTGCACCTTCGTTATTATAAGCCATAGCGAGTAAAAGCTCTGCTTTAGAACCTGCTTCAAGTCCGTAGTTATAGTCTTTTCCAAGCTTTACAAGATTTTTTACAAAACCAGGGTATTGATTTACCTTTAAAGGATAAACAGCGTTAAATCCTCCTTTATAGCCAAATTCCTTTCTTGCTTTATTGAAATTTCCGTAAATATTTTCAATTTGTTTTTGAATAAGATGAGGAAATCTTAAAAGTAAAGGTCCCTTATATCCATCATCTCTTAATTCTTTAACTATATCAATAATAGCGGGCTTTTTTTCGTGATTGATACAAACTTTACCATTTTTGATAATAAAATTTTCATTTCCCCAAATATCAATACCATAATCCATCATAAAACCTTCTTTAAGTCTGAAATTCTAATCATTTTTTCTTCTTTTTTTGCTAAATTTTTATAAAACAAACTTTCATTTTGTGCTTCATTTTCTCCCATACAAAGAAAAATTTCAGCATTATTTTTATCCGCGTTTTCAAGATGTTTAGCTAGTTTTCTTGCTTCATAGCTTAAAAGCACTTTATGTTCTTTTCTTAAATTTGTAGCGATATGCAAAAGTTTTTGGATATAAATTTCATCCATAGCACAAAGATAAATTCCTTCTCTTTGGACTTTTTCTTCTTTTTGTTCTAAAATGGCTATAATTCTTTCTATACCCATGGCAAAACCTACACCAAAACCACTTTTTCCATCAAGATATTCAATAAGTCTATCATATCTTCCACCCCCAGCAATAGCAGCTTTTGCACCAATTTCATCGCTAATGAATTCAAAAGCCGTTTTAGAGTAGTAATCAAGCCCTCTAACAAGCTTAGAATCCACTTCAAAATCCACTTCATTTTCTTTTAAAACGCTTTGTAAAATTTCAAAGTCTTTTTGGCAAGATGAGCATAAATTTTGATTTAAAAGCGGAGCATCGTTAAGTAAGCTTTGGCAATGTTCATTTTTACAGTCTAAAACACGAATAGGATTTAAGTTTTTTCTACGCAAACAATCCTCGCAAAAATCTTTTTTGCTATCTAAAAAATGTATTAAATTTTCACGATATTTTGGCATACATTCTAAACAGCCTAAAGAGTTAATCAGTAGTTTAAATTTAATATCTAAGCGTGAAAAAATTTCTACTAACATTAAAATAATACTTGCATCTTCATAAACGCTTGCGTTTCCAAAACTTTCAACGCCAAATTGATGAAATTCTCTTAAGCGTCCCTTTTGGGGTCTTTCATAGCGGAACATGGAACCATGATAAAACCATCTTTTCACACTAGTGTTTTTATCGAGTTTTTTTTCTATATAGGCACGCACCACCCCAGCAGTTCCTTCAGGACGCATGCAAACATGATTTTCGCCTTTATCGATAAATTCATACATTTCTTTGCCTACTATATCAGAACTTTCTCCTACGCTTCTTTTAAAAAGGGTGCAAAGTTCTAAATGCGGTGTGTTGATAAAAGTAAAGCCATAGTTTTTAGCTACTTCTTCACAGGTTTTAATCACTTTTTCATAATAATATGCATCTTTATCTAATAAATCTTTCATTCCTTTTAAAGCGTTAATCATTGTAAAAATTCCTTTATTTGTTGGTGTAATTTTTCTTTATTTTCTTTTGCGTTAAGTGTTAAAATTTCTATAGAAATTTTTTCTTTTAAAAAATGAAGCACTTTTTCGAGTTTATCTTGCACGCTTAAAAAATACTCAATGCCACGTTTTTCTATGCTATCTAGTTCTTTTTGATTGAGGCGTTCTTGGATAAGGTTTGCATCTCCTTTTAAAAAGATAATTTTTTGTGGAAAAAAATTTTCTAAAGCAAAACTATTTAAAGCAAAAAGCAAATCATTTTCAAAATCTTTGGCATAAGCCATACCTGAAATAAAACTTCTATCGCTAATAATGAGTTTGTTTTGATTGGTTTTTAAGATTTCTTCAAAATGTTGAGCACGATCAGCTAAAAAAAGCAAGAGTTCAGCTCTTTTGCTAATAGGATGAGTTTTATTAAGTAAAATTTCTCTTAAATGTTTTCCAAGTTCTGTTCCGCCAGGTTCGAGTGTGAAAATGGCGTCTTTATAAATTTCTTTTAAAAGTGAAATTTGCGTACTTTTTCCTACGCAGTCAATACCTTCAAAAACTACATACAAGATTGATCCTTTAAAAAAGGTAGAATTTCTTTTGGAACAAGAGAACTTACATCACCCCCATGTGCTACTATAGAACGCACAATAGAACTTGAAATAAAAGCATGTTTTAGACTTGGCATAAGATAAATGGTTTCCATATCTTCCCAAAGTGCGTGATTTGCATAGCCAATTTGCAATTCGTATTCAAAATCACTCACCGCTCTAAGTCCACGGATTATAGTATTAACTTTTAATTCTTTGGCTAAATCTACAAGTAAATTATCAAAAGCAATGATTTTAACATTTTTTAAATTTTGTGTTGCAAGCAGGGCTAGTTCTTTGCGTTTTTCTAAATCATAGCAAGGTTTTTTATGTTCACTTTTTGCTATGGCAACGATGACTTCATCAAAAATTTTTAAAGCCCGTTTTATAACATCTAAATGCCCGTTGGTAATAGGATCAAAAGTCCCAGGATATAAACAAGTCATTTTTGCTCCAATTTTTTTTAAAAATATAACAAATTTAAACTAAAAATTTTGCCATTTTTCATATAAATTGTGTTTTATTTCTAAAAGATCTAACCATTTACCTACGATAAAATTTTCCATTTGCTCTAGATTGTTTGCTTTAGAATAACTTGCGATAATAGGAGGTGCGATGATAACTCCCATTTGGCTAAGTTTTAACATATGTTCTAAATTTAAAGTAGAAAAAGGCATTTCGCGTACACCTAAGATGAGTTTTTTTCTTTCTTTTAGGGCTACTGCTGCAGCACGCATTAAAAGAGTGTCTGCAAAACCAGCGTGAATTTTTGCTAAACTTGAAATCGAACAAGGAGCAATGATAGTTTTTTCTATTTCAAAAGATCCACTTGCTACACTTAGACTTAAATTTTTATCATCTAAAAAATGAGTGTATTTAAAATTTTCTTGACAAATTTCTTCTAAATTTGCTTGATTTTCAGCTTTGAAGCTAAGTTTTGCACCTTGGGTTAAAATACAATAAAGTTCGCATTGATTTTCTAAATTTTTTAATAATTTTAAGCCTAAATTGACACTGCTTGAACCAGAAATTCCTAATAAAACCTTCATTGTATAATCATCCTATTTTTACCCACTACGATGCCTTGCATAACTTTACCTTCTTTGTTTTTTGCACGAATCCTTTCGCCCATATTTGCACTTTGCAAAGCCACAAGTTCGATTAAAACATCAACATTTGCTTCGCTTAAAACCCCGATTATAGGATCATTTCGGCGTATTAAAGCTGTGGTTTTAAACATATTTGCTCTTAAAATGGTGTTTTTGTTAATATTGCTTTTAGCTACAAGATTATCCACATCATCTAAGGTTAAGGCATTTAAAGGAACTTTATCAAAATCAATCAATACGCTTTTATAGTCAAAAGCTCCAAGTTTATCTCCTCTTTTTATAGTGCGTTCGCTTTTCAAAACTTCTAAATTTGCCTGAATGAAATATCTAAAAAATACATTTTTTTGTATATTTTGCGGAGTTTTAAATTCGGCCCTTAAAAAGCCTTGTGCTTGATTAAAACGCCCATTAGCGATTCTTAGAAATTCATATTGATCAAAATCTTTAGGTAGCGATGTTATTTTTAAATCAATTTGAGAAATTATAATTTTAGGGAAATTATTTCTAAATTCTTTAGCTAGTGCTGTTTTGATTTCTTCTAAACTAGCTGCTTGGATATAATTTATCACAATAAAAAAAGTTAAAAAAATAATTTTCATTTTTATCCTAAGAATTATAATGCAATAAATAGTATTTTAGCTTTTATAAGTTTAACAAAGCCTTTAGAAGGCTTTGTATAGAGTTAAAAAGTAGGGATAACAGAGCCTTTGTATTTTTCTATGATAAAATTTTTAATTTTATCGCTTGTTAAAATTTCTTTAATAACAAGACTTTTTTGACTTGTTTCTTCACCTTTTCTTGTAGCTAAAACAATAGCATATAAACTATCTTTATCTTCCATAAAAATACCATCTTTTAAAGGGTTTAAACCTGCTCCAAGAGCATAGTTTGTGGTAATAACAGCCAAATCAGTATCATTTAGGGCTCTTGGAAGTTGAGCGGCTTTAAGCTCTATAAATTTAAGATTTTTTGGATTTTTACTTATGTCAATAGGGGTTTTAAGGGTGCTTTGACTTTTAAACTCTATTAAATTTGCTTTAGCTAGTAAATCAAGAGCTCTGCTTTCATTGGTAGCATCATTAGGTATAGCGATTTTAGCACCATTAGGAATATCTTTTATATCTTTTATGGAGCTAGAATATATAGCCATAGGAACTAAAACAATAACACCTAAAGAACTTAAATTTGTTCCTTTGTGGGTATTAAAATCATCTAAAAAAGGTTTATGTTGATATAAATTTGCATCTAAATCTTTTTCATTTAAAGCGATGTTAGGTATATTATAGTCATTAAATTCCTTAACTATTAACTTCCAACCTTTTTCTTGAAATAAGGGTTTAGAGAAATTTAAAATTTCAGCATAAGGCGTTGGTGTTGCACCTATGATTATGGTTTTATCTGCTCCAAAACTAAGGCTAATTGTAAATAAAACACTTAAAAATATTTTTTTAATATTCATGCTATACTCCTAAAAAGCTGGGATTAATATATCTTTATAATGTTCATTAATGATGGCTTTAAATTTATCGCTTCTTAAAATTTCATCAATTACTTTGGTCTTTTCGCTATTTTTATCTTCTGAGCGTACCACAACATAATTTACATAAGGGCTATTTTTATCTTCCCTAAAAATAGTATCTTTACTTGGATTCAGACCAGCTCCAAGTGCGAAATTAGAATTAATTATAGCAATATCAACATCATCTAAAGCTCTTGGAAGTTGCGCGGCTTTAAGCTCTATAAATTTAAGTTTTTTTGGATTTTTGTTTATGTCCAATGGGGTTTTTAGAGTATTTTTGTTAAGCTCTATTAATTTTGCTTTCTCTAAAAGCTCTAAAGCTCTACTTTCATTGGTGGCATCATTAGGTATAGCAACTCTAGCACCTTCTTTAAGATTTTCTAAATTTTTGATTTTTTTACTATAAACTCCTACTGGAGCTATAAGTACAGACGTTGTTGCAATTAAATTTGAACCTTTCTTTAGGTTGTATTCTTCTAAAAAAGGTTTGTGTTGATATAAATTTGCATCAAGTTCTTTTTCCTCTAATGCACGATTGGGCAAAATATAGTCTGAAAATTCTACTATTTTAAGCTCATACCCTTTGTTTTTAAAATCATCTTTCATTAGTTCTAGTAAGCTACCAAAAGGATTTGGAGTGGCTCCTATAGTAATGTTTTGTGCAAATAGACTAGATAAATTTAGAATGCAAGCGAGTATAATAATTTTAAATAAATTCATAAAAACTCCTTTGTATTTAAGAAAAAAGTCCCTAGGTAAGGGACAAAATTAAAAAGCAGGTAAAACAGATCCGTTGTATTTTTCTATGATAAATTGTTTGATTTTATCACTTTGTAGAGCTTGGATTAAGGCTTTGATTTTTGGATCGTTTTCATGTCCTACTCTTACAACAAGAATGTTTGCATACGGGCTTTCTTTATCTTCGATAAATACGCTATCTTTTGCAGGATTTAGATTTGCAGAGAGAGCGTAGTTGGAATTAATTACAGCAAAATCAACATCATCTAAAGCTCTTGGAAGTTGTGCGGGCTTTAATTCTACAAATTTAATTTTTTTAGGATTGTCTATAATATCAAGAGGTGTTTTTAAAGCCTTATCTTTAAATTTTACCAAACCTTTTTTTGCAATAATATCTAAAGCTCTACTTTCATTGGTTGGATCATTTGGAATGGCGATTTTAACCCCTTCTTTAATATCATCTAGACTTTTGTATTTTTTGGAGTAAACAGCCATAGGTTCTATGTGTATGGCAGCTACTTTGATGAGTTTGGTGCCTTTGTTTTTATTAAATTCTTCCAAATAAGGAGTATGTTGGAAAAAATTTGCATCGGCTTCTCCGTTATCAACAGCTAGATTAGGTAAAACATAATCCGTAAATTCTTTGATTTCAAGTTTATAGCCTTGTTTTTCTAAATCAGGTTTTACTTGCTCTAGGATTTCAGCATGAGGGACGGGAGTTGCTGCAACTGTGATGGTTTCTAATGCATTTGCATTAAGACTTAATGTTAAAATACTTGCTATAAATAAAGATTTGATTTTCATTTTTTTCCTTTTTAGTCATTTTGTGCTTGCTTTAATCTTAATAAATTCACTCTGACTATCAGGAAGAAGCATATAAAAACTTGTTGATAGTCAGATTAACGCATCTGATACATCATTTTAATTCCTTTAATTTTTTGTTTAAATTTTACTTAAAAAAACTTATACTTATCTTAAAAGGAGATATAATCTCCTTATTTTTTGAAACCTTTATAAAGCAAACTTCCTAAAAATAAGATAAAAACAATTGCTTGCCAAAAGAAATTTTCATCATTGTTTATATTGATAACTATGCTAATTCCAAGTAAAATCAATAGAGTGGCGATGATATATGTAGTTTTACTATTTTTAGCCCAAGTATAAAATAAATTACCTAGAATTTGAACTAACTGAACTAATATAAGTAAAATAACTACAGTTTGAATCATAACTTCTTTGTTAAATCTTTCATAACCATAGCGAATAGCGACATCTCCCAAACCTCCACCACCGACAGTTCCAGCAAGAGCAGAAAAACCAATGGTAAAGATTAAAGTTAGGGTAATTCCGCTAATTATAGCAGGAAGAGCCTCACTAAAGATAACCTTGAAGATAATTTGAATATTGCTAGCACCATAACTTTTTGCAGCTTCTATGATTCCTTTGTCTATTTCTTTAAAAGCGCTTTCAAGCATCTTTGCCAAATAAGGAGCTATTCCGATAGCTAAAGGAACTATGGCAGCATTTGTACCTATGCTTGTCCCTACTATGATTTTAGAAAGTGGTAAAAGAACAACTATAAGAATTAAAAATGGAAAGGCGCGTAATATATTTGTAATAAAATCTAAAATACTATAAGCGATTTTATTTTCTTTAATTCCGTTTTTATCCCAAATAGCAAGTAAAATTCCAGGAATAATAGCCAATAAAAATCCAAATAGTACAGCCATTAAACTCATATAAATTGTTTCATTAAGCGCAGGTTTTAAAATGTTTTCATAATTTTCACTGAAACTTGTAATAGAACTTAAACTCACTTCTTTAATATCCTGCCAAGAAAATTCATTAAAAAATTGAGAAATTCTACTAAAAAAAGCACTGATGATAGAGATGTTTTCTTCATTCATGATGCCACCTCCCATAATACTCCACTTTTTTCTATGTAATCAAGAACCTTGTCTTTATCCTTTTCATTTATATTTATAACTAAATTTCCCAAGGCTTTTCCATTAAGTTTTTCTATTTTACCCCAAACTATGTTAAAGTCTATATTTAGAGTTCTTGCCATATGAGTGATGACGCTATTTTGGGCAACTTCTTTTGGAAAGTAAAGTTTGATATTAAGTCCGTGTTCAGGCAAGAAATCACTTTCCCCTAAAAATTCTTTCATTTTGGCATTAGGCCTTAAAAAAAGCTCATCAATTGCTCCACTTCCTATGATTTGTCCATGTTCAAGTAATAAAGCTTTTTGAGCTATGTCTTTTACCACATCCATTTCGTGAGTTACTAAAACAACAGTAATCCCAAATTCAGCATTGATTTTAGATATAAGCTCTAAAATATTTTTTGTAGTGTTTGGATCAAGAGCCGAAGTGGCTTCATCGCTAAGTAAAATTTTTGGGTTTAAAGCTAAGGCTCTAGCAATAGCCACGCGTTGTTTTTGTCCCCCACTCAGTTCTCTTGGATAGGATTTATTTTTATGATCAAGCCCTACGATTTCAAGTAAGGAATTGACTTTTTGGGCAATTTCTTTTTCGCTCATGTATTCTTTATTAAAAAGCTTGGCATGAAATTTACACTGAGTATAGTGTGTTCTTAAAGGCATAGCAACATTTTCAAATACATTTTTGCGTTCCATTAGGGCAAAATTTTGAAAAATCATCCCTATATCTTTTCTAAGCACCCTTAGCTCTTTTGATTTTTTTTGACTTAAATCTTTAATTTCCTGATCAAAGACTTTTAAGCTTCCTTCTTGATAATTCTCAAGTCCATTGATACATCTTAAAAGAGTGGATTTTCCAGCTCCACTATGACCTACTATGGCGTAAATTTCACCCTTTTTAATCTCCAAAGAAACATCGTTTATCACGAGTTCCTTACCATAATATTTTTTTAAATTTTTTATTTTTATCAAATTTTTTAACCTCTTAGATTTTGAAGTTCAACTGATATTTTTTCAAGCTGAATTTTTAAATTTTCTAGAGCTTCTTTATTTTGCTCCACCACCTCTTTAGGTGCGTTAGCGATGAATTTTTCATTTGAAAGCATGGAGTTAAGCTTGAAACTTTCTTTTTCAAGCTTATTTTTTTGATTTTCAAGTCTTGTTAAAATACCACTTAAATCAACATTTTCAAGCGTAATAAAAATTTCTAAATTCTCGCTAACATCACATATTGCCTTTGGTAATTTTTCTTCACTAAATTCTATTTGCTCGCACTTTGCGAGCATCATGATAAAATTCATATAAGCTTTGATTTCATCTTTGATTTTTTTATCGTTAAATTTGATATAAGCTTTTTCTATTTTAGAATTTCCAAGATCGATTAAACTTTTAGCACGGCGGATACCAACTATGCTTTCTATGAGCAAAGAAAAGATTTTTTCTATATTTTTATCTTGTTCTTTAAATTTTGGATATTTGCTTATCATAATAGAAGGGCTTGTTTTAAGTTCTGTATCGCTTAGTTTATGATACAAATATTCACTGATAAAAGGCATAAAAGGATTTAAGAGTTTTAAAGCTTCTTTGAAAATACTACCAAGTTCTTTAACGCTCGATTTTTCTGCTTTGCTAAGCTCTATACCCCAATCGCAAAAATCATCCCAAAAGAATTTATATAGAGTATTGGCTGCATCATTAAAGCGATAATTGTCTAAATTTTCTCTTACATCCTTAACACAAGTTTGAAATTTGGTATAGATATATTTTGCTAATTCTGAATGAAGTGTGATATTTTCCAAATCTTCAAATTTACTTTCATTTAAAAGCAGATAATTTGTAGCATTATAAATTTTATTTGTAAAATTTCTAACTTGTAAAAGTTTATCATTGTTAAGTTTAATATCGCGTCCTTGTATAGCAAGAAGTGCTAAAGTAAAGCGTAAAATATCAGCACTATATTCTTTAATACTTTCATTTGGATCGATGACATTTCCAAGACTTTTACTCATTTTTCTACCTTGCTCATCTTTCACAAGAGCATGTAAATAAATATCTTTAAAAGGCAGTTGATGTAAGGCATTGGTGCTTTGAAACATCATTTTAGCCACCCAGAAAAATAAAATATCAAAACCTGTAATGAGTAAAGAATTAGGATAAAAATCTTTTAAATCCTTTTCAGACCAAATTTTATCTTTACCCCAATTTTCATTCCCCCAGCCTAAAGTGCTCATAGCCCAAAGTCCTGAAGAAAACCAAGTATCAAGCACATCTTCATCTTGTTTGAAATTTTGACTTTGACATTTTGGACAAGTTTTAGGCGTATGTTGGCTTGCCCATTCATGAGAGCATTCGCAATAATACACAGGAATTTGATGCCCCCACCAAAGTTGTCTTGAAATACACCAATTTCTTAAATCTTTCATCCAGGCATTAAAGCTATTTATCCAGTGATTTGGGTAAAATTTACTTTCTCCAAGCGCAACTTTTTCTATACTTTCTTGGGCGATTTCTTTTTTTACAAACCATTGTTTGGAGATATAAGGTTCAACTATATTGTTGCAACGATAACAATATCCTATTTGATTGTTATGCTCTTCTATTTTTTCTATAAAACCAAGACTTTCAAGTTTGGCTACGATTTTTTCTCTTGCTTCTAAGCGTTCTAAACCTTGAAACTCTAAACAATGCTCGTTTAAAATTCCTTTTTCATCAAAAACACTTATAAAATCTAAATTATGTCTAAGTCCTACTTCATAATCATTCATGTCATGAGCGGGAGTAACTTTTACAACTCCTGTTCCAAATTCTTTTTCTACATGCTCATCAGCTATGATTTTAATGGCTTTTTTGCTTATAGGCAAAATCACTTCTTTACCCACAAATTTAGTATAGCGTTCATCATCAGGATGTACCATAACTGCAGTATCGCCAAAAAAAGTTTCAGGACGCGTTGTGGCTACTACTAAAAATTCATCGCTATCTTTTAAAAAGTATTTAATATGATAAAGTTTTCCTTTGTTTTCTTTGTATTCAACTTCTATATCACTTAAAGCGCCATCGTGAGTACACCAATTGATCATATAGTTTCCGCGTACAATAAGTCTTTTATCATAAAGTTCCACAAAGGCTTTTTTTACGGCATTAACCAAACCTTCATCCATAGTAAAACGCAAGCGACTCCATGCAGGAGTGATGCCTAGTGTTCTCATTTGGTCTAAAATTTTTCCACCGCTTTGCTCTTTCCACTCCCAGACTTTTTCTATAAATTTCTCTCTACCTAGTTCTTCTTTTTTAATGCCTTGAGCAAGGAGTTGTTTTTCTACAACATTTTGAGTGGCAATACCTGCGTGATCAAGCCCTGGTTGATAAAGAACCTTATAGCCATCCATTCTTTTGTAACGCGTCATAATATCTTGTAGAGTAAAAGTTAAAGCATGTCCTATGTGTAAAACTCCAGTGACATTAGGAGGAGGCATCATAATGCAGAAATTTTTATCTTTTTCTTGTATGGTTTTATTGCCATCGATCTCAAAATATCCGCGTTCTTCGCAAATTTGATAATACTCTTTTTCTAAATTTTTATCATACATTATTTGCCTTTATTGTTTTAGCTTATTTATATAGAGCTAATTTCTATAATTTCACAAAACGGGAAGAAATATTGTGCTGTATTAAGTCCAGTTTTCAAACTTTTGATATGTTTAGAAAAATCACTTCCTTTGCCATCTTTTCTAATTTGAAGTTTAAGTCTTTCTAAAATTTCTTCACGTGCTACATGTTCATTTAATTCTTTTGGATTGTTTAAATATGGGCTTAATCTATCTAAACTAATATATTTATAAGCTTTTTTCATATCTGAAAAGATAATTTCTTTGTTATAGATAGTTAATTTCATTTCCCCTTTTGGTAGCATTTTAACAAAAACACTTAGATAGTAATCTTTTGCATTATCTTGTATAACGCTTAGCATATCTTTTAACAAATTGATTCTGTATTGGCTTAAAAATTTTCCATCTAAAATATAAACTTTCATATTTTCTGTGCTAAGTTCAGGCTCTAAACGACTGTTTTTTCCTATGCTTAGATACTCTCTAGCAGTGTTTAGATATTTATTTTTGTTTGATTTATTTGATTGAAGTTCTTTTTTTACAGCTTTTTCTCTTTCTAAGATCTTTTGTTGTTTGCTGATTTCTTTTTTAAGGGCTTCTATTTTGGCTTGTTTATTTTCTTGTTTTAATTTTTCTTTATCTGTATCTAAATTTTGCTTATTTTCATTTGTGTTAATATTATTAGTTGTATTGGTGTCGTTATTTAAGCTTTGATTGTTTTCGCTTATTGATGTATTAAATATATCGTTATTTAAGCTTTGATTTTCATCTAATGGGTTTGTTTCTTGCTTTTGGATGGTATTGTTATTGGTATTTACATTTGATGAACTATTGTTGGTTTGGATCGAGGATGAATAGGAATTATCATAGTTATTGGTATGCGATTTTTGTTCGGTGTAAGTGTTGGTATTTAAGGTGTAATTCTTTGGTTTTGAATACTCAAAAAGATAATAATAGGTTCCACCTAATATTACAACAATAGCAATTAATATGCCAACAATAATAGAAAAAATTTTCAAATTCATTTGCTATCCCTTAAAAACAGAAAGTTAAATAATTTTAGCATTGTACTATAATCTAATATAAAGTAATTTTAAATTTTTATATTTTTAAGTAATTTTTTTTTATAATTTTAACTTTTATAAGGAAAATAATGCCACTTTCAAAATTAAATAATGAACAATATCTTGCTGCTACTGCTGATTTTGGACACAATCTTGTTATTGCAAGTGCAGGGACGGGAAAAACTTCTACTATTGTTGCAAGAATTTCTTATCTTTTAAGCAAGGGAGTGGCACCTCAAAAAATTATGCTTTTGACTTTCACAAATAAAGCCAGTAAAGAAATGATAGGGCGTTTAGGGAAATTTTTTGATAAAAATATTACCAGTAAAATACTTGCAGGAACTTTTCATAGTACGGCTTATACCTTACTTAGAAATGCGGATAAAAATATAGCCTTAAAGCAAGCAAGCGAGTTAAAAACTCTACTTAAAAGTGTCTATGAAAAAAGAACTTTTAGGCATTTAAGTGATATAAAACCTTATCAATCAAGTTATTTATATGATCTTTATTCTTTGTTTCAAAACAAAGCGCACAATCAAGATTTTTATACTTGGTTTTGCCAAAACTACGAAGATCAAAGTATTTATGCTGAAATTTATGAAGATATTTTAAAAGAATATGATAATGAAAAAAAGCGTTTTAATTATGTAGATTTTAATGACTTGCTTATCAATCTAAAAGATCTTTTAAAAGAAGAAAAATATGAATTTGATGAAATTTTAGTAGATGAATATCAAGACACAAATACTTTGCAAAGTTCCTTAATAGAGGCTTTTCATAGTAAAAGTTTGTTTTGCGTAGGGGATTATGATCAAAGTATTTATGCTTTTAATGGAGCGGATATTAATATCATAGGTGGGTTTAAAGATCGTTTTAAAGATGCAAAAATTTTTTCTTTAAATAAAAACTACCGTTCATCAAGAAGTATTTTAGCTTTGGCTAATAAAGTGATTTTAAATAACGAAAGATTATACCCAAAAGAACTTATTGTTACAAGAAATGATGAGTTTAAAGCCCCATCTTTGCTTACTTTTGAAGAATTATTTGATCAGTATCAAAATATAGCCAAAATGATACTTACAAGCGGAGTAAGTTTGGAAGAAATTGCCGTGATTTTTCGCAACAACTCAAGTGCTGATGGGGTTGAAGTAGCTTTAAGGGAGCAGGGCATTGCAAGTGTGAGAAAGGGAAGTGGAAGTTTTTTTGAAAGTTTAGAAGTTAAAGCTTTTAGCTCTATGCTTGCTCTTGTGGTAAATCCTAAGGATATTATGGCTTTTATTCATTTGGTTCAATACACCAAAGGTGTGGGTGGAGTTTTAGCAAAAGAAATTTTTGACGCACTTTTAAAATTAGGGCATGGAAATTTAATAAAAGGTTTTTTAGATCCTGATAAAAATGTAAATTTGCAAAATCATCAAAAAAGAAATTATCAACTTGGGCTTTTTGCGGATTTAGAAGAATTAGCCAGCGAAACTCGTTTTAAAATTGAGAGTGAATTTGATGCACATCCTATTTTAAAACTTTCAAAAATCAATGATTTATGTGCTAGAAATTTAGAAAAAATTTATCTTTTTTTAAAAAAAGCTATGGAAATAAAACATTCTTTGACTTTGGTAAATTTAATTTGTGAAAATTCTTTTTATAGAGAAATTTGTGAAGAACTTGCAACCAAAAGAGCAACAAATAAAGCAGGACAGGTGGATTTATTAAGAAAGAGTGAAAATTTAGAAAAAATAGAAACAAAATTCAATGTCTTAAAAGAACTTACAAAAAATTATAGCGATATTTATAAGTATTATAATTTTCTAACTTTAGGTGCAAGTGAAATGAGTAGTGGCAAAGGAGTTAATTTGCTTAGTGTACATGCAAGTAAGGGCTTGGAATTTGATCTTGTTTTTGTGATTGATCTTGCGCAAGGTCGCTTTCCTAATCAAAAGCTTATGGGAATGGGTGGAAGCTTAGAAGAAGAAAGAAGGCTTTTTTATGTTGCAGTAACTAGGGCAAAAAATATACTTTATTTAAGCTATGCTAAATATGATAAAAACAAAAAAACTTCTTTCGCCCCTTCTCGTTTTCTTATAGAAGCAGGGCTTTGCAAGGGAGAGTTAACTATAGATTGATAAAATTTCCTTTATATTATTATAAAGAAAGGTTTATTTTATGAAAAAAATATTAATTTTAAGTTTAGCAGCAGCAAGTTTTTTAAATGCTGAAATTTTAGTTTATGGTCCAGGTGGTCCCGCTCCTGTGCTAAAAGAGCTTGCTTTAAAATTTGAAGAAAAAACAAAAGAAAAGGTGATTGTAACCGCAGGTCCAACTCCAGCTTGGATAGATAAAGCAAAAGAAAATGCAGATTTGATTTTTTCAGGCAATACTTCAATGATGGATGATTTTGCTAAAAAAATTCCAAGTTTAAGTTTGGAAAATTTAAGCGTTTTAAATGTGCGTCCATCAGGTATTATCGTGCGTCCAAATAATCCAAAAAATATTAAAAATTTTGAAGACATTTTAAAAGATGACATAAATGTTATGGTGGTTGATGGCGCAGGACAAGTTGGACTTTATGAAGATATGGCTTTAAAAAGTGCAAAAAGAGAAAATTTGGTAAAATTACGTAAAAATATAAAAATTTATGCTAAAAATTCCAAAGCTGCTGTAGATGAGTGGAATAACAATCCAAATATTGATGCTTTAATCATTTGGTCTCATTGGGCAAAGGCTTTAGGCGATGATAAAGCTTTATTTATCAAAGATAAAAATGCAGTGATTTATCGTGCAGCTGAAATAGCTCCTACAAAAAAAGGTTTAGAAAATAAAAAAGCTTTAGAATTTGTAGATTTTATTAAGAGTAAGGAAGCTCAAAAAGTGTGGAAAAAATATACTTGGAAAGAAGTAAAATAATTTTGAGTGAAATTAAAAAATAATTAATATTTATAGGATATAATCACTCCTAAAACATTAATTGCAATAATGTTTAAAATATCAAAAAAGGAAATTAAATGAGTACAGTAAATTTTAAAGGAAATCCTGTAAAACTTAAAGGAAATTCAGTAGAAGTTGGAGCAGATGCTCCTAAGGTAAATCTTAAAGCTAAAGATTTAAGCGTGATTGAAATCGGTGCAGCGGGTAAAACTCAAATCATTTTAAGTGTTCCAAGCTTAGATACACCAGTTTGTGCTACAGAGGCTAGAGAATTTAATAAAAAAGTAGCCAGTTACAATGGTGCTGAAGTGATTGTAGTAAGTATGGACTTACCTTTTGCTATGGGAAGATTTTGCAGTACAGAAGGTATTGAAAATTTAAGTGTTGCAAGTGATTTTGTGGCAAAAGAATTTGGTGAAAAATATGGTGTTTTGATAAATGAAGGTGCTTTAGAAGGGCTTTTAGCTCGTGCCGTATTTGTGATTAAAGAGGGTAAAGTGGCATATAAAGAACTTGTAAATGAAATCACAGAAATGCCAGATATTGCAAAACTTGATGCATTTTTTGGTGGTTCTAGCTGCTGCGGTGATTGTGGTTGCCATTAATTTTGATTAAGCCCATTCTTAGGGCTTAATTTTTATATCTTCATTTTTTTATTATTTTAAGTTGATTATATTTTAATTGTCAAGTTGATTATATTTTAATATTTATTTTGTGTAAGAATAATATAAAAAGGACAATAAAACTCCTATAAAATAGAGCTTTAAAATTATTATTTTTATTAAAATTTCAAGAGATTTTTATACTTCATTTTTTATAATAAGATGATTTTTTTATTTTGGAGGAATAAGGATGAATAGAAGGGATTTTATTAAAAATACCGCTATTGCAAGTGCTGCTAGTGTTGCAGGGCTTAGTGTTCCAAGCTCTATGCTTGGCGCGCAAGAAGAAGATTGGAAATGGGATAAAGCTGTTTGTAGATTTTGTGGAACTGGCTGTGGAATTATGATAGCTAGAAAAGATGGCAAAATCGTAGCAACAAAAGGTGATCCTGCAGCACCCGTAAATCGCGGACTTAATTGTATCAAAGGTTATTTTAATGCTAAGATCATGTATGGTGAAGATCGTCTTGTTATGCCTTTGCTTCGCATGAATGAAAAAGGCGAATTTGATAAAAAAGGCAAATTTCAACAAGTTTCTTGGCAAAGAGCCTTTGATGAAATGGAAAAACAATTTAAAAAAGCTTACAATGAACTCGGCGTTACAGGTATAGGGATTTTTGGTAGTGGGCAATACACTATCCAAGAAGGTTATGCTGCTTTAAAGCTTGCAAAAGCGGGTTTTAGAACAAATAATATCGATCCAAATGCAAGACATTGTATGGCCTCTGCAGTGGTTGGTTTTATGCAAACTTTTGGTGTAGATGAGCCATCAGGCTGTTATGATGATATAGAGCTTACAGATACTATTATCACTTGGGGAGCTAATATGGCTGAAATGCACCCAATCCTTTGGTCAAGAGTAAGTGATAGAAAACTAAGTAATCTTGATAAGGTTAAAGTTGTTAATCTAAGCACTTTTTCTAACCGTACTTCAAATATTGCTGATATTGAAATTATTTTTAAACCAAATACAGATTTGGCTATTTGGAATTACATAGCAAGAGAGATTGTTTATAATCATCCAGAGGCTATGGATATGAAATTTATCAAAGATCACTGCGTATTTGCAACTGGTTATGCTGATATTGGTTATGGTATGAGAAATAATCCAAATCATCCAAAATTTAAAGAAAGTGAAAAAGATACGGTTGAAAAAGAAAATGTAATCACTTTAGACGATGAAGAGGCTACTTCTTTATCTTATCTTGGCGTTAAAGCGGGTGATAAATTTGAAATGAAACATCAAGGTGTGGCTGATAAAAACTGGGAAATTTCTTTTGACGAATTTAAAAAAGGTTTAGCCCCTTATACTTTAGAATACACTGCAAGAGTAGCCAAAGGTGATGATAATGAGTCTTTGGAAGATTTTAAGAAAAAACTTCAAGAATTAGCTAATCTTTACATAGAGAAAAATCGCAAAGTCGTAAGTTTTTGGACTATGGGCTTTAATCAACACACAAGAGGTTCTTGGGTAAATGAACAAGCTTATATGGTACATTTTTTGCTAGGAAAGCAAGCTAAACCAGGTAGTGGAGCCTTTTCTTTAACAGGACAGCCAAGTGCCTGTGGAACAGCTAGGGAAGTAGGAACTTTCTCACATCGTTTGCCTGCAGATATGGTTGTAGCCAATCCAAAACACAGAGAAATTTCTGAAAAAATTTGGAAAGTTCCTGCAAAGACTATCAACCCAAAACCAGGTTCTCCTTATCTTAATATCATGAGAGATTTAGAAGATGGAAAAATTAAATTTGCATGGGTGCAAGTGAATAATCCATGGCAAAACACTGCAAATGCAAATCACTGGATTGCAGCAGCAAGAGAAATGGATAATTTTATTGTTGTAAGTGATTGTTATCCTGGAATTTCAGCAAAAGTAGCTGATCTTATTTTACCAAGCGCTATGATTTATGAAAAATGGGGTGCTTATGGTAATGCTGAAAGAAGAACTCAACATTGGAAACAACAAGTCTTACCTGTAGGTGCTGCCATGAGTGATACTTGGCAAATTTTAGAATTTGCAAAACGCTTTAAGCTTAAAGAAGTTTGGAAAGAGCAAAAAGTGGATAATAAGCTTACCTTGCCAAGCGTTTTAGAAGAGGCAAAAGCTATGGGTTATAGCGAAGATGATACACTTTTTGATGTGCTATTTGCCAATAAAGAAGCAAAAAGCTTTAATCCAAACGATGCCATCGCAAAAGGCTTTGATAATACCGATGTTAAAGGTGATGAGAGAAAAATTCAAGGCAGTGATGGAAAAGAATTTACAGGCTATGGCTTTTTCGTTCAAAAATATCTTTGGGAAGAATATCGTAAATTTGGCTTAGGGCACGGACATGATTTAGCGGATTTTGATACCTATCATAAAGTAAGGGGTTTAAGATGGCCTGTGGTTAATGGCAAGGAAACACAGTGGAGATTTAATACTAAATTTGATTATTATGCTAAAAAAGCGGCTCCAAATTCAGATTTTGCTTTTTATGGTGATTTTAACAAAATGCTTACAAATGGGGATTTAATAGCTCCTAAAGATGAAAAAGAGCACAGTATTAAAAATAAGGCTAAAATTTTCTTTAGGCCATTTATGAAAGCACCTGAAAGACCAAGTAAAGAGTATCCATTCTGGCTTGCAACAGGAAGGGTTTTAGAGCATTGGCATAGTGGAACTATGACTATGCGTGTGCCTGAGCTTTATCGCGCTGTGCCTGAAGCACTTTGCTATATGAGTGAGAAAGATGGAGAGAAATTAGGCTTAAATCAAGGTGATTTGGTTTGGGTGGAATCTCGTCGCGGTAAAGTAAAAGCAAGAGTAGATATGCGCGGAAGAAACAAACCGCCTGTAGGACTTGTGTATGTGCCGTGGTTTGATGAGAATGTATATATCAATAAAGTTACTTTGGATGCGACTTGTCCACTTTCAAAACAAACTGACTTTAAAAAATGCGCTGTAAAAATTTATAAGGCTTAATTTAGGGTTTTGATTAAATGAAAGGTAGAAGAGAATTTTTTGTTAGTGCTTTTAAGGCTGCATGTTTATGTACAGGAGGTGGATTTTTGGCTAATTTGGCTTTAAAAGCCGATGATAATTATACCTTGCGTCCTCCTGGGGCTGAAGATGAAGCTAGATTTTTAAGCAAATGTATTCGTTGTGGGCTTTGTGTAAAAGCCTGTCCTTATGATACTTTAAAGCTTGCTAGCTTGTTAGATAGTCCAAAAAATGGCACGCCTTTTTTTAAGGCAAGAGAAATTCCTTGCTATCTTTGTAAGGATATTCCTTGCATTAGAGAATGTCCAACTGATGCTTTAGATAAAAAGCATTTAGAGCAGGGTATAGAATCTTTGAAAATGGGTATTGCTATTGTTGATAGTGCTTCTTGTGTGGCACACTGGGGAATTCAATGCGATGCTTGTTATAGAGCTTGTCCTTTGATAGATAGGGCTTTAAAACTTGAGCTTAAACGCAATGAACGCACCGCCAAGCACGCTTTTTTACTACCTAGTGTGGATCATGAAGTGTGTGTAGGTTGTGGGCTTTGTGAACTTGCTTGTATTACTGAAAAACCGGCCATTCGTGTTTTGCCAAGGGAGTATGTATTGGGAAAAGCAGGATCTCATTATGTAAAAGGTTGGGATGAAAAAGATGAAGGTCGTATAAAAAATGCAGATACTTCAAAACATTTTGATGCTAAAAAAGCAACCAATTATTTAAATGATGGAGAACTGTGATGAAGTATTTAATTGCTAGACGCATCGTTCAGCTTGGAATTTTAGCGCTTTTTAGTTTTAAAGCTACAGATTTTATCTTGCAGGGAAATTTAAGTTCTTCTAGACTTTTTAATACCATACCTTTAAGCGATCCTTTTGCGGTTTTGCAAATCATTCTAGCAAGCTGGAGTATAGATTTAGTGGCTTTAATAGGAGCTTTGATTATATTTTTTATCTATGGTTTGCTTTTAGGAAGGGTTTTTTGCTCTTGGGTTTGTCCTGTTAATTTAATCACAGATTTTGCTGCTTTTGTGCGAAATAAATTAACCCTTAATAATAAATTTTTAATTTTGCCTAAAAATTTACGCTATTTTGTATTGGTCTTGGTTTTAGTCCTTTCTTTTGTATTTTCATTGCCTGTGTTTGAAAGTTTTTCTTATATAGGAATGATACATAGAGGGATTATTTTTGCTACAAGTTCTTGGATTTTTGTAGCCTTTATACTTTTTTGTATCGATACTTTTTTAAGTCCTAGGGCAATTTGTTCACATTTTTGTCCACTAGGAGCTTTTTATGCTTTTATTTCTCGTTTTGCTTTGCTTAAAATAAAGCATGATAGTGATAAATGCACTAAATGTTATGAATGTATCCGTATTTGTCCTGAAAAACAGGTTTTGTGGATGGTTGGAAAAGAAAGTACTAGCGTGAAATCAGGAGAGTGTATAAGGTGTGCAAGATGTATAGAAGTTTGTAATGATGATGCTTTGAATTTTAATATTTTTGATTTAAGGAATAAATAATGAAGAAGAAATTGGTTTTATTAGGAAGTGCTGCAGTGGTATTTTTTGCTGCTTGTGCAATGAATAGTGGGGTAAGTTCGGAACAAATTGGACTTAGAAAAGCAAGTTTAGAAAATGAAAATAAAGTAAATTTAGTGGAAGCAAATTTCACAACTTTACAACCTGGGGAATCTACTCGTTTTGAGCGTTCTTATGAAAATGCACCACCATTAATTCCGCATGCTATTGAAGATTTGTTACCTATAACTAAAGATAACAATATGTGCTTAAGCTGCCATGATAAGGCTATAGCAGCAGATGCTGGTGCAACTCCACTTCCTGCTAGTCATTATTATGATTTTAGACACAATAAAACCACAGGAGATGTGATTAGCGATAGTCGTTTTAATTGCACTCAGTGTCATGTTCCACAAAGTGATGCAAAACCTTTAGTGGGAAATAGCTTTAAACCTGAATTTAAAAATGAACAATTAAAAAGTCGTTCAAATTTAATTGATGTGATTAATGAGGGTGTAAAGTAAATAAATGAAAAAATTTCTTTTTATTTTGAGTCTTTTTTGTGTTTTGTCTTATGCTTATGAGCTGAAATTAAATGCCAATATAACAGCTTTAAAGCTTGATAAGCAAAACTTATATATAGGCACTGATAAAGGTGAAATTTTGCAATATAACATTAAAGATAAAAGTTTAAAAGAACTTTTATCTTTGCCAAAGATTAAAAATTATTATGGTGATGATTTTGCTAAAATTTACAACATTGATATTTTTAAACATACACTTTTAATACTTAGCGAGGGTGATTTTGGTGCTAAAAATTTAAGTTTTTATAAGGAAAATTTACAAATCAAAAAGCTCGAAGAAAATAGCATAATAAAAGCATTTTTTATCAATGAAAATACTTATCTTTTGATTTCTATCGGTTCTGAAATAGAATTGATTGATAAAAGCTTAAAGAATATAAAAAAATTTAATTTTTCCCATTCTAGTCTTAATGATGCAGCTTTAAACGAAGATAAGAGTAGGCTAGTTGCAGGTTTTGAGAGTGGCGAAGTGGAACTTTTTGATTTGAAAAATTGGAAGATGTTAAAGAACTATGATAAAATACATAAAGATAATATCTATCAAGTAGATTTTAAAAATAATGTTATTTTAAGTTGTGGAACGGATAGGCGCATAGGAGTTGTAAAAAATGAAGAACAAAATTTTTTACAAAAAGATTTTTTGATATATGCTTGTGCTTTAAGTCCTAATGGAGAATTGGCTGTTTATAGCGATAATGAAGCTGGAATTAGTGAAGTTTTTAGCACAAGTGATTTTAAGTCTGTTAAAACTTTTAATAATGAAAATTTGATGAGTGAGTTTATTATTTTTTTAAACAATAAAGATTTTATCGTTTCAGGCTTTGGTGATAGTATAATGTTTAGGAGTATTGATGAATAATCTTTCTAGTGTTTTGATTTTAGCAAAAGAAGAATATATAAATGATTTAAAAAAGGCTATATCTGAAATTCCTTTTTGTTCTGTAGAACTTTGTGAAAATGAAAAGATTATAGTTGCGATTGAAAGTGAAAATTTAGAAGATGAATTAAATTCTTATAAAATGCTTGAGAAATTGCCAAATATTGTCAGTATTAATATGGTTTTTTCTTATCAAGATTTAAATGATGATATCCAAAAAGCAATCAATAGCGGCGCAATAGAAACGATAGAAAAAAATGAAAATGCTGAGAATATTCGCTACTATGGTAGTGTATTTAATCAATTTTCTTAAAGTGTAAAGTATATATGGTATTTTTAATCCCATTGCTTATTATAATTGGTGTTATTTTTGGAATTGATTATGTGTATTTTAAAAATCAAGATTTAAAAGTGCAAGTTAAAAAAGAACAAAAAGAATTAAATTCTAGTTTAGAGAAAGAAAAAAAAGAATATATAGAAAAATTGTTTAAAACAAAATAGACATTAAAAATCATATTATTTTCTTAAAGATAAATTAAAAAGCTTTTTGCTAGAATTAAAGAAAAATTTTAGGAAATAGTAATGAAAAATACAGTCACTGAAGCTTCTATCTATGAGGCTCAAGGGTTAAAAGATGAAGCTTTGGAAATTTATAAAAATATCTTAAAAGAAGATCCGGATAACCAAAACGCTATCGATGCGGTTCGTCGTCTTAGTGGTTTTAGATCCAAGCATAAAGATTTAAACACTCAAATGTTGGATTTTTTTATTAATATGAAAAGCGATGAAGAAATTAATGAATTTAAAAGGTGGTTGATAAAAATATGAATTTGGAAGATTTAGCCAAAAAAACTATTAGCGAAGTTAGCTCTATCATGGAAGAGCAAAGAAGACAAAATGAAATTTTAAAAGAGCAAGAATTAAATAGAAAAACTGAAATAAAAGATGAATTACCACCTATGGAGTTTGTATGCGAAGAGCTTGATACTCCGCAAGACTTAGAAGATAAAATTTCTATGGCAAAATTTGAAGAAGAGCAAAAAGTACAAAATAATATTGAAATTTCTACTCATAAAAATAAAGAGTTTAAAAAAGAAGAGCCTTTTTTACAAAGTGAAAATTTAAATCCTAGTGTTATGCCAGAGGTTCAAACACTTAATGAGGATATTTTTTTAAAACATCTTAGAGAGAGAATTTTAGTTCTTTTTGAAGGTTTAAATAGCATAAAAAAAGATGATCTTGAAAATAGGTTAAACTTGACCATAAATTTTTTAGAGTTTTTACTTGCAAATATCGAAGATAAGCTTAAAAAATAATCCCGATTTACAGTTTATTGCTGAGTTTTTAAAGCCTTATACTAAACGAGCGTATTTGGTTGGAGGTAGCGTTAGAGATTTGTTTTTAGGTTTAAAAATTTGCGACTATGATATAGAGCTTTATGATATAAAACCTAAAGATTTTGAAAAGATTATGCAAAAATTGGGCGCACAAGGCTTTGGAAGAAGTTTTTTTGTGTACAAGTTTAAAAATTATGATTTAGCTCTTGCTAGAACCGAAAACAAAATAAGCTATGGACATAAAGGTTTTGAAGTTCAAATTTGCAATGATGAAAAACTTGGCGCCAAAAGACGCGATTTTACCATAAATTCTATGATGATTAATCTTTTTAATGATGAGTTTTTAGATTTTTATGGAGGATTAAAAGATCTAGGAACAGGCTTTTTAAGATATATTGACAAACAAAGCTTTCAAGAGGATAGTTTAAGAGTATTAAGAGCGGTAGTATTTGCCTCAAGGTTTAACTTTAAGATAACTAGTGAAAGCTTGAAATTGATGCAAAGTATGGATATAACTGATCTTAGCAAAGATAGGATCAATGCGGAGCTTTATAAATTCTTTAAAAGCCCTAGACTTGATGTTGGCTATAGATATTTGCAAGAACTTGACTTAGAAAAACAGATTTTCGGCTTTGAGAGTATTTTTAAGAGTTTGGAATTTCAAAATTTACTCAGACAAAGTAGAGAATTTGTAACAAGCGATGCTTTATTTTTGTATTTGTATTTGAATTTTTTTAATTTAGAAAAAGATATATTTTTTAAAAGAACTAAACTTAAAAAAGAATACCTAAAATACGCAAATCAAGCTTTTTATCTTGATGATATAAGTGATTTTGAACTAGCAAAAATTGCTTTTGAAATGCCTTTGAAGGAGTGGCTTGGACTTTGGAGTAAAAAGCGTATTGAACAAGCTAAAAGATTAAGGCTTTATGAGAATAAGTTTGAAAGTAAAATTTTAGCAAAAGATTTCATAAATGCTGGATTTTGTGGTAAAATTCTTGGTTTAAAGCTTCAAGAAGCAAGAGAGAATGAATTAAAAGAATATATAAAAAGGTTTGGTTAAATGATTTCTGTATTAAAAATTTGTACCAAAGATCAAAAAGGTTTAATCTATAGAATTTCTGATGTTATTTTTAAATATCATATCAATATAGTAAAAAACGATGAATTTGTAGGCGAAGGAATGTTTTTTTTTCGTGCTCTTTTAGAAGGTGAATTTGATAAAGAAGCTTTTATAGGAACGCTTGAGGCTATGCTTGGACAAGAAGCCTTGATAGAGCTTTGCGAGAAGAGAAAAAAAGATATTGTTGTTTTTGCTACTAAAGAAAGTCATTGTTTGGGAGATTTGCTAATAAAGCATTATAGTAACGAACTTGAAGCAAATATCAAAGCTGTGATTTCAAATCACAACTCTTTAAAGGATTTAGTTGAGAAATTTGAAATTCCTTATCATTTTATCAGTGCTGAAAATTTAGATCGTAAAGAGCAAGAAAATCAGATTTTAAAATGTCTTGAACAATATAAATTTGATTATTTGGTTTTGGCAAAATATATGCGAATTTTATCTCCTGATTTTGTTAGGCATTTTGAAGGTAAGATTATAAATATTCACCATTCTTTCTTACCTGCATTTATAGGAGCAAATCCTTATAAACAAGCTTTTGAAAGAGGGGTTAAAATAATTGGAGCTACGGCACATTTTGTAAATAATAATCTTGATGAAGGTCCTATTATCACTCAAGCTGTTTCGCCTGTAAACCATGAATTTACTTGGCAAGATATGCAACAAGCAGGTAGAAATATAGAAAAAGATGTTCTTTCAAAAGCACTTGATTTGGCTTTTGAAGATAGAATTTTTATACATAATAATAAAACTATAATATTTTAATGCGATAATTTTATTATAGTTTTATTTAAAGCATTAAAAAAATAATCAATATCCTCTTTTTCATGCGTATAATGCAAGCTTATTCTTAACCAACCTGGTTTTGTTTTAAGTTTTTGATTATCTTTTAAGCCTAGCAAATCATGACCATAAGGCCCAGCACAAGCACATCCAGCGCGTGTTTCTATGTGGTATTTTTTGCTAAGTTCGTAAGCGATATCAAAAGGAGAAATTCCTTTGATATTGAAAGCAAAAATAGGCAATCGGGTTTTTAAATTCTTTGCGTATAAAATTAAATTAGGTATAGTTTTTAGTTTTTTAAAAAAATAATCTTTTAGAATTTCTTCTTTTTTTTCTATATTTTTAATCCCTATAGAATCTTTGATTTTAAAAGCTAAGCTAGCGCGAATGAGTTGTAAAATTCCAGGTGTTCCTCCTTCTTCTAAAGCTTCTTCATTGCAAAGGTAGCATTGTGAAGTGCGAGAAACATAGCCCACAGTTCCACCTGCTGCAAAGCTAGGCTTGTTTCCACAAAGATCTTTTTTGATGGCTAAAAGTCCAGAACCGCCAATGCCACCGATTAATTTATGAGAACTTATAAACAACGCATCATAGTATTGACAAGATATGTTTTTATAAGGAATGAAACTAGATGCATCAAAAGCAACTATCCCTTTAAATTTACGAACCATTTCAGAAATGCGTTTGTAATCACTTAATATCCCAGTAACATTTGAAGCTAAAGAAAAGCTAGCGATTATTTTTCTTTTTTTATTTTTTTGTAAAGTTTTTTCTAGAAAATCAAAATCAATTTCTCCATTTTTATCTAAGGGAATTCTAATACATTCACATAAGCCTTCTCGAAATGAAAGTTCATTAGAATGATGCTCATAAGGCCCTACGATAACTAAAGGTAAAGTATTTTTATCAATTTGCGTAAAATATCTTTCTTTTACAAGAGGAGGAATGTAAATGCCGATCAATTCTTGAAATTTTTTAATAGCACTGCTTGATCCTGTTCCGCAGGCTATAAGGGCAAAATTTTCATCTAATGATAAACTTTTTTTTATATCTTTTCTTGCTTGTTCGTAAATTTGTTGAGTTTTAAAAGAATTTAAAGAGCTATCAGAATGTGTATTTGCATAGGTTGGGAGAATTTTTGAAATTTCTTTTTCTACGCATTTTAGAGCTAAAGCACTTGCTGTGAAGTCAAAATGCAAAATACCTTTTTTTAAGATCAATTCTTTTTTTAAATCTGAAATTTGCAAATACAATCCTTATAAAAATTTGCTAAAATTATACTATAAAAATGCTTTATAAAAGGAAAAATATAAAATTTAAGAACTTTGTAGATTTGCATAAGAATTTGTCTTTAAGTAAGCTTTTTGATTTTTATAGTGTGTTTGAAGGTTTTGAAAAATTAAACATTTTAAATTTTGAAGACGATGTATTTACAAATATAGAGCGAATTTTGCTTGATGATTATCTAAAAATTAAAAGTTATTTCGCCTTGGATGAAACAAGTTCTTACGCTCTTACTTTACTAGCTAAAAACAATCGCAAGCGTTTTTCTATCAATAGAAAAATTCAGCATTTTAAAGCTTTATCTACACTTAAATATCTTTTAGAAACAGGTATAATAAAACTTGAGTATAGTAAGGAAGCCAAAAAAATAAAAGATAAAAGACAAAAAATCAAAAAAGAACTAAGATCTTATGTTGTCCAAGATAAGATTATATTTAGCAATCATTTTACTCGTTTCTTTTTTTATTTTTTAAAGCCCAATGAAAAGCTTATTTTGCAAAATCGTTATAAAGAAGTTTTAGAATGCATTAAAGAAAAATTTGAACTTTATCAAAGTTTTTGTTTTGAACAACTTTCTAGAGAATTGCTTGAGAAAAAATTCAATATCAATGGAGTGCAAAGTTACTGGGATAAGAATTTAGAACTTGATCTTTATTATCAAGATGAAAATTTGTGTTTTGTCGGAGAGGTTAAATTTAAAAATAAAAAAATTTGTAAAAATATTTTAAATCTTTTAAAATCAAAAGCAAAGTCTTTAAATTTGGCTCCAAATTATTACATTATAATCTCAAAAAATGGTTTTAGCAAGGAATTTGATAAAATATACGAACAGAATTTGCTTTTACTTGATTTGAATGATTTTAAGATTTTATTAGAGGAATGATAAATGAATGAAAGTATTTTAAAAAGTTTAGACTCAAATGAAAAAGAAACCCTACAAAAAGGCTTAGAAAGTCTTATAGAACAAACTTATGTAATAGAAAATGAATACAAAACTTTAAATGAAAACTATAATTCCTTACGCGCAATGGTTGATGAGATTATAGAGGTGTTGCCTAGTGCGCTTTGGATTTTAGATAAAGAAAAAAATATTATTTTACAAAATCAAGAAGCCTTGAAAAATCCAAAATTACTTAGTATTATTAGTCTTGATAAAATTCGCGATGAGCTTGAATTTGAAGGTAGGTTTTATGCGGTAAAAATCATAGCACATAATGAAAAAACTATAGTTTCAGCTACAGATATTAGCGATGAAAAACGCAATGAAAGGCTTGCAAGCATGGGTAGTGTAGCGGCTCATTTGGCACATGAGATAAGAAATCCTATTGGATCTATATCTTTACTTGCTTCAACCCTTTTTGCTCGTAGTGAGCTTAAAAATAAGCATATAGTTCTTGAAATCCAAAAGGCTATTGCTAGAGTAGAGCGTATCGTAAATTCAACTTTACTTTTTACTAAGGGTGTGCACATCAATGCTTTAAATTTTAATCTTTTAGAGTTAAAAGAAGAGTGTGAAAGTGCCATTAACTCTTATAATTTCACTTCTCAAATAGACTTTGAAATATCTTTTTTGGATAAGCAGATTTGTGCTGATAAAGCTCTTCTTGGTTTGGTTTTGCAAAATTTGATTTATAATGCTATTGATGCGATAGAAGAAAGCGAATGTGAAAAGCCTATGATTAAAATTTTAGCAAGTTGTGATAATGAAAAAATATGCATCAGAGTGTATGATAATGGTTGTGAAATAAAAGATGAGAAATTGGTTTTTGAAGCTTTTAAAACAACAAAACTTAAAGGCAATGGGCTTGGCTTGTCTCTTTCTAAAGAAATCATAAACGCTCATAAGGGAGAGTTAAGTTTTCAAAGCGATCCTAAGAATTTTTATTTTACCTTACCTTTGGTGTGATAAATATTTTCTTTTCACCTCAAAACGGAACAGATCTTGCTTATATTATTTTAATATATTTAGGTTGAAGGCAGAAAAATCTAAATTAAGGAATTAATATGAGTATCTTTAGCATCAATGATAACTCAAACTATGGTTCTATACTTTCACAAAGTAAAGCTAATAAAGAAAGTAAAGAAAATTCTAAAATAAGTTTTGCTAATGCTTTTTTAAAACAAAATGCCAGCAAGTTAAGTGATATAGAAAGTAAAAATTCACAAACTCTAGCAAGAAGTGAAATATTAAGTAACAACAATGCATTAAGCAATAATTCAAATTCTACTAATATATCAAATAGTAGTAATACTAACCTTAGTATTAATAATGCTACTAAAACAAATTCTCCTAATTATGATATATCAAGTGAATTTAAAAACTCTATTTATACTCTAAAATATAAACAAGTAGATTTAAGCACTGATACAGCCTATGGTTATAGTGTAGATAAAGATGGTTATATGGGAAGTGATTTTAACAAAGCCGCAGGATTACCTGAAGATTTTAAGATACATAAATCTACTTTGGATGAGATAGAGAGATTTAATCAACATGGTATGGCTGATGAAACTAGCGGAAACTATTATGATAGTTTTGATATGGCTTCTATTGTTAAATCCTATTATAATAGCTTTAATCAAGTAATAAGTGCATTTCCAAATGATAAAACAAGCTTTAGTGAAGCAGATTTGGAACAATTACCAAAAGGACTAAATTATGGTCGTAATGAAAACAAAGAAAAAATTGTAAAAAATATATTTAATGCGGAACAATTTCACGAAGCACAAGCGATTAAATATTCTACTATGAATTTGGATATGAACCTTATGAAACTTGACTTTTCTCCACAAAGCATGGAGCAAGGACCTTCAAATGAAGGTGAATTTAATCCTGATATGTCAGTTTATCCACAAAATGAAGATGGAAATTATTCTAAAGAAGCTTTATTTATGAGTTTTTTAAAATCCTATCCGCCTTTTCCATCTCCAAATCAAGTTGTTTTTAGTCCTGAAGCAAAAGTTCGTGAAGCAAAACTTGAGCTAGAAATGAAAGCAAATCCTTCTTTTAGCGTTTCCTTAGACGACATCATGACAGGAAAAGTTGATTTTGCAAGTTTATTAAAAGGTTATGCACAAGATGGCTGGCTTGATGCAGGTATTTATGCAATGGAAAAAGGAGTTAAATGGCAAAATGTATACGTAGGCAGTGGAATCTCTTTTGATAGAGAATTTCATCAAGCAAAAGCTAATGGTTGGAAAGCAAGTAGTGAAAGTATAAATTCTTTTGCTGATTCTATAGCGGATAGACTCAATAATCTTTTAGAACAAACTAGGGTTTAAGGAAGTATTTGCACGAAGTCAAATTAAAAATATGATGACATTTGCAAATACTTATGCGAATCACATAAAGCTAGGCGCATCGTTTGAAAAGAGTATTAAATCTCCGTTTTTTGTTTCTTTAGCTAGAGTTTGAACTAGCTGGCTTTTTTCTTTAAGTATAATGGTTTTTATTTTTAACTCTTTTTTGAAAATTTCAGCATTGATTTGTGCGCTAATGATAGCAAGATCAAAACACTCATTAATGATTTTAGCAAGTTTTATATTTTCTTCTTCGCTTACTTCCACTATACCAGGACTTACTAAAACTTTGCGTCCTTTATAGCTTTTACAAAGTTCATAGCTTGTGCTCATACCTTTAAAATTTCCATTAAAACCATCATCTATGATAAATTTAGGCTCTCTTGAAAGCACTTGCAAGCGATGTTCTACGGAGTTTATATTTAAAACTTGCTTTTGAATTTTTTCTAGTTTTATACCAAGATAATGAGCACAAAGTATACAAACACAAAGATTTTGCGCGTTAAAATCCCCTAAAATTTGACTTTTAAAATCATAGGATTTATTTTCTATATCGATTTTAAATTCTAAACCTTCAAGACTTGAATGAATAAGACTTAATTTATCATCATAAAGGCTGATGAGTTTATCTTCTTCTTTTTGGGTGCTAGAGTGTAAAAAAGCCTTTTCTAGTCTTTTGGAATTTAAGGCTTCAAGTTTGGTTGATCGGATATTTTCAACACTTTTAAAATACTCTAAATGTGCATTGCCTATCTCTCCTACTATGCTGATGTGAGGTTGTAAAAAACGAGTGATTTCATCAATATCGCCTTTAAGTCTAGCACCTGCTTCAGCTATGTAAATTTGAGTATCTTGACTTAAATTGGTATTGATATCAGCAACTATACCTAGCAAGGTATTGACAGAGCGTGGTGTTTTGTAGCTTTTAAAGTCATCTTTTAAAAGTTCGTATAAAAAATTTTTAATACTTGTTTTTCCAAAACTTGCGGTAATGAGTATGATTTTTAAATTTTCATTGGCTCTTAGTTTGGCTTTGGCTTGTTTTTTATAATATAAATTTGTAAAAAACTCATAAATTTTAAGACTAAATAAAGCAAAAGGAAGGCTAAAAAGATTAAAAAGAAAAGAAAAACGCAAAGCAAGTATAGCAAAAATAGCATTATAAACAAAAACAAAAACAAAAAACCATTTAACCTTACTTGTAAAAACAAGCTTTTTATCTATACCTTTGTTCCAAAAATACAAAATCGGAGTATGGATCAATGCAAAATATGCCAAAGAGTATAAAGGAAAAGCTAAGAATAAAAAATAAGGAATAAATAAAAAATACAAATGCCACAAAGGTTTATGATAATGAAAAAACACGCGTTTAAATTTATAAGAATACCATTGTAAAGCACTCATAAGATAAAAAGCTATACAAAAATTAAAAAATAAAGAATTGATAAAATAAAGAGTATTGATAAGCATTTAAATTTCCTTAATTTTTTGAGCAATGAAAGCAGAATGTTTTAAAAAGAAAAAATGATCCCCCTCTAAAGGATAAAAAGTACTATTTTTTAAAAATTGATGCATTTTCTCGCCACAATACAAAGGCGTAGCTTCATCGCTTTTTCCCCAAAAAATCAAGCTTTTAGCCTTTTGCTTGGCAAAAATTTCACTAAAATCCTCATCAACAACCCTTTTAAAGGTTTCATACATCATAGGACTAAGATTTGCTCCATCTTTACTAGCAAAATAGCGATAAAATTTTCCCAAACCAAAGAGTTTTAAAATTTTAAAAATACGGATTTTAAAACGCACTTTTAGGGATTTTTTAGCTAAAATTCCTGCACTTGAAAGTAAGATTAGGGTGTCTTTTTCCTTTGCGAGCAGGGTGCTTACTTTTCCACCAAAAGAATGCCCCATGAAAAAACAGACATTGAGTTTTTTTTGTTTTAAAAAAAGTTCTGTGATATTGGCATAATCTTGAGTGTTTAAAATTTCTTCCACGCTTGAATTTCCAAAACCTGCCAAATCCATATAAATTTGACAAAAATCTTTTAAAAAAGGGCAAAAACTTTGTTTCATAAGTTCTTTATTAGCTCCCCAGCCGTGTAAGATAAGTATTTGCGGCAAGGAAAGATCACCTAAAATTTCATAAGAAATTTGATAAGTTTTGTTTTTATAAGAAAGTTGAGTTTGAGCCATTTTAAGCCTTTTGATTTTTGTAGATATTTTCTAAAAGTTGCATGGCATTTTGTAAGCGTTCAAATTCTTTCATACTAAGCATTACAGCTTCAAATTTGTTATTTTTTAAAATAACTATTTTTCCACTTTCACTTTTTTTGAGTTTTTCCATAATGGGACTAAAATTTCTTACCACCTCGGTGGCAGTGTAAATTTCATCTTGTTTAAAAGAGAGCATTCTTCTTCCTAAAATACGCTAAATTTTATGTATAATTTAGCGTATTTTGACTTAAAAGCTTATAATTTTCCTTTTTGTCCATTGATGGAGTGAAGGAAGTTGTAGTTGATTTTTATCATTTTTTCAAGTGAAATTTGATCAGCTAAAGCGTTTAAAGTGGTATTAAAATCTTTAAAAAGATAATTAGCCAAAGAACCAGGGTTTGGGTTGATTTCATTTAAATATACTTCATTATCCAGTATAAAAAAATCGCAGCGTATTAAAGCACCTTTAAACAAAGGATTGTAGATCTTTTTAAAACTATCTTTGAGTTTTTCTTTTAATTCTTCGCTTAAATTTGCTTCTATAAGCTCATTGTGTCCTGAAAAGCTAAGATATTTTTGTTCAAAGTCTAAAAATTCTTTTTTCTTTGGCTCTTCTATGATGGAAAAAACAAACTCATCATTGATCATGCATCCTGCAAGATTGTATTCTTTGATATTGTTTTTAAATTCTTCTACCACAAGATCATTATCAAATTCAAAACCTACATCTTTGGCGTATTCTAAATCTTTTTCATCTTTTACTATGCTAATACCTATACTACTTCCAAGTCTTGCAGGTTTGATAATGCAAGGAAAATTAAGCTTTTCTTTAGAGTTTTGATTTTTTCTTAGCATGGTATAATCAAGTGTTTTTACTCCAACGCTTTTGGCATAAAGTTTGGTAAGTTCTTTGTTAAAAGATAATACACTAGCTTCAAGTCTAGGTCCTATAAATTTAATAGAATAAAACTCAAATAAAGCCGCAATTTTTCCATCTTCTCCATCTCTACCATGGATAAGATTGATCACGTATTCGCACTCTAGTTTATTTTCTTTTAAAAAACCTTTGCTAAAAAAACCTCCTTGTTTAATGAAGAGTTCTTTTTCTTTTTTATAAGCTTTGGTGCTAAAAGTTTTAGAATTCATTTTTTCACTTGGGATATGATAAAATCTTCTTTCTTCATCGCAAAAAATAAATTCTAAATTTTGATTGATAACTTTTTTAAGCACCACAGCACTTACTATACTGATCTCGTGTTCATAAGAATTTCCGCCAAAAAGTATTGCAAATTTCATTTTATTCCTTTATCCTAGTTTTTTAAGAGCTTCTTTGATGAGTTCGCTTGTGCTTGTTGCTTGAGCGCTTGCTAAAACACTTATGATTTTTTCTTGTTTAAAGCCTAGAGTAAGAAGTGCGGCTAAGGCTTCGCTTTTATCATCACTCACATTTTCAAGTTTGGTTTTTGTATCTGAAAGTTCTACTATAATGCGTTTTGCACTTTTTGGACCTATACCAGGTACTTTTTTAAGCGCACTTTCATCGCTTAAACTTAACGCTTTGTAAAAAGAATTTACATCAAGACTAGAGCATACCGCCATAGCAGTATTTGCACCCACTCCATTGACTTTTAAAAGCATTTCAAACATTTTTTGCTCGTCCTTATCCAAGAAGCCATAAAATTTATTAGAATCTTCTTTGATGATTTGAGTAATAAAAAACTCGTGCTTTTCTTGAGTTTGAATTTTAGCAGAACAAAAAAGCGAAATAAATATCCCATAGCTTAAACCACTAGCACATTTTACAATGATAAAAGTAGGTTCTTTTTTTGTGATTATTCCTTCGATGCCGACAACCATGCTATATCCTTTTCTTCATAATCTAATTTTTTATGTATTTCTATACTTTCTTGGTTGTTTTGTATGACTTTTTTAATGCTTATAAATTTAGCACTTTCATTAATAAATGAAGAGTAAAAAATATCTTCTTTGGGCTCTAGAAGTGAAAATTTGACCTCATTCATATCAGTCCATTTGCCACTTTTATTTATAAAAGTTGCTTCAAAAAGCATTTTTTGCAAATTGATTAATTCTAATTGTAAAGATTTTTTGCGTTCAAGAAGTTCTTTTTCTTCATTTTGTAGTTTATTTAATTCAAGATTTTGTAAAGAGAAATCTTTTAGGGCTTTTTCGTATTGTATAGGAACATTTTGACCTTGATTTTTAAGTTCTGTTATCTTTTTTTCAACACTTAAAATTCCATTTTTACTTGATAAAATGTATTGTCTTATTTTATTCATTTTATGATTTAACTTAGAAATTTGCTCTCCTAAAATCGCAAATTCTTCATCATAATTTTTATCAAGAGTTTTAATTTTAGCATGAAATTTATTGTTATCCCCGTTAATGCGTTCTATTGTGGTGTTTTCAAAAAACACACAAGAATTATTACTTTCTAAATTTTCTATATAAATTTTATCAGCTTGTATATTTCCACCTAGGCTTTGTTTAATTCTTACTTCTTTAGCTTTGACTGTTCCACCTTCGAGCAAATCTATATTTAAAATTTCGGCTTCTGCAAATCCTCTATGAGTTTTTATATAGGCTTGTTTGGCTTGAATTTTGGCTTTAGAGTGTGTAGTGCCTTCAATTTTCATTTTAGCGGCATTAAGTTGAGTGTTGCTTCCTACGCTTCCGACTACATTTAATTCTTCACATTCTATCCCAACGCCAGAATTTACAGCATCTTTTACTTCTGAAAGAAATTTTATATTGATTTTGACATTTTTGTCTAGTCCAGCTCTTATAATCCCTATATTTTTAAAATCTACCCCATTAAAATCTAGTTCATTGGCGATATCAAATTTTTCACCATCTTGTACTACATAACCTTTTTTTAAAGCTATATATTCTGTGTATCCATCTTGCTCTACTTGTTTAAAAGCCGAAGAACAAGAAAATTTAACTTTATTTTCATTTGCGGCTAAAACTTTTAAGGTGTGTAAATTTAAGTCTTTTCCTTCTTTACCTTGTTTAAATTTGACGTGTTTTAAAACAACTTCATTTTCATCAACAACAATAATACCTGAGCGTTTTTCATCGATAGTGTAGTTTTTGGTTTTTTCTTTATAAGTCAAGATCAGGGATTCATCTTGACTTTCTATAGGATCAATACCTTGTGCAACGGTGATTTGTATAGTTTTATTTAAAGGGGTATTTTTATGTTGGTTGCAAAAAGACACTAAATTTTTCTTAAAATCAAAAATGCGGATACCTATTAAAAATTTAAGTTTCAACATCTTTTTATAAATATTTTGCAAAAGTTCTAGTGCTAGTTTTTCATGAAAGTCTAAATTTGCAAAATCAATTTGAGCAATTATTTTGGTTAAATTTTTATTCGCAACCAGTTTGACTGCTTGAGATGCTTTGCTTTGGTTTATGCCGTGGAAAATTTCTATTTTGTATTCTTGCTTGATTTGAAGATCATTTTTTAAAAAAATTTCATCTTTATCAAAAAGAGTTAATTCTTTTTCAGAGATTTTTTCCCATTCTAATTCTCCAAAACGATATTGTGTAGAAAATGCCAATAAACTAAAATCAAGCTCATTTAAGCTAAGGTTTGTTTGTGAAGCTACGCTTAAAAGCTCTCGAGCTGGATTTTCTGTATAGGCAATAATTTTTTCATCCAAAGTCAAAACTTTCCCCTTGTAAAAAATTAAGAATGTAATTATAGTCAATTTTTAATCAATTTTAGTTAAAATAGTTCTCTTTATATTTTGAAATTTATGAAAAAAATTAATGAAGAGTTTAGTATTTAAAAATTTTATTGTCAATGCTTTAGGAATTTTATTTTCAAGAATTTTAGGGCTTGCTAGAGATGTTTTAATAGCGCTTTTTTTAGGAGCAGGGCTTTATAGTGATATTTTTTTTGTGGCTTTAAAAATGCCTGCTTTTTTTAGAAGAATTTTTGCAGAAGGGGCTTTTGGACAAAGTTTTTTGCCTAATTTTGTAAAAGCGAAAAAAAAAGGAGCTTTTTGCGTTAGTGTAATGATGCAATTTAGCCTTATAGTTTTTTTATTTTGTCTTTTGGTAAGTTTTTTTTCCTCTTTTTTTACCAAGCTTTTTGCTTTTGGATTTAACGCAGATACTATAGCTTTAGCGGCTCCTTTGGTGGCGATTAATTTTTGGTATTTGTTTTTTATTTTTTTAGTTACTTTTTTAGGAGCTATTTTAAATTATAGACAAAAATTTTTCATTACCTCTTTTTCTGCGGCATTATTTAACTTAAGTATTGTTATAGCTGCCTTTTTTGTGGATAAAAATGCACCGCAAAATACACTTTATTATTTTTCTTATGCAACGGTTTTAAGTGGGGTGGCACAGCTTATTTTACATTTGCTTGTTTTAAAAAACAATCCTGTAATCCGTGCTATGGCTTTAAGTATAAAATTTAAAAAAGCCAAGGCTAAATTACAAGGTTTTTATGGCAATTTTTTTCATGGAGTTTTAGGTTCTTCTGCGACTCAATTTAGCTCATTGCTTGATACAACCATAGCTAGTTTTTTAATGAGCGGGAGTATTTCTTATCTTTATTATGCAAATCGTGTATTCCAACTCCCCCTTGCACTTTTTGCTATCGCTTTAACTCAAGTTTCTTTTCCAAAAATTTTAAAACATTTAAAAAGTGGTCAAGAAAATTTAGCCTTAAAATTTATGCAAAGAGCATTAGCGCTTTTAAGCATTTTGCTTATTGCTTCTAGTATTATAGGTTCTGTGTTTGCTTTGGAAATTTCAAAGCTTTTATTTGAAAGAGGAAATTTCACTCACGAAGATAGTGTGATTACGGCTTATGTTTTGATTGCTTATCTTATAGGGCTTTTACCTTTTGGTTTGCAAAAGCTTTTTTCTTTGTGGCTTTATGCAAAATTTAAACAAAAAACAGCAGCTTGGATCGCGGTAAAATCTTTAATTATCAGTGCTTTATGTTCTATGGCTTTTATATTTTTGATTAAAGATGAAAGTTTAAAGGTTATTGCAGTAGCACTTTCAAGCTCTATTAGTGCTTTTTATTTGCTTGGAGCCAATATCAAAGAATTTGGTTTTAAGAAATTTTTTGCTTTAATATCTATTAAAATTTGCTTATTGGTTATAGTTGCTTTGATTGTTTTTACGATCTTACTTGTTTTGATTAAACCTTATATTTTAAGTTTTTTTATAGGAATTTTTACAAGTTTTAAAGGAGTTTTTTAATGAGATTATTAGACAGTGTAACAAAAGAGAAAATAAAACTTGATAAAAAAGATATTAGTATTTATTTATGCGGGCCTACGGTTTATGATGATGCACATTTAGGACATGCAAGAAGTAGTGTTTGTTTTGATCTTTTGCGTAGGGTTTTACTTGCTCAAGGCAATAGGGTAAAATTTGCTAGAAATTACACAGATATTGATGATAAAATTTTAAAAAAAATGGCTCAAAGCGGTCAAACTTTAGAGGAAATCACGGAATTTTATATTAAAAGTTATGAAGAGGATATGAGGGTTTTAAATGTATTAGATCCTGATTTTAAACCTCGTGCAACGCATTATATAACAGCTATGCTTGATTTGATTAAAAAGCTTGCTAAGGATGGGTTTGTTTATACTCTAGAAGATGGAATTTATTTTGATACAAGTAAAGATGAAAAATATTTAAGCCTATCAAATCGCAATTTAGAAGAAAATATCTCTCGTCTAAGTAATGAAGTGCAAAAAAGAAATGAAAGCGATTTTGTGCTTTGGAAATTTGATGAAAATTTTTACGAAAGTGAATTTGGCAAAGGGCGTCCAGGTTGGCATACTGAATGTGTTGCTATGATTGATTCTATTTTTGAAAATACTCTTGATATACATGCTGGAGGGATAGATTTGCTTTTTCCTCATCATGAAAATGAAGCTGCGCAATGTCGTTGTGGATGTAAGAGAAAATTAGCAAATATTTGGCTTCACAATGGTTTTGTAAAAATCGATGGCGAAAAAATGAGTAAAAGTTTAAATAATAGTTTTTTTATAAAAGATGCTTTAAAAGAATTTATGGGCGAGGCTTTAAGATTTTATCTTTTGAGTTCTCATTATAGATCTCATTTTAATTATTCTTTATCGGATTTAGAAAATGCTAAAAAACGTTTAGATAAATTTTATCGCCTTAAAAAAAGATTGGATTTAGGTGAAATTTCTGATTTTGATGTTTTAAATGATATTGAAATAAAAAGCGAAATTGCTAAGCAAATTTTAGAGATTTTAAATGATGATTTAAATATTTCTAAAGCCTTAGCTCTTTTGGATGATTTTATCAGTAGTGCAAATTTAGAGTTGGATAAAGAAAGCAAAAATAAAATTTTAAAACAAAATATCAAAGAAGCTTTAAGTGAGCTAGCTAAAATTTTTGGCTTTGGTTTTATGGATACAACTTTATATTTTCAATGGGGTGTAAGCAAAGAAGAACGAGAAGAGATTGAAAAGTTAATTTTAGAAAGAACTGAGGCTAAGAAAAACAAAGATTTTAACACAGCTGATGCAATAAGAGAGCAATTAAATAGTAAAAAAATCACTCTTTTAGATACTCCAAATGGAACAATTTGGGAGAAAATAAATGCATAATGAGATGAATTTAAAAGAGGTTTTAATACGCTTTAAGCCCTTTTATAAAAGATATTGGAAACAATTTGCTATAGCTATTTTTGGTATGATTTTAGCAAGCGGAGGAACTGCTGGAAGTTTTTATGCTTTAGAGCCTATTTTAAATTATATTTTCGTTGAAAAAAATGAAGCTTTACTTTATACAGTGCCTTTTTTGCTAGTATTGATGTATTTTTTTAAAAATCTTGGAACTTATTTACAAAGTTTTTATGTTTCCTTTATAGGAACAGATATGTTAAGAGTATTGCGTGCTAGGGTTTTAAAAAATGTTTTACGCTTGGATATGGATTTTTTTAAACGCTATAGAAGCGGAGAGCTTGTAAGTCGTTGTACTAATGATATTAATGCGCTTCAAAGCATAGTATCAAACATTATTCCTGATTTTTTTAGAGAGCTTTTAACTGCTATAGGGCTGCTTGCGGTAGTCTTGTATCAAAGTCCTACTTTGGCTTTTTTTGCTTTAGTGATTTTGCCTTTAGCTATTTTTCCTTTGGTATGGTTTGCTAAAAAACTTAAAAAATATGCAAGAAATATACAAGAAACAAATTCGGATTTGCTTTCTTATTTGGGTGAAATTTTTTCAAATATTGAATTGATCAAAGCTAATGATAATGAAAAAAAAGAAAGTGATAAATTTGCTAAGCATAATGATACTTTGTGTAAATTAAACCTAAAATCCGCACGTATTGACGCACTTACAAGTCCTTTAATGGATATGATGGGTTCTGTTGGGGTTGCTGTGGTGATTATTGTAGGGGGTAGAGAGGTTATCAATGGTTCTATGAGTGTGGGAAGTTTTATCAGTTTTGTTTCGGCACTTTTTGCGATATATACTCCTTTAAAGCGTCTTTCGTCTTTATATGGAAAACTTCAAGGTGCTGTTGCGGCAAGTGAAAGAACTTTTTATTTATTGGATTTAGAACCTCAAATTAAAGGTGGAAGCAAAGAATTAAAAAACATTGAAAAAATTAGCTTTGAAAATGTTGAATTTGCTTATGAAAACCCACATAAAAGTGTTTTAAAAGGCGTAAATTTTGATTTTGTTAAAGGGCAAATGCTTGCTCTTGTAGGGACAAGTGGGGGTGGTAAATCTTCTATTATTAATCTTTTGATGTATTTTTATGAAAAGCAAAAAGGTAAAATTTTACTTAATCAAGAAGATATTAGCACTTTTACCATAGAAAGCTTACATGCTAAAATAGGACTTGTAACGCAAAATATTTATCTTTTTAATGATAGTTTTGCTGCAAATATTGCTTATAGCGAAGAGTTAGAAGAAGAAAAAGTCATCCAAGCTTTAAAATTGGCCAATGCCTATGAATTTGTTAAAGAAATGGGCGGGATTTGGGCTGAAGTAAAAGAACATGGTAAGAACTTAAGTGGAGGGCAAAAACAAAGAATAGCAATCGCTAGAGCTTTATATAAAAATCCTGATGTGCTTATTTTTGATGAAGCAACTTCAGCTTTGGATAATGAAAGTGAAAAAGCAATAGTTAAAACTATAGAAAATTTAAAACAAGACAGATTGATTTTAGTGGTTGCACATCGTTTAAGCACTATAGAAAATGCAGATAAAATAGTAGTATTGGATAAGGGCAAGGTATTGGCAATAGGTAAAGATGAAGAGCTTTTGCAAACTTGTTCTTTGTATCAAAAATTTAAAAGTAAAGAAAAAACAAAGCCTAGCTTTAGTTAATTTTAGTTAGAATTTCAAAAAGGATTAAAAAATGGCTTATGAAATGATAAAACCTTTACTTTTTAAGTTAAACCCTGAGCATGCACATGCTTTGGTTGAATATAGCTTAAGGGCTTTAAGTGCTAGTTTTCCAGGAGCTTTAAGTTTTTTAGCACACAAATATATAGTTGATGATGAGAGTTTAAGGCAAAATTTACTTGGACTTGATTTTAATAATCCTGTAGGTTTAGCAGGAGGCTTTGATAAAAATGCCACTATGATAAGACCTTTGAGTGCTTTAGGATTTGGCTTTTTGGAAGTGGGAACTTTTACTCCAAAACCTCAAGAAGGCAATGAAAAGCCACGCCTATTTAGACTTGTAAAACAAGAAAGTATACAAAATGCTATGGGTTTTAACAACGAAGGTGCTGAAAAGATTGCTTTAAGACTCGCAAAAACTTATCCTTTTGTTTTGCCTTTAGGGGTAAATATAGGGAAAAATAAAATTACTCCAAATGACAAAGCCTTGGAGGATTATTTCACTTTGTTTAGAGATTTTAAGGATTTGTGTGATTATTTTATCGTCAATATCTCATCTCCTAATACTAAAAATTTAAGAGAGTTGCAAAATGATGATTTTTTAAATACCTTGCTTGAAGAAGCCAAAAAAATCACTTCTAAGCCTATTTTGATAAAAATTGCTCCTGATATGAAAATAGATGATGCTTTAAATTTATGTGAAAATGCTATTAAAAAAGGTGCAGATGGGTTTATGTTAGCCAATACTAGTGTTGATTATAGCTTGCTAGATAATAATCGTACTTTTGGTGGTATTAGCGGAAGGCTGATTACGGAAAAAAGTGGTATTTTTTTCAAAGAAGTAGCTAAGATTCTTTTTGGTAAAACCTTGCTTATTGCAAGTGGAGGGATTGATAGTGCTGATATTGCTTATGAGCGTATTAAAAATGGGGCTAATTTGGTGCAAGTTTATACAGCTTTGATTTTTAAAGGCCCTTCTTTGGTAAAAAATATCAATCAAAATCTTATAGAGCTTTTAAGAAAAGATGGTTTTTTACACATTAGCGAAGCTGTTGGGGTAAATTTAAAATGATTGCTTATGAAAAAATTCAATTAAAAAACAAGCTTGAAATTTATGCTTTGCCTGTAAATAAAAATAGCGATGTGATTAGCGTTGATATTTTTTATAAAGTGGGTTCAAGAAATGAGATCATGGGAAAAAGTGGCATAGCTCATATGCTAGAACATTTAAATTTTAAAAGTACTAAAAATTTAAAAGCTGGCGAATTTGATGAGATTGTTAAGGGTTTTGGTGGTGTGGATAATGCAAGCACAGGTTTTGACTATACTCATTATTATATTAAATGTGCGAAGAAAAATTTAGATAAAGCTTTGGAACTTTTTGCAGAACTTATGGCGAATTTAAATTTAAAAGATGAAGAATTTCAGCCTGAAAGAGCAGTGGTTTTAGAAGAGCGTAGATGGAGAACAGATAATAATCCTTTGGGATATCTTTATTTTAGACTTTTCAATCACGCATTTATGTATCATCCTTATCATTGGACTCCTATAGGTTTTTTTAAGGATATAGAAAATTGGAGCATTGAAGATATTAAAGAATTTCATAGTATTTATTATCAACCTAAAAATGCGATTTTACTTGTAAGTGGCGATATAGAAAGTAAAGAAGTTTTTGAGCTTTCAAAAAAACATTTTGAAAAGATTAAAAATACTAAGACTATACCTAAAATTCACACAAAAGAGCCTAAGCAAGATGGAGCAAAAAGAATATATTTGCATAAAAACTCAGATACTGAACTATTAGCCCTTGCTTATAAAATTCCAAATTTCAAGCACAAAGATATACCTGCTTTAAATGCTTTATCCGAGCTTTTAGGAAGTGGGAAAAGTTCTTTAATGAGTGAAATTTTGATTGATAAATTAAATTTAATCAATGATTATTATGCTTATGTTAATGATTGTATAGATGAAAATTTATTTATTTTTATTTGTAATTGTAATCCCAATGTTAATGCAGAAAAAGTAGAAAAAGAGCTTTTAAAAATCATTGATAAACTTAAAATGGGTAAAATTTCTCAAAAAGATTTGCAAAGAGTGAAAAATAATGTCAAAAGTGATTTTATTTTCTCGCTTAACAATGCTAGCGCAGTGGCAAATATTTATGGTTCATATCTAGCAAGAGGAGATATCAATCCTTTGTTAAATTATGAGAAAGATATACAAAATTTGGAATTAAAAGATTTGATTTCTTGTGCTAAAAAATATTTTATTCAAGAAAATTCAACTACGGTAATTCTAAGAAAGGATTCAAATGGATAAAAATATTATTATTGGGGCGATGACTGCTCTTATTACACCGTTTAAAAATGGAAAAGTTGATGAGCAAAGCTATGCAAGATTGATTAAAAGACAAATAGAAAATGGCATCGATGCAGTAGTTCCAGTAGGAACAACAGGAGAAAGTGCAACTTTAACCCATGAAGAACATAGAACTTGTATAGAAATAGCCGTTGAGACTTGCAAAGGAACTAAGGTTAAGGTTTTAGCAGGTGCGGGAAGTAATGCAACTCATGAGGCAGTAGGTTTGGCTAAATTTGCTAAAGAACATGGTGCCGATGGGATTTTAAGTGTGGCACCGTATTATAATAAACCTACACAACAAGGACTTTATGAGCATTATAAGGCTATTGCGCAAAGTGTAAATATTCCTGTGCTTTTATATAATGTTCCAGGAAGAACAGGTTGCGAAATTTCAACAGATACTATTATCAAGCTTTTTAGAGATTGTGAAAATATTTATGGAGTAAAAGAAGCGAGTGGAAATATCGATAAGTGTGTGGATTTGCTTGCGCACGAACCTAGAATGATGCTTATTTCGGGAGAAGATGCGATCAATTATCCTATACTTTCAAATGGTGGAAAGGGAGTGATTTCAGTAACTTCAAATTTATTACCCGATATGATTAGCGCTTTAACTCATTTTGCTTTAGATGAAAATTATAAAGAAGCTAAAAAAATCAATGATGAGCTTTATAATATCAATAAAATTTTATTTTGCGAAAGTAATCCTATTCCTATTAAAACGGCTATGTATATAGCTGGATTGATAGAAAGTTTGGAGTTTAGACTTCCTCTTTGTTCTCCAAGTAAGGAAAATTTTGCTAAAATTGAAGAAGTGATGAAAAAATATAAGATCAAAGGATTTTAATGAATACAGAATTTCAAGGAAAAACTTTAGTAATCAGCGGTGGAACTCGTGGGATAGGTAAGGCTATAGTTTATGAATTTGCTAAAGTGGGTGCAAATATAGCTTTTACTTATAATTCTAATGCACAAATTGCTGACGAAATGGTACAAGATTTGGAGAAAAATTATAAAATCAAAGCTAGAGCTTATGAATTTAATATTTTAGAACCTGAAACTTATAAAGAACTTTTTGAAAAAATTGATGCGGATTTTGATAGAGTGGATTATTTCATCTCAAATGCTATCATTTCAGGACGTGCGGTTGTAGGTGGTTATACTAAATTTATGAAATTAAAACCAAAAGGAATTAATAACATCTTTACAGCCACAGTTAATGCTTTTGTTGTGGGCGCACAAGAAGCAGCTAAAAGAATGGAAAAAGTAGGGGGTGGAAGCATTATTTCTATCTCATCTACAGGAAATTTAGTGTATATAGAAAATTATTCAGGTCATGGCACAGCAAAAGCTGCCGTAGAAGCTATGGCAAGATATGCGGCTACTGAACTTGGAGAAAAAAATATCCGTGTAAATGTCGTAAGTGGTGGGCCTATTGAAACTGATGCTTTAAGAGCTTTTACAAATTATGAAGAAGTAAAACAGGCTACTATAAATTTAAGCCCTTTAAATCGCATGGGGCAGCCTGAAGATTTGGCTGGAGCATGTCTTTTTCTTTGTTCAAGTAAGGCAAGTTGGGTAACAGGACATACTTTCATCGTTGATGGTGGTACAACTTTTAAATAAAAATTAAGAAAAATCAATGGATTTTTCTTAAAAATATTTTTCAATCAAGTTTTAATTTCCATCCTAAAAAAACACTTAATAATGCAAGTAAAAAAATAAAATTTAAAGTCCAATTGCCAAAACCTACAAAACCTATAGATAATACGCTGTAAAAAAATCCTCCCACAGCTGAATAAATACAAATCGTACTTAAAGATCCATTTTCTGCCATTTTTTTACATGGGCAGATTTTATAAAATTTTTTATCGTTAAATTGATTTTTCTTTTTATTTCCCAAAAATAAACCAAAAAGGGCAAAAAGATTTAAAAAAATAAAAGCATATAATAAAATTTGATCTAATTCCATTTTAATATACCTTAAAAGTATCTAAGCCAAGAGGGTAGATGGACTTGCTCTTCTTTTAAAGTAGTCTCTTGTCCATGTCCTGGTAAAAGTTTAAAATCTTCTTTGTAAGTCATAACTTTTTCTAAGCTTTGTTTCATTAAATTTGCATCTGAATAAGGAAAATCCCATCTTCCTATGCTTCTATAAAATAAAAAATCTCCACTAAACATGATATTTTTACCTACAATTTCTATCATAGTGCAACCTGGTGTGTGTCCTGGTAAAAAGTGAAATTTAAAATCAACTCCGCAAATATTTAAAATATCTTCATTATCTACTAAAAAATCCGCATCGCTAGAATCATAGCCTTGATTGAAATCATCATGTAGCATAAAAGCATCATTTTTGTGAATATAAATGGGGATGTTGTATTCTTTTTTAACCTTGGCATTATCCCAAATATGATCATAATGCCCGTGAGTATTTAAAATCGCCAAAGGTTTTTTTACATGTTTTTTGATAAATAAAAGTGCATCAGTTCCTGGATCAATGATAAATTCACCCTTTGGGGTAAATAAAATATAGCAATTAGTTTCATAAACTCCACAAGCTTGTTTGATAATTTGCATTTTTTACCTCTTTAATAAAAAATTTGCCTTAAATAAATATAATTATACATTAAATTTTTAAAAGGCAAGCTTTATGGATTGGCAAAAGATTACGGAAAAAATGTGTGATTTTATACAAGAAAAAGTGAAAAATTCTCAAAGTCAAGGTGTGGTTTTGGGGCTTAGTGGCGGGATTGATTCTGCTTTGGTAGCAACGCTTTGTAAAAGAGCTTTAAAAGAGAATGTTTTTGCTCTTTTAATGCCAACTCAAATTTCAAACAAAGCCAATCTTGAAGATGCTTTAAGGCTTTGTGCGGATTTAAATCTTGAATATAAAATCATAGAAATTCAAAGCATTTTAGATGCTTTTATAAAGCAAAGTGAAAATACCACTCTAGTATCTTTGGGAAATTTTGCAGCTCGTATTAGAATGAGTTTGCTTTATGATTATTCTGTTTTGAAAAATTCTTTAGTTATAGGCACTTCTAATAAAAGCGAATTACTTTTGGGTTATGGTACGATTTATGGAGATTTAGCTTGTGCTTTTAATCCTATAGGATCGCTTTATAAAAGTGAAATTTATGCCTTAGCAAAATACCTTAACTTGCATGAAAATTTTATCAAAAAAGCTCCAAGTGCGGATCTTTGGGAAAATCAAAGCGATGAGGCGGATTTGGGTTTTTCTTATGCAAAAATCGATGAAGGTCTAAAAGCCTTAGAAACTAATGATGAAAAACTTTTAAGAACGCTTGATCCTTCTTTGATTGCTATGCTAAAAAATCGCATGCAAAAAAATGCTTTTAAGGGAAAAATGCCTGAAATTTTGGAAATTTAAACAATGAGTGAAGAAAAAAATTATGAACTTTGGCTTGATAATTATTTTTTTAAGCCCAATTTTTGGCAAAAATGCCTTACTTTTGTACTTTTTCCCTTAAGTGTGCTTTATGCTTTTTTTGCGATTTTAAATACTTTTTTTCGTAAAAAAATAGTTTTTAAAAAACCTGTTATTAGTGTAGGTAATTTAAGTTTTGGAGGTAATGGAAAAACCCCGCTTTGCAAAGCTATAGCAAGGGAATTTGATGGCGTTTTTATAGTGCTTAGGGGCTATAAAAGAAAATCTAAAGGTTTGTTTGTTGTTAAAAATCAAAATGAAATTTTATGCACCTTAGCACAAAGTGGCGATGAAGCTATGGAGTATGCTTTTGAAGAAAATATCAAAGGCGTGATTGTGAGTGAAGATAGAGTAAAAGGTATTGAAAAAGCTTTTGAGTTGGGAGCTAAAATCGTTATACTTGATGATGCTTTTTCTAAATTTCATATTAAAAAATTTGATATTTTACTTGAAAGTAAAATCAAACCTTATTTTAATTTTACTTTGCCAAGTGGAGCTTATCGTTTGCCGAAAATTTATGAAAAAAGGGCTGATTTTATTGCATTAGAAGGCAGGGATTTTGTGCGTTATTCTTTTGTAAAAGAAAATCCAAAGGCTGTTTTGGTAACTGCTATTGCTAAACCTTTTAGATTGTATGAGCATTTTATCAAAGCAAGGGCTTGTTATTTTTTTAAAGATCATTATGAGTTTAAAAAAGAAGAATTAGAAAATTTGCTAAAAAAACATAATTGCGATACACTAATGCTTACTTTTAAGGATTTTGTTAAAGTTAAAGATTTTGGTTTTAAATGTCAAATTATAGAATTAAATATAGAATTAAAAGATTCATTAAGAGAAAAAATAAAAACTTATATCAAGGAGTTTGAACAGTGAAATTGGTCGAGAGTAGAAATGTAAATAATGTGTCAAGTTTTAAGGAAGCTTTGATTAACCCAAACGCTCCAGAAGGAGGGCTTTACTCACCTTTAAATTTGCCTATTTTTGAAGGAGAAAAATATGCCAATTTGTCTTATAAAGATTTTGCTTTAAAGCTTATAGAAAGTTTTGGTTTTGGCGAAGAAGAACTTTTTAAAAAGGCTTTGAAAAGTTACGAAAGCTTTGATGATAAAAATACACCTATTTCTTTGCAAAAAATCTCTGAAAAAACCTATATTAACGAGCTTTGGCATGGGCCTACAAGAGCTTTTAAAGATATGGCTTTACAGCCTTTTGGCGTGCTTTTAAGCGAATTTTCAAAGGATAAAAATATTTTAATTATCTGTGCTACAAGCGGCGATACAGGGCCTGCAACCCTAAAAAGTTTTGAAAATGCAAAAAATGTTAAAGTAGCTTGTATGTATCCAAAAGGTGGCACAAGTGGAGTTCAAGAGTTGCAAATGCGAGCTTTAGATAAGGATAACTTGAAAGTTTTTGCCATAGATGAGGATTTTGATGCAGCGCAACGCACTTTAAAAGAATTGCTTTTTTCAAAAGATTTTCAAAATGAAATTAAAGCTTTAAATTATGAGCTTTGCGCAGCTAATTCTGTAAATTTTGGGCGTATTTTATTTCAGATTATTTATCATTATTATGCGAGTTTAAAACTTTTTAATGAGTTTTTAGAAGAAGTACAAATCATCGTTCCAAGTGGAAATTTTGGCAATGCTTTAGGAGCTTTTTATGCTAAAAAAATGGGAGCTAAAATTTCAAAAATCAAAATCGCTTCAAACGCAAATAATATTTTGAGTGAATTTTTTAATCAAGGCGTTTATGATTTGCGTGAAAAAAGTCTTAAGAAGACTATTTCTCCAGCTATGGATATACTTATTTCATCTAATATCGAAAGACTTTTGTTTGCGAAATTTAAAGATAAAAGAACTAAAGAACTGATGAATTTGTTAAAAAATGAAAGATATTTTAAACTTGAAAAAGAAGAATTACAAAGTTTGCAAGAAGATTTTGAGGCGGATTTTTGCACCGATGAAGAATGTATGCAATTTATCAAACAAAGCAAGATTTTAATCGATCCGCATACCGCAACTTGTTTTAAAATGCTTGATCCTTTAAAACCTAGCATTATCACTTCTACAGCAGAATGGACAAAATTTACTCCAAGTATGATAAAAGCTTTATATGATAGGGATTCTAAGAATGAAAAAGAAGATTTAAAATTTATAGCTAAAGAGTTTAATGTCCAAGTTAAAGATGAAATTTTGGCTTTATTTGATTTGAAAAATAGTGATGAAAAGGTATTTGAAGCCAGAAATATAAAAAAAGAAATTTTAGATTGGATGCAAAAATGATTATTATTCCTGCAAGATTAAAATCAAGTCGTTTTCATGAGAAAATTTTATGTGATATAGGTGGAGTGCCTATGTTTGTGGCTACTGCAAGAAGAGTAAGTAGCGTGGATGAAGTTTGTATAGCTTTAGACGATGAAAAGGTTTTAAGTATCGCTAAAGAATATGGTCTAAATGCGGTTTTAACAAGCAAAGATCATGAAAGCGGTACGGATAGGATTAATGAAGCTTGTAAGAAACTAGCTTTAAAAGATGATGAGATTATTATCAATGTCCAAGCTGATGAGCCTTTTATAGAATGTGAAAATTTATTAAAATTTAAAGAATTTGCAAGTTCTTGCTTGGATAAAAAAGCTTTTATGGCGAGTTGTTATAAAAAAATCACTCAAGAAGAAGCTATGGATCCTAATCTGGTTAAAGTGCTTTGCGATAAAGAAGGGTATGCTTTGTATTTTTCAAGAGCTAAAATCCCTTATGAAAGAGAAAATTACGAGGAAAGTTTTAAAGGGCATTTAGGCATTTACGCTTATAGTGTAAAAGCATTAAGGGAGTTTTGTTCTTTATCAAGTTCTGCGCTTGAAAGAGCGGAAAAGTTAGAGCAATTAAGAGCTATAGAAAATGGTAAAAAAATCAAAATGCTTGAAATTTCAACAACAAGCATGGGGATTGATACTAAAGAAGACTATGAAAGGGCTTTAAAAATTTATTTAGAAAAATAACTCCACCCCAAAACGGAACAGATCTTGCTTATATTATTTTAATATATTTAGGTTGAAGGCAGAAAAATCTAAATCAAGGAATTAATATGAGTATCTTTAGTATCAATGATAACTCAAACTATAATTCTATACTTTCACAAGCAAAAGCTAATAAAGAAAGTAAAGAAAATTCTAAAATAAGTTTTGCTAATGCTTTTTTAAAACAAAATGCTAGTAAATTAAATGAAATTCAAAATGCAAATTCACAAACTCTAGCAAGAAGTGAAGTATTAAATTCTACTAATACAACAAATACTAGCAATAATACTAATTTTAGTATAAGTAGTAAGACAAGTTCTCCTAATTATGATATATCAAGTGAATTTAAAAACTCTATTTATACTCTAAAATATAAACAAGCAGATACAAGCAATATTGTATCTTTAGCTTATGGTTATGGAGTAGATGCTAATGGTTATATGGGAAGTGATTTTAACAAAGCCGCAGGATTACCTGAAGATTTTAAGATACATAAATCTACTTTGGATGAGATTAAAAAAGCTGCCGAAAATGATCCTGTTGCTTCAAGTATAAAAGAATACTTAGGCGTAAGCGAGTATTATACTAATATCGATATGGCTGAAACCATAAAACAATATTATAATCTTTTTTCTAATGCTTTAGGTCAAAGTTTTCCAAATGATAAAACAAGTTTTAGTGAAGCAGATATAAATTCTATGCCTAGTGGATATGCTATTGATGGATTTTATAATGGATATGGAGCTTTCAAACATCCAGATGCAATAAGAAATGATGATATTGCTATTAAGAGTATAGCTGACTATTCTAATGTTTTAATTTCAAATATTTATAGAAGTCAAGAGCAACTTAACGAAGCAAATAGTATTTACTCTGATTCTGCGGGATTAATAAGTGGAATTAAACCTGAGACTTTAGGTTTATCCTTAGAAGAAATCAAAAATGTTTCTAAAGGTGAAGATTGGCAGTTTAATCCTGATATGTCAGTTTATCCACAAAATGAAGATGGAAGTTATTCTAAAGAAGCTTTGTTTATGAGCTTAATAAAATCTCAAGAAGGGCGTATTTTATATAGTCCAAAAACCACACTTAATCCAACAATAGAAGCTTATAATAGGGCTATGGCTAAAGAGAGTTTTAGTGGTCCAGCCATACACTTAGATAGTATTATGACAGGTAAAAGTGACTTTAAAAGCTTTTTTAGATACTGGGCAGAGCGTGGCATAGCAGAAGGTGATTTATATATGTATGAAAATAACATTCCTAAAGAATCTGCTATGGGTAATTGGGCTTTAGACGCTGAAATTAAACAAGCTCTTGCTAATGGCTGGAAAGCAAAACCTAGCACCATTAATTCCTACGCTGATTCTATAATGGATAGACTTAATAATCTTTTGGGACAAACTAGGGTTTAGAAGTTTTAATTTTTTAAGTTTGAAGCAAATTGCTAATAACAAAATAAGATAAAATTAGTATAATTTTTTTACAAAAAATTTTGAAAGGAAATTATGAAAAAAATTATTTTGATTTTTATCTCTTTTTTTGCTTTAAATTTGAGTGCAAAAGATTTGGTTGTAGGAATGGAGCTTGGATATCCGCCTTTTGAAATGAGCGATAAAACAGGCAAAGCAAGTGGAATTAGTGTGGATTTTTTAGAAGCTTTTGCAAAGAAAAACGGCTATAAACTTGTAGTAAAAAATATCGCTTGGGATGGTTTGATACCTGCTTTAAAAACAGCCAAGATAGATCTTATCATGTCTTCTATGACAATTACCGATGAGAGAAAGAAAGTGGTGGATTTTAGCATTCCTTATGCTAAGGCAAATTTGGCTATTTTAACTCCTTTAAACTCTGATATTACAAATATCAAAGATTTAGATAAAAAGGGTAAAATTTTGGCTTTAAAGCGTGGTTCTACAGGGCATTTATATGCGGTTAAAAATTTAAAAAATGCAACTATTAATTTATTTGATAAAGAAAATGCTGCTATTTTGGAAGTGATTCAAGGCAAGGCTGATGGATTTTTTTATGATCAACTTACGATTTATCGCACTTGGCAAAAACATCAAGATACAACTAGAGCCATTTTGACACCTTTTCAAGAAAATCCTGAGTTTTGGGGTATAGCAGTGCAAAAAGGTAATGCAGAACTTAAAAAAGAGCTTGATGAATTTATTGCAGAAAGCAAAAAAGATGGGCTTTTTGATTCTTTAGGAGAAAAATATCTTAAAGATGTTAAAGATACTTTTAAAAAGAATAATTTAGAATTCTTTTTCTAAGAAGGATTTTCCTTCTTAGGTTACAAAGCTTTCCACAAGCCTTTGCACTAGCAAATTCCATCCATCCACTAATACAAAAATTAAGAGTTTAAAAGGTAAAGAGATCATAGTAGGAGGTAGCATCATCATACCCATAGCCATTAAAACTGAGCTTACAACCATATCTATGACTAAAAAGGGTAGGTAGATTAAAAACCCTATTTCAAAAGCAGTTTTAAGCTCTGAAATCATAAAAGCAGGAACTAAAACCGTAAGGGGAACATCATCTATGGTTTTGGGATTGGGTAGATTGCGTATGCGATAAAAAAGGGCTAAATCTTTTTCTCGAGTATTTTTAAGCATAAAATCTTTAAAAGGCTTTGCTCCTTTTATAAAAGCCTCTTCATAGCCTATTTTTTCTGCTAAATAAGGTTTTATACCTTCATTATAGGATTTTGTAGCTACAGGTTCCATGATAAAAAAAGTTAAAATTAAAGCCAAGGTTACTAAAATGGTATTAGGTGGCATACTTTGCGTCCCCATAGCTTGTCGCAAAAATGAAAATACCACAATAAGACGCAAGAAAGAAGTCATAACAAAAACTATACTTGGAGCGAGCGCAAGTATGGTTAAAACAATCACTATATTTAAAGTAGTAACAAGCTGATTAGGTGTATTGGGTGCACTTAAGCTTAAATTTACTGTAGGGATAGTTGCTTCAGCAGCAAATAAGCTCATGCTTAAAAGTAAAAATAATAATATTTTTTTCAAAATTTAAAAACCTTTTTTTGTTTTTTACTAAAGAAATTTAAATTTTATCTTTTGATGACTAAAAACTAGTTTAAGGGTATTAGGATTTTAACTTTAAACTGCTAAAATAGTCTTTTAGACTTCTTAATGACAAAGGTAAAAAATGAAAACTTCTATTTTGATTTTAGCGGCAGGATTAGGCACTAGAATGAAATCACAAAAGCCAAAGGTTTTGCAAGAGCTTTGTCAAAAAAGTATGATTTTACACATTTTAAAAAAGGCTTTTGCTTTAAGTGATGATGTAAGTGTAGTTTTATCGCATCAAAAAGAACGCGTTGAAAAAGAAATTTTAGAATATTTTCCAAAAACACAAATTTTAGAGCAAGACTTGCAAAATTATCCAGGAACTGCGGGAGCTTTAAGGGGGTTTGAGCCTAAAAATGAAAGAGTGTTGATTCTTTGTGGTGATATGCCTTTGGTTGAGCAAACAAGTTTGGAAGCTTTGTTGAGTAATAATGCAAAATTAAATCTAGCAGTTTTTAAAGCAAGAGATCCTAAAAGTTATGGTAGGGTGGTGATAAAAAACGATAGCGTTGAAAAAATTGTCGAATTTAAAGATGCAAATACACAAGAAAAAGAGATAAATACTTGCAATGCTGGGGTTTATGTGATTGACTCGAGGCTTTTAAAAGAGCTTTTACCTTTGATTGATAACAATAATGCGGCAAAAGAGTATTATTTAACCGACATTGTAAAACTAGCAAAAGAAAAAGATGTGATGATTAAAGCGGTTTTTGTAGATGAAGATGAATTTATGGGGATTAATGATAAATTTGAACTCAGTATAGCTGAAAATTTCATGCAAGAAAAAATTAAAAAATACTGGATGCAACAGGGTGTGATTTTTCATTTACCGCAAAGCACTTTTATAGGTACAGATGTTGAATTTATGGGTGAATGCGAAGTATATGAAAATGTAAGGATAGAGGGTAAAAGTAAGATTATAAACTCTATCATTAAAAGTTCAAGCGTGATAGAAAATTCCATTGTAGAAAATAGCGATGTGGGGCCTTTGGCACATTTGCGTCCAAATTGTGAGTTAAAAAACACTCATATAGGAAATTTTGTAGAATGCAAAAATGCAAAGTTAAATACCGTAAAAGCAGGGCATTTGAGCTATTTGGGAGATTGTGAGATAGATAGTGGAACCAATATAGGCTGTGGGACTATTACATGTAATTATGATGGGGTAAAAAAGCATAAAACCATCATAGGAAAAAATGTTTTTGTAGGTTCTGATACGCAATTTATCGCACCTGTAAAAATCGAAGATGAAGTAATCATAGCAGCAGGAAGCACAGTAAGTGTCAATGTAGAAAAAGGTGCTTTGTTTATCAATAGAGCAGAGCATAAAATGATAAAAGATTATTATTACAAGAAATTTCAAAAATGAAAACCATACTTTTAGCCATTAGCGGTAGCATAGCTTTTTATAAATCTTACGAGCTTATTTCTTTGTTTAAAAAAGAAGACTTTAGGGTGAAAGTTTTGCTTTCTAATGGTTTGTTAAAATTTGCTAGCAAAATGAGTTTTGAAGCCTTGGTTGATGAAGTTTTATGCGAGGAAAATGAAAGTTGGCAAAATTCAAACAATCACATAGCTTTTAGTAAGGATGTAGATCTTGTTTTATTTGCTCCTGCAAGTGTTAATTCTATCAATAAACTTGCTTTTGGTATAGCGGATAATCTTTTTATCCAAACCTTAATCGCAGCAAATAAACCTCTTATCATAGCTCCTGCGGCAAATACAAATATGTTTCATCATTTTAGCACACAAAATTCTTTAAAGATACTTAAAGAAAATAAAGCTTTGATTATAGAGCCTATTTGTAAAGTTTTAGCTTGTAAAGATGAAGGCGTAGGAGCCTTAGCTGAAGTTAAGGATATTTTTAATATCACCAAAAGAGAACTTTTAAAAGAAAAGTTTTGGTGCGATAAAAGCGTAGTTATCACAGGTGGTGGCACAAGGGAAAGAATCGATGATGTGCGTTGTGTGAGTAATTTTTCAAGTGGAAAAATGGCAAAGGCCATAGCTGATGCTTTTTATTTTTTAGGAGCTAGGGTAAAACTTTTAAGCTCTGTGGAATTTGATACGCCTTATGAGCTTTGCAAATTTGAAAGTTCTAAGGATCTAAAGGAGCTTTTGGATAAAAATTTAAATCATGATTTTTTGATTATGACGGCTGCAGTGAGTGATTTTATCCCTCAAAGTGTAAAAGGAAAAATTAAAAAAAATGAGCATTTGCAGGGTTTAAATTTACATCTATCTTTAAATGAAGATTTGCTTAAAACTTGTAAATTTCAAGGCAAAAAGATAGGTTTTAAGATGGAATTTGATTCTCAAAATGCCTTAGAAAATGCGAAAAAATCTCTAAAAGATAAACAACTTGATATGGTTTGTCTTAATATCATTGATCAAAAAAATTATTTTGGAAGTGATCAAAATGAACTTTATTTTATCACTTTAAACAATGAAAATAAAAGCACTTTGCAAAGCAAAGAAAAATTGGCATTTGAATTAGTGAAATGGTGTGAAAAATTATGAGTATGATTAATTCTACCTTGCCTATACAAATGAAAGTTTTGGCTAAATCAGGCTATGGACATTATACGCTTTTGTTAAATCACAAAAAGATTCAAACTAAAAGCATGATAGAGCTTGAAATTGGCGCTGAATATTTAGCTGAACTTTATATGCAAAATGGTGGAGTTATACAATTTAAACATCTTTCAAAGCGTCCTAATTTTAAACCTTTTGAAGAGGGATTGGCTTTGATAATCGCTATTTTAGAGGATAAAATTTCTTATAAAAAATTCATCATACAAAATCTTTTAGATTGTAAAGATATAGAGCGTTATCAGATATTAAAAGAAATGCTTTTTGCAAGTTTTGAAAATATTTATCATATTCCTTTTATTTTTGAAAATAAATCTTGCTTGTTTCAAATGCGTAAAAGAGCAAAATATTTAGAAATTTACTTATATTTTAGTGTTTTTGGAGCTTTGAAAATTTTAATAGACTCGCAAGGCATTAGTGTTTTTACACCTTTTGCTAAGGTGCAAAAATTTTTAAATGAACATTTAGATTTTAATGTATCGCAAGAAAACAAGATTGAACCTTTGTTTGTTTTTAAAAGGCTTTTTGATTTTAAAGGATGAAAAATGAATGAATTAAAACACCTTGCTGTTGTTATGGATGGCAATAGGCGCTGGGCTAGGGCTAAGGGTTTTTTGGCAAAACTTGGATATTCTCAAGGAGTCAAAACTATGCAAAAATTGATGGAAGTTTGCATGGAGGAAAATATTTCAAATTTAAGCCTTTTTGCTTTTAGTACGGAAAATTGGAAGCGCCCTAAAGATGAAATTGATTTTATTTTTGAACTTTTAGATCGTTGTTTAGATGAAGCTTTAGAAAAATTTGAAAAAAATAATGTGCGTTTAAGAGCTATAGGTGATTTATCGCGTTTGGAAGATAAAGTAAGAGAAAAAATTACCTTAGTTGAAGAAAAAACAAAGCATTGTGACGCACTTTGTGTTAATTTGGCTATAAGTTATGGTGCAAGAGATGAAATTATAAGAGCTGCTAAGCGTGTGATTGAAAAAAAACTTGAGCTAAATGAAGAAAATTTAACGCAAAATTTAGATTTACCTTTAGATGTGGATTTGATGCTTCGCGTTGGAAATGCCAAAAGACTTTCAAATTTCTTACTTTGGCAGTGTTCATATGCTGAAATTTATTTTAGTGAAACTTTATTTCCATCTCTTACCAAGAGAGAATTTAAAAGGATTATTAAAGAATTTAGAAATAGAGAAAGAACTTTTGGAAAATGATATTTTTCATAATAATTCTAGGGGCTTGTTTGGGTTCTTTTTGCACAAGTTTGGCAAGTAGGATAATTGAAAAAAAGCCTCTTTTTATCTCGCGCTCTTTTTGTTTTTCTTGCGATACAAAATTAAAATACTATGAAATTATTCCTATTTTTTCTTATATTTTTTTAAAGGCAAAATGTCAAACTTGCAAATGTCATTTGCCTATTTCTTTGTTAATCAATGAAATTTTAGGCATAATTTTGCTTATTTTGGCTTATTCTTTAAGTCAAAATTTTTATGATTTTTTATTTTTATCTCTATTTTTATTTAATCTTTTCTTGCTTTCTTTAATTGATATTAAACTCAAAGCCGTACCACAAATTTTACTTTGGAGCGCTTTTTTATTTGCTTTTTTTTACGCCTTTAGGGAAAGTGAAATTTTACATTTTTTGATTTTTAAAGAGTTTAGCGGAGGTTTTTTGCTAAATGCTTTTAGTTTTGGAGGATTTGTTTTTTTATTAAAAAGTTTGGTTTTTTTTCTAATGAATTTCCGAAAAAAAGATGAAATTTTAGAAAATTTGGGCGATGCTGATATTATCATTATGTCTTGTATAGGTGGAATTTTAGGTTTTGAGTATGGATTTTTAGTATTACTTATAGCTTCTATTTTAACTTTGCCTTTTTTTATTTTTTTTAAAATTAAAGCAATAAAAGAGCAAGAACTTGCTATGATACCCTTTTTAAATATCGCTTTTGTGGCAGTTTTATTTTATAAAAACTTAGGATTATTCTAATGAAGCTTAGTTTAAGATATGTTTTAAATCAATTTTTAAGTACGAATTTGTCTATATTTTTCGTACTTTTTGCTATTGTATCTATGGTGTTTTTTATTCAACTTGCAAAACTTACTTCAAGCATAGAGATTAGTTTTTTGGATCTTTTAAAGCTTTATGGGTTTATGTTGCCTAGAATTTTAATTTTTACCTTGCCTATATCTTTTTTTATTTCTTTAACTTTGGCTTTGTTTAGGCTTTCTAAGGAAAATGAAAGCATAGTACTTTTTACTTTGGGATTTTCACCAATGATTTTGGCAAAATTTTTCCTTAAAATTGCAAGCTTGATTAGTGCTTTTATGCTTGTTGTGGCTTTGGTAATGATACCTATAGTATTTGAACTTCAGGATAACTTTGTAAACTATAAAAGCACTCAAGTGAAATTTAACTACAAAACAGGAGAATTTGGACAAAAATTTTTAGACTGGATGATTTTTATAGAAAAACAAGATAGTGATAAGTATGAAAACATAATTATGTATCGCCCTAAACATAAAGCAGATGATAAAGAACAACTTATCATAGCCAAAGAAGCGCATGTGCAAAGAAAAGATGATAGCTTTGCTTTTAGCTTGAATCAAGGCAAAATGTATAATTTTGAGCAAGGTCAAAGTATTTTTAGTGGAGAATTTGACACTTTAGTAGTAAATACTCAGTTTAATACAGACAATCTTCAAACAAAGAAATTTTATGAATACTGGAATGATTTAAACGAAAATCCACAAAGAGCAAGAGAATTTGTGATTTATACAACTATAGCCTTGTTTCCACTTGCTAGTACGCTTTTTGCGCTTTGTTTTGGTTTGGTTACTTATCGTTATGAAAAAGGCTATGTGTATTTAGGTATGTTTGGAGTGATTGCTATATATTTTGGACTTTTAAGTTCTTTTTCTCAACCTCCAATTTTGGCTTGCCTTGGAATTTTTTCTTTAAGTTTATTTGTTTCGGCTTATTGTTTTAAGAAAATGATTTTGAGTCGTTATTGATGAAAATAAAAATTATATTTTCTTATGATGGCTCTGCTTTTTTAGGTTCTGCTACTCAGCCTCATAAAAAAGGTGTTCAAGATGCTTTAAGTGGGGCCTTATCGCATTTGGGTATTTTTTCACCTCTTTTGATGGCTTCTCGTACAGATAAAGGAGTGCATGCAAGCTATGCTGTAGCTAGTGTAGAATGTGGAGATCATTTTGTAAATTTAGAATATCTCCAAAAACAACTTAATAAATTTTCCCATCCTTTTATCCATATCAAAAAAATTGAAAAAGTAAAAGATGATTTTGAGGTAAGATTTGATGTAAAAAGTAGAGAATACCGCTATATATTTTCTCACTCTTCTTATAGTCCTTTTATGGCTTCTTATGTACATTTTTATCCTAAATTTGACCTAGGTAAAGCTAATGAGCTTTTGGGTTTTTTTGTAGGAAAAAAGGATTTAAAGTTTTTTTGCAAAAGTGGAGGAGATAATAAAACGACTTTAAGAGAAATTTTTATTGCTAGAGCTTATGCTTATAAAGATTTTAGCATTTTTCATTTTAAAGCTAATGGTTTTTTAAGAGGGCAAATTAGATTAAGCGTAGCAAGCGTTTTAAAGGTTTTAGAAGGAAAAATGAGTGAAAAAGAACTTAAAGAACAGATTGAGGCTAAAAAGCAATACAATCACTTTTTAGCACCGCCAAATGGGCTTTATTTAAGCCGTATATGTTATTAAAAACTTTCATAGAAATTAAAGGCCTTTTGGGTTAAAATTTTTCTTATTTCTTCTTGATGTTCTTTGCCTTTGGTTTCTAAAGTAATTGAAATCATCGCATCGCCATAATCAAGCTTGGTAGAAAATCTATCATAGTCGATTTTTACTATATTGGCATTGGCTATTTTTAAGCTGTCTGTAAGGTGTAATAATGCCCCAGGTTTATCTACTAAAGTAACATGAATTTGCATTTTTCTGTAAGATTTAAATAAACCTTTTTCTATGATGATATTTAGCATTTGTGCATCGATATTGCCTCCGCTTAAAACTACGCCAATTTTTTTATGATTTTGTGTATTTATTTTTTGATGAAGCAGGGCAGCTACACTCGCAGCTCCTGCACCTTCAACTATGATTTTATGTTTTTCGAGTAAAAACAATACCGCATTAGCTATTTCTTCATCATCAACTTGGATAAAATCATCTACACATTCTAAAATAATATTAAAATTAATAGGATTTGCATCACGCACAGCAATACCATCGGCTATAGTGCGTACGCTTTTTGCATTTTTGATTTTTTTAGCATGAAAACTTTCATACATTGCAGGAGCTCCTTTGGCTCCAACTCCGATGATTTTAATGTTTGGATTGATTTGTTTAGCTGCACTTGCGATACCGCTTATAAGTCCTCCGCCTCCAACAGGTGCGATAATCATATCAAGATCGCTTATTTCATCAAGCATTTCAAGCATCAAAGTTCCTTGTCCTGCCATTACAAATTCATCTTCAAAAGGATGGATAAAACTAAGATTATTTTCTTTAGCATAAGAGGTTGCAAAGGCATAGGCTTCATCAAAATTATCCCCTTTGAGTATCACCTCTGCTCCTAAGTCTTTTGTAGCAGAAACTTTTAAGAGCGGAGTGGATTCTGGCATTGCAATAACTGCTTTAATGCCAAATTTTTTTGCACTAATAGCCACGCCTTGAGCATGGTTTCCCGCGCTTGCGGCAATGACTCCATGTTGTTTTTGTTCAGTGCTAAGATTGGCTATTTTATTATAAGCTCCACGAATTTTATAAGCACCTGTAATTTGTAAATTTTCATTTTTAAGATAAATTTCACTTTGACAAATATCACTTAAAAAAGAAGAGTATATGAAAGGAGTTTTGTTTACAAACCCTGAAATTTGTTGTTTTGCTTTGTAAATTTTATTAAGCTCTAACACTATTTTTCCTTTGTTTTAAAATGCGGATATTCTAGCATAATGCAACGATTTTGTATAAAATTTATATCTAATTTTTTACATTCTTCTTTGGCTGTTTCATTACTAATACCAAGTTGAAGCCATAGGTTTTTAATATTTTTTTCAACAAGCTTAGGAAGAATTTCTAGTGCCACTTCGCCTTTTCTAAAAAGTATAAGTGTATCGATTTTTTCTTCTATTTGATCTAAATTTCTATAAACTTTTTCATTTAAAATAAACTCTTCTTTAGGATAAATAGGAAAAATTTTATAATTTTTTCTTTGTAAAAATTCTGCTACCCTATAAGAAGCTTTTGTCTTATCTGGACTTAAAGCAAATATGGCAATATTTTTACTTGTATTTATAATATAAGAGATAGTTTCTTTTTCATTCATTATTAACCTTTGTTTTGGTATTTTATCTTAAATGATTAAAAAATTAACTAAAGTGAATTCAAAAAATGAAAAAAGTGTTATAATATAGCAAATTCCGAAGTTTAATAAGGAGGGAAAAATGGAAGAATTTTATCCATATACTTTAACAATCCATCTTCTTTGTGCTATTTTGTTTATAGGTTATTTGTTTGTTGATGTATTTGTTTTGGGCGTAGTTAAAAAGAAAAATCCTAATTTTGACAAAAGTCTTTTTAGTGCTACTGGGGTTAAAATAATGCCTTTTGTGGTTCTTTTGCTTTTTTTAAGCGGAGGTGCTTTGGCAGGTTTTCATTTCAAACCTTTAAATTTACTTTTTGCTGTAAAAATTATTTTGGCTTTTGGAATTTTATCTTTAGTTGTTTTTTCTTTATTTTGTCATTTTATATTAAAGAAGAAAAACCCGCTTGGTGCTTTTATCCACCCTTTTGTATTTGTGCTTTGTATCGCGATAGTAATACTGGCTAAATTAATGAATTATTTTTTTATACCTTGCTAAGAAATACTCCACATTCAAGATGTGGAGTATTGGCAAATTGATCAAAAAGAGCAAACTCTTCCACTCTATGTGTTAGGCTTAATTCTTTTAAATTTTCTTTTAAAGTGATAGGATTGCAAGAAATATAAATAATATTTTCATATTTTTTTATTAAGTCAATTACGCTTTTATCAAGTCCTGTACGGGGTGGATCAACTAAAACATGAGAGAAATTAAAATCATCTAATCGAATATCTTTTAAACGAAAAAATTCTCTTTCTTTTTTGATAGCAAGACTTAATTCTTCGCTTGAAAGTCTTGCAAAGTAGATATTTGTTGTATTGTTAAGTTTGCAATTTTTTAAAGCAAAATTAATATTGCTTTTTGAAATTTCAGTGGCTAAAACTTTAAAAAAGAATGGTGCTAAAGCTAAAGTAAAATTTCCATATCCACAGTAAAGCTCAAGTAAATCCATTCTTTTTTGAGTATTTAAAATTTCACACACCCAAGTAATCATTTTTTCATTTATAGCAGTATTAGGCTGAATAAAACAATCGTTGTTAAATTCATAAAATATTTTTCTATCTTGAATATTTAAAGTTTGTCTTAGATTTTCTGTTTTAAAAATAAGTTTTTTGCCTTTACTTCTTGCTATAAGGTTGATATGAAGAATATTGCTTAAATTTTCTAAATTTGACTTTATATCCTCTATATTTTTATGATAGAGTAAGGTTACGCTAAGTTCTTGCTTTGTGGTTAAAAACTCCACGCCAAAAAGTTTTTCTTTTAATTTATTATCTTGACGCAAGTATTCTAGAAGTTTTGGCATAAAAGCACAAATTTTTTGATCAGCAAAATCTAAATATTCTATAATGTACTTTTTTTTGCTTTTTGGATCAAACATTGCATAAAAAAGCGTATCGTTTTCATGATAAAATGAAAGTTCAGCTCTTGTACGATAATGTTTATCTTTTGAGGCAAAAAGTTTAAAATCCTTTGTATAAAATTCTTTAAAATATTTTTTTATGAAAGAGTGTTTTTCATCTAAAGTGAGAAAATTTCCAAAATTTTCAAGACTCATGGAACTTTCTTTCCGATGAGTCTTAATAAAAGCGCAATAAGTATGAAATTTAAAGGCAAGACAAACCAAACGCTAAGTCCTAAAGATACAGGAATATATCCAGCGATTAAAGAAATGCCACAGATAAATAAAGCATAAGGAATTTGTGTTCTTACATGCTCCATATGATCGCATTTTGCACTCATAGATGAAAGGATTACATTATCTGAAATTGGTGAGCAATGGTTTCCAAAAATCGCACCTGTTAAAACGCAGCTTATATTAATAACCATATAATGATGCATAGCATTTGCATCCATACCATTGATTTTGGCGATTTCATGAGCTAAAGGCACAGCCAAAGGCATTAAAATCCCCATAGTTCCATAGCTTGTTCCTATGGCAAAAGAAATGGCTGAAGCAAAAGCAAAAATAGTAGCAGGTAAAATAAACTCAGGCAATTTATCTGCAAGCAAACTAGTGATAAATAAAGAAGTTCCTAGATCTTTTACTATACTTGAAAGCGACCAAGCAAATAAAAGCAATACTATGGTAAAAATCATGGTTTTCCAGCCATATATCCAAGTTTCTACCGCTTCTTTAAGATTGAAAATTTTACGACGCACCCCGATAAAAATCGCTACAATAGCAGCAAACAAAGCAGCTTGGAATAACACCACAGAAGAATCAGCATTTCCAAAAGCAGCCCTAAAAGTTTCAAAAGACAAAGGATTAGCACTTGCTTTTGCAAGTTCTTCGCCTTCTAAAGTGCTAAGTCCATTAAAATAAAATCCTAATATAGCTAAAATGATTAAAGTAAAAATAGGAACAATAGCATCAAAAGCACGAATTTTAATACTTTCTTTTGGTGCTAAAAATTGATCTTCTAATTCAGCAGTATCTAGTGTGCCTGATTTAGGTAGAGGAGCAATTTGTCCTGTGGTTCTTGCACGCACTTCAGCCTTGTACATAGAACCAAACTCACGTCCCATGATTGCAGTCATGACTACAAAAAAAAGCATGAAGATATTATAAAAACGATAAGGTATGGTTTCAACAAAAATTCCAAAAGCACTAATATCGCTAATGCCTATGTGTTCATAAGCGGTTTTAATTAAAGAAACTTCTAAGCCTATCCAAGTAGAAATTACAGCTATTCCTGCTACAGGAGCTGCGGTAGAGTCGATAATAAAGGCAAATTTTTCACGAGAAATTTTAAATTTATCCGCCAAAGGACGCATAATTGGACCTACGATCAGTAAATTAGCATAATCATCAAAAAATATTAAAAGCCCTAAAAACCAAGTGTTAACTTGAGCTGATACAGCTGATTTGGCTCTTTTGGCAAATTTTAATGCTACAGCTTTTGCACCACCCATTTTTGTGATAAGTGCCACAAGACCACCTATACAAAGAATTTGTAAAATGATTCCTGCATTTACTGGATCTGAAGTTGAACCTAAGATATAAGAAATAATCTTTGAAAAAGATTCTACTGCGGTATTATAAAAATTTATAAAAGCTAAATGTTGTGCTTTAAAAATATTTGCAGAAAGGCTAAGTAGAAAAGTTCCGCTTAAAACTCCAGCAAAGAGTGACAAAATAACATCTTTTGTGATAAAGGCTAAAGCAATAGCAACTAAAGGCGGTATAAGCGTAAAAGCTCCAAATAAATTAGCATTTGCAGCTGCTTCTGAGGAGTTTGCAAATGCAACTAAAGGTAAAAACAATAAAACTAAAAATTTATTCATTCATCTCTTTCTATATAAAATCCATTCCAAGTTTGTGTTACCGGCATCAGCTCGATTTCATTAACATTAATATGGCTTGGTAGGTTAATGATAGACATTACCACTTTGGCAATATCATTAGCACTGATAAATTGCGTATTTTCATACACTGCGTCAGCTTTTTGGATATCTCCTTTAAAACGCACTTCGCTAAATTCAGTTTTGCAAAGTCCTGGAGCAATGTTTGTTACTTTGATATTGCTTCCTCTAAGATCATTTCTTAAGGCCAATGAAAATTGTCCCACAAAGGCTTTGGTTCCACAATACACATTGCCTCCAAAATAAGGATTGCGTCCTGCAACCGAACCTAAGTTAAAAATATAAGCATTTTTTTGTTTACGAAGTATAGGAATAACAGCTTTTGCAACATATAAAAATCCTTTGATGTTTGTATCTACCATAGTGTTAATATCTTCAAGGTTTAATTTATCAAATTCATCTACCCCTAAAGCTAAACCTGCATTATTAAAAAGCACATCAATTTCTTGAAATTCTTTGGGTAAATTTTCAATAGCCTCAAAGATTTCTTTTTGATTTCTTACATCTATGCAAAGCGTGTAAATCTTATCTTTGTGAGCATTTTTTAACTCTTCTAGACGCTCTTTACGTCTAGCAAGGGCGATTACTTTGTAGTCTTCTTGTATAAAAGCTTCAACGCAAGCTCTACCAAAACCTGAACTAGCTCCTGTAATAAATGCGGTTTTCATTCTAAACTACCTCCGTAAAATAGATTTTCATTTGCTTTTAAACCCAAGCTTTTTAGATAATCAGCATTTTCTTTTTTACCTGCTGCTAGCGCAAAGTCAAGTGCATTAAAACCAAGATCATCAACAGCGTTAAGATTTGCTCCTTTTGAGATAAGAAGTTTTAAAATTTCAACATTTCCATAAGCTGCAGCATGCATTAAAACATTTTTTGAAGTGTGCTCTAGAGCACAAAATGTAATAAAATAAGGCGTATTTGAACCTATGTTCGCACTTAATGCTAATTTTTCATTGTTATTAATATATTTTTGATTAACATTTGCTCCATTATCAAGAAGTAGTTTTATGATATCAAGACGATTAAACTCTATGGCATAAAAAAGCGGAGTTTTACCAAAGGCATTGGCTTGATTAACATTCGCTCCATTTTGGATTAAAAAATTTGTATTTTCATAATTTTCCAATGCGTAAAAAATAGCACTTTCATAACCTTCGTCAATCCTAGTGCCAAAACGAATCAAAAGTTCTAAAATTTCTTTTTCTCTTTGATTTAGAAGCGCTGCTTGTAAGGCTATAGTAAGATCATCTTGACTTGGATTATTTGAAAAAATAAAATCTTGTATATAAGATACCGAATAATTTTTATTTGACATGATTTTTGCTAAAGGACTAATGTCTTTGTAAATTTTTGTTTCTCCAACAGCCCAATTTAAAAATTCGTTTAAGGCATTGCTAGTATAGTAAATATTGCTACCTTTGTCAAAATTAAAATTGCTTTCAAAATACTTTTCTAAAGGTTCTATAGCGTTATTGTATTCTTGCCAAAAAGCTTTGTAAAGTCTAAAATTTCCTATACTTTGATATGCCCAATATCTAAAGTAAGATTTTAAAATATCATATTTTTTTTCTAAATTCTCAGGTGTATCTAAAGTTTTTTGATAAGTGATGGGGTCGATGGCTATTTTTAACAATAGCAAATTAAATTGTTGTAATTTTGGTAAATAAGCTATACCATTACAAGAACTATTTCCTCCACGAATTTCATTGGAAATTGCATAGAGTTTTTTTGTAAAATCTTGATTTTTTAAAGATTCTTTGCAATTTAGATAATCTAAATTTGAACTTTCGTTTAGCAATGTTTTATTGTTTTTAATGTTGTCGCAGTTAATGGCATCGCTAGCCATTAAACTTGCAAAACAACAAAAGGAAGTGAATAATAACTTCAATATTTTTCCTTTGAAAATTTTAATTTTGTTATTTAATCCAAATAAGTATTAAATTTGAATTAATTTTCAAGTTTGAAATTTTCAATCTCATTAAAATTTAAATATCTATAGATATTTGCCTTATGTTCATCACTTAGCTTTTCGCTGACAATTTGTAAGTATTCTTCCTTGCTTGGAATTTTACCCAAAATAGCGCAAACTGCTGCAAGTTCTGCACTGCCTAAATATACTTTAGCACCCATTCCCATACGGTTATCAAAATTTCTTGTAGAGGTTGAGAAAACTACAGCTCCATCATTTACTCTAGCTTGATTACCCATACATAAAGAACAACCAGGAACTTCTATTCTAGCACCTGCTGCGCCAAAGATGCTGTAATAACCTTCATTGGTAAGTTGTGCTTTATCCATTTTTGTTGGAGGCACTACCCAAAGTCTGGTTTTAAGTATGCCTTTATCTTTTAAAATTTCTCCCAAAGCTCTATAATGTCCTATGTTTGTCATACAAGAACCTATAAAAACTTCATCTATATTTTTTGGACGCTTATCATCGGCTAAAATTTCGCTTAAGGTTGCCACATCATCAGGGTCATTTGGACAAGCTAGGATTGGCTCTTTAATGTCATTAAGATTAATATCTATAATATAAGCGTATTTTGCATCTTTATCTGCTCTTAAAAGAGTAGGGTTTTTAAGCCATTCTCTCATTTTTTCAGCCCTTCTAGCAAGGGTAGCTTTATTCTCATATCCTGCTTCTATCATAGCTTCAATTAAAGAAATATTGGATTTGATATATTCGCTTACACTTTCTATGCTTAAATCCACACTGCAAGCAGCTGCAGATCTTTCAGCACTTGCATCGCTGAGTTCAAAAGCTTGTTCGACTTTTAAGTTTGGCAAGCCTTCTATTTCTAAAATTTTTCCTGCAAAAATATTTTTCTTATTTTTCTTTTCAACAGTAAGTTGTCCTTGTTTGATTGCATAATAAGGTATAGCATTAACCAAATCTCTTAAGGTAACCCCAGCTTGCAATTCTCCGCTAAAACGCACTAAAACACTTTCAGGTACATTTAAAGGCATAGAGCCAGTAACCGCAGCAAAAGCTACAAGTCCGCTTCCTGCAGGGAAAGAAATTCCTATAGGAAAGCGTGTGTGAGAATCCCCACCCGTTCCTACGGTATCTGGCAATACAAAACGATTAAGCCAAGAGTGAATAACCCCATCACCTGGTTTTAAACTCACCCCACCACGACTTGTCATGAAATTGGGTAAAGTTTTATGTAAATTTGAATCGCTTACTTTTGGATAAGCAGCTGTATGGCAAAAGCTTTGCATCACAAAGTCTGCATTAAAACCTAGGCTTGCAAGTTCTTTAATTTCATCTCTAGTCATAGGACCTGTAGTATCTTGAGAGCCTACAGTTAAAGTCATAGGTTCTATATACATACCTGGACGCACACCTTCAACTCCACAGGCACGACCTAGCATTTTTTGAGCCAAGGTATAACCACCGCTTGAAGATTTAGGTTGTTCAGGTTTGGTAAAGATGTTTTCACTTTCCATTCCTAAAAATTCTCTAGCCTTAGCACAAAGCCCACGACCTATGATAAGTGGGATTCTTCCTCCTGCTCTAACTTCATCTAAGAGAGTGTTTGGACTGAGTCTAAATTCTGCGATTGTAGAGCCATTTTTTATGATTTTTCCCTCATAAGGATGAATTTCAAACTCATCGCCCATTTCTAAGTTTGTTACATCACAGATGATAGGTAAGGCCCCACTATCTTGAGCAGTGTTAAAGAAAATCGGTGCTATGGTTGAACCCATTACTATACCACCGCTGTGCTTGTTTGGTACACCTTCTATTTCTTTTCCTAAGTGCCATTGTATAGAATTTATTGCTGATTTTCTACTTGAACCTGTTCCTACAACATCACCTACATAAACTACTTCGCGACCGCTTTTTTTAAGCTCTTTGATTTTTTCTAAGGATCCTGCTTGTCTTACCTTTAGCATGGCATTTGCATGCAAAGGAATATCGCTTCTTGTAAAAGCATCTCCTGCAGGGCTTAGATCATCGGTATTTGTTTCCCCTGCTACTTTGAAAACTATACATTTAATCACTTGAGGTAATTTTTCTTTTTTGTTAAACCAGTCCGCATTTGCCCAGCTTTGTAAAACTTCTTTAGCGTGTGGATTGTTTTTGCTAAGTTCAGCTATGGTATGAAAATTATCATGTACAAAAATAATATTTTTCAACACTTCTGCAGCATCTTTGGCTATGTTTTCATCTTTTAAGGCATCGATTAAAACTTTAACATTATATCCGCCTAGCATAGTTCCAAGCATTCTTAAGGCTCTTTTTTTGTCTATGTTCGGAGTGCTGATTTTACCTTTAAGTATAGAATCTAAAAATTCACATTTTACTAAAGCTGCATCATCAACACCAGGATTTACTCTATTTTCTAAAAGATTTGCAAGCTCTTCATTATTTTCATTTTCAAGTAATTTACAAAGTTCTCTAGTTTGATTTGCATTTAAAGAAAGGGGTGGTATACCCAAAGCGGCTCTTTCTTCAACAAGTTTATTGTATTCTTGCATAAAAGACATTTTCTACTCCTTAAATATTTTTTATTATAATTGTAGCTCTTTGAAGGATAAAAAATGTTTAAAGTTTATTATAAAATGCCTTTATGTTACCTATCTTTACATAGTGATGGAAAATTTTTAACTAGAGTTGATTTTTGTGATAATAAAAGATCAGAAAAAAATTGTAGTTTGCTTGACTTAGCAAAATATGAACTTGATTTATATTTTACTCATAAGCTTAGAAAATTTAGCATTCCTGTTTTGATACAAGGTACAGATTTTGAATCAAAGGTTTATAAGGCTTTAATGAAAATTCCTTATGGTAAAATAGCTACTTATAAAGATATAGCAGAAAAAATTAATCATCCAAAAGCTTTTAGAGCTGTCGGAAATGCAAATTCTAAAAATCAGATTCCTATTTTTATACCTTGTCATAGAGTTATTGCAAGTAATGGCATAGGAGGATATAATGGAGGGCTTGAAATAAAAAGATTTTTGCTTGAAAATGAAGGAGTGAATTTAAAATAAGCTTGGGGTTTGATTTTCTTTGTTTTCAAATTCTTGTTCAAAAATATCATAATTTTCAAGAATTAAACAATATTTAAAATTTTTTAATTTTCTTAAATCTGAAAGCTGATTATAGGAAAAATCACAAAATAAAGAATTTTTAGAAGCAATTTTAAAGTCTTTTATGTTTTTAAATTTTTCTTTCCAGAATTCAAAGGTATTTTGGTTGTTGCTTACAATAAACGCTTGAGAGCTTGAACCAAAAGGAGTGATTTCAAATTTATCATCAATAAAATAAATTTTAAAATCATCAATCTTATTAAAATCAAATATTATTTTTTGATTTTTTTCTTTTAAAAAAGAAATAATTTTTGCAAAACTATTTGCGTAAAAAAAAGGTAAATTAAGATTTTTAAAATATAAATTTTCACAAATCAAAGTTGTAAAAAAGAAGCTAGATCGCGATAATAAGGTAAAATTAGCATCTTTTAGACTATGAGAATAGGCGCAAAGTTTATTTAAGTAATTTTCTTCACAGTAGCAAAAAATTTCACCCTTTTTTGCTTTGATTAGTTTTTCAAAATCAGCAAAAATATTTCCTTTTAAAATGTTAAAATAAAAAGCCTTGCAAAGACTTAGTTCGTAAGATTTAAAAAGTAAAAATTCATATTCTTTATCTTCACAAAAAAAGCGTAAAAATCTTACAAGAGCTTGTTCTAGATTTTCTACTCTAAAGTAAAAAATGTCTTTATCTTCAATAGTAATGTCATTTTCTGTAATTATAGCATAAGCGCCTTTTTTTACAGCTTGGGTAATTTCTTTTTTATCGTTATTAAAGAAGGCAAAGCCTGCTTTAAGTTCGTTTAAATTTATGGCAAAACCTTCCACACTTAAAACGCTACCTTCATGAATGAGCGTTGCATTTAAAAGTTCACCTAAATTGCTAATTTGCATATTTTAACCCACTAAAGAACCGTTTTGTACAAGTTGTTCAGGGGTGATTAAAACAAGTTTATCTCCGCTTTTTGCAGAAAGTATCATACCATCGCTTTCATGTCCAAAAATTTTAGCTTTTTTAAGATTGCTTATAATGCAAACTTGTTTACCGATTAAATCACTGGCTTTATAGTATTTTGCTATGCCTGAGAGTACTTGACGGATTTCTTTATCGTCAAGTTCGAGTTGAAATTTCAAAAGTTTTTCACTCCCTTCTATATTTTGACAATCAAGTATCTTAGCGACTTTGATTTCAATTTTTGCAAAATCATCGATTTTTATTTTAGGACTTTCTTCTTTTTTAGGTTCTTCTTTAATTTCTTGTTTTAAAAGAGCTTTTTCTACTTTTGGAAATAAAGCTTCGCAAGGATTTGCTTTGAAATCTAAAAGTTCATTGCCAAGTATCATTTTTGCGTAATTTGCAGGCGAAATTTCAAAATTTAAAGCTAAAGCCACTTTTTCACAGGACTTTGGTAGAGTAGGGCTTAATAAAAGGCTTGTTTTGGCTAAAATATTTGCACAAAGTGCTACTAAAGCATTAGCTTGTTCGTGTTTGTTTTCTTTGATTAAATTCCAAGGTTCGTATTTGCTAATGGCTAAATTTGCTACGCTTAAGGCTTTAAAAAGTTCTTCTAAATAACGATTACACTGTAAGTTTTCTAAAAATTCTACCGCTAAATTTAAGTGTTCTTTTGCTTGATTTAATTCAGCATTGTAAAATTTTAAAACACCTTCTTTTGAAATATTTCCTTGAGAATATTTTGTACTCATACCTATAATGCGATTAAGTAAATTCCCAAATTCATTGCTTAGTTCAGCATTGATACGATTTATCAGCATATTTTCGCTAAAATCCCCATCATTACCAAAAGGTACTTCTCTAAGCAAGAAATATCTAAAAGCTTCGCTTCCATAGGCATCAACCACTTCTTTAGGTTTTACAACATTGCCTTTAGATTTGCTCATTTTTTCGCCTTCTTTAGTCCACCAGCCATGTGCACCTATAAATTTTGGCAAAGGTAAATCTACGCTCATTAAAAAAGCTGGCCAATAAATGGCATGAAAACGCAAAATATCTTTTCCTACTAAATGCACATGCGCAGGCCAAAATTTAGCATTTTCTCCCTTGCTTTGAAAATCAAGAGAGCTTATATAGATAAAAAGTGCGTCAAGCCATACATAAATAATATGTTTATCATCATTAATTTCTTGAGGCAGTTTAATCCCCCAATCAAAACTTGTTCTTGTAATGGAAAGATCTTTAAGGCCGCTTTGGACAAAATTTATAAGTTCGTTTTTTTTGTTTTTTGGTAGGATGGGATCTTTTTCTTCATACCATTGTAAAATTTTATCTTGGTATTTTGAAAGTTTAAAAAAATAACTCTCTTCTTTTAAAATCGTAGTGTTTTTGCCACAATCTGGACAAGAACAATCATTGATAAGCTGACTTTGAGTAAAAAAGCTTTCGCAAGAAATACAATAGTGTCCTTCGTATTCATCTTTATAAATATCGCCTTTTTGCCACATTTTTAAAAACATAGCTTTAACAAATTCAATATGCCTTGTATCAGTTGTTCTTGCGTAAATATCATAGGTGATTTCAAATTCATCCCATAATTTTTTAAATTCAAAACTGATTTTATCAGCATATTCTTGAGGAGTGGAATTTCTTAGTTTGGCAGCTTCTTCGATTTTTTGTCCATGCTCATCTGTTCCTGTTAGAAATCTTGTTTCATGTCCTTGCAAACGATAAAATCTTGCTAAAGTATCGGCTATGATGGTAGTATAAGCATGACCTAAATGAGGCACATCATTTACATAATAAATTGGTGTTGTAATATAACGCATTTTTTTCCTTTAAAAGTCAAATCCGCCTTCGGTTTTACCCTTAGACATACTGTTATAGACTGCATCAACATAATTTTTTCTAGTTTGGCAGTTAAAAATTTCATCGCAATTATAACAAGAGTTTAGGTTTTTTGAGTTTTGACATGAAAGTAAAATTTCTTTTTTTTTATCCATATCTTGCTCAAATTCATCTCTAGCTTCATTCATTGTAAGCCTTTAAAAGTTTTGAAATTTCATATTCTGAGCCAAAAAAACAAGGAGTTGTCGCATGGATTTTATCAAATTCAAGTTCAAGTAAGGAGCGGTTTTTTCCATTTGTAGTTTTTCCGCCTGCTTTTTCTATGATAAAGGCTAGAGGAAAGACTTCAAAAAAGGCACGAAGTTTGCCATTAGGCGCATCTTGTGTTGCAGGATAGCTAAAAATGCCACCCCCTTTTAATAAAATTTGATTGATATCGCTTACCATGGCCCCAGAATATCTTAAGCGATATCCTTCATCAAAAAGACTTTTGATAAATTTAGCGTGTTTTTCTTCCCAAAATTTTTGCGTTCCGCCTGTAGCATTAATCTTGCCTTTTTCATTCATTTTAAGATCTTTTATAAAAATAAATTCATTATTTGCATTTAAGCGATAAAGTTTTGGCTGATCTTTGCAAATCACAAGTTCTAAGCGCGCTCCATACATACTATAAAGTGCAGCTCTTAAATTTTTAGCACTTGCTTTTTCTTCATAGATGGCAAAAATAGAACCTATGGCAAAATTAACATCCATTAAACTAGAACCATCTAAAGGATCATAAGCTACGATAAAATTTGCCCTTTCGTTAAGCGTTAAAATTTCGTCTTTTTCTTCACTTATGATGGCTTTAATGCTTGAACATTGACTTAGAGTTTTTGTGATGATTTCATCGCTTAAAACATCAAATTTGAGTTGGGTATCGCCTGTAAAATTTTGATTTTGACTGTAGCTTGTATCGGGAAATTTTAAAGCGTTAGAAATTTCTAAAACCGCTTTTTGTATATAAGAAATCACTTCTTGCATTTTATAATTCTCCTTGTAAATTTTTAGCATTTTTAAGTATGTATCGACAAATAGCTTGTATATCGTTTAAATCAAGCCAAGTAAGATAAGGGTGAGAAATTTTTTCATAGCTTGCAATAGCGTTTGAAAAAGTAAAATAACTTTCATCAATTTCTTTGCAAAATACGCTAATGCGTGGTAAATCAAGAGTTTTTAATCCTTCAACCAAACAAATGTCAAAATCAGGGCTTAATTTTAAAGCTTTTAAAATATCTCTATTTTCATGAGAAAAAAAAGTTGTTCTTGTAGGACTTAAAACCATGACTTCAGCCCCACTTTGAAAAAATTTAAAACTATCTTTACCGTTAAAATCAAATTGAGCTTTATCGGCAGGATCATGTTTAATGATTAAAACTTTTAAATTTTGTTGCAAAAAATTATCAGCTATTTTTGTGATAAGTGTAGTTTTACCTGAATTTGACGGGCCGCTAAAAGCCATGATAAGTTGTTTCATAAAATATACTCTTAATTTTTTTGTAAAATTATATCTTTTTAAACCAAAAAATAGGGTTAAAAGGCTACAATAATACTAAAAAATATGGAAAAAGAATGAAAATTTATAGTGTAATTTTAGGTGCTTTTTTGCTTGGAGCTTGTTCTTTAAAAGATCAGGCGATTGTGGATACAAATTTAAAATCTCAAACTTTAATGTTTACTCAAAAATACAAAATCACACAAGATAAGATTAATGCCATTATAACCATGTCTTATTTAAACCCAATTCTAGATAAGACAAGCAAAGATGATGTATTGGCCTTGTCTTTTACTCCAAATACATTAAAAATTCAAAATTTAGAAGTTTTTATCAATAATAAAAAAGCCAATATTGAAAAACTGGATGATGAGTACTTAAAATATATAATACAAAACAACTATACTGATTATTTTAAAGTATCTCTCCCTAATGTCAAGGAAGAGACTAGGCTTGTAGCTAAGATTTGTTTAGATCATTTGCCTTGTTTTGAATTAAATTTTCAAAAATATCCGAAATCTTTATACTATCGTTCAGAAGATGTCGATACACAATATAATTAGCTAGAACTTTTTTTCCGTAAATTCGGCTTTCTTGATAAGGAACTAGCTCCATAGACAAGAAAGGTTCAAATTTGCCTGTCTTAAACATATCATTTCTTGCAAGCATACGGTTAGTAAATCCTATACCGCCATTATAAGCATAAGCGACAAAAAGTGGAGATTTTAAACGCGATTCAAGGTAATTTAGATGATAGTTTCCAAAGTAATATGCTATTTCAGGTTTAAACATAAAATCTTGATCGAAATTTGGAATTTTTAATTCTTTTTCCCCTATGTGATTGGCTAAAAATGGCATAAATTGCATCATGCCTAAAGCATAAGAAACTGAAATAGCAGTTGGAATAAAACGACTTTCTTGTCTGGCAATAGCCAAAATTAAAGCTTGTCTTGTTTTGTTATAGTCTTTTATATTATCATAATAAGGCATTATAAAATAATGTTTTTTAAAATTATTTTTGCGTTCTAATATGTAAGCATAAATAGGCAAGGTTTCTTGTGTGTCAAATTCTTTTGCCAAGACATCTAGTTGACTTGCGTTAGCATCGCGAATTTGTTTGTTTATTTTTTGCCAAGCAAAAGGATCTTGCATATTAAAATTATTTTTTTTCTTGCTTGGATTAAGGCTTTCTATCTTTGGAAAAGGTGTGTTAGTAAGTTCTTTTGCGTAAAGACTATAAATATTTAAAGAAGAACTTTGTGATAAAGTTTTTAAATCTTCTTCATTGTTTTTAATCAACCACATCCAAAATATAGCATTGTCTTTATTGCTTTGCGATTTAAAACTTTGAGCCGCCTTTTTAAAAAAGTCATAAGCAAGCTCTGTTTTATCATAAGTTAAGGCATTGACTCCCAAATAGAAAGCAGAATCTTCACTTACATTTTCAGGATTTATTTCTAGCATAGAATGTCTAAATTTTGGATTTTCTTTTTTAATAATAATATTTTGTGCAAAATCTTTAAAACCAATGTGGTTTGGTAGTTTATTGACTAAACTTGTATTTAAATCTAAGTCGTATTTTTTAGAATAATTATAAAGTTTAAAAAAACCATTAATATCTTCTTTTTGTACTATATAGCTCATAGGATCAGAAGTATTAAAAGCTAGCAATAAATTTGTCAAATCAGGTCTTTGATTTTTAAAGGTTTGAGCTAAAGTCGTTCGGTCTTTGGAATTTAAACTCGCTATAAAAACTAATGAATTTAAGCGCACACTTTGACAAGTTAAATTTGCATCTAAGATAGTATTTGCTGTATAGGTATAGCATTTAGCATATTTTGGGTTGATATAAGGCTTTAAAGGGATGATTTTTTCAAGTTCGGATTTAATTTTTCCTATATAGCGAAAAATATGAGAATTTAAATCTTGCGCATCTTTTTTACTGATTTTATTTTTTTCTAAAAGCCTATAAATATAATAATCCTTAGCAAGTGAATTTTCTTCCTTTTTGAGTTTTTCTATACTATATTGTGTAGCATTTAAACTTGAAAAAATAAATAAAAAAACGAGTATTTTTTTTATCACAATATACTCCTTAAGATATTCCCAAGAAAAATGCCAAGAAACTGCAATGCTAAGACTATAATCAAAGGCGCAAGATCAATATTACCAATGCGTGTTGGAATTTTTCTAACTAAGGCGTAAGCAGGATAACTTAATTTATATAAAATTTGCACTATGGGATTATAAGGATCAGGGTTTACCCAGCTTAAAAGTGCTGTGATGATAATAATCCAAGTATAAATGTTAATGACAATTTGTAGTACTTGAAAAATAGAAATAATAAAAGAGTCTATAACCATAGTTAAATCCTTGCTAATTCGTGAATAAAATTTTTAATATAAGGATAAAGATCACCAAGCTCAGGTCCGTGGATATTTCCTGTTAAAATTATCCTTAAAGGCATGAAAAATTTTTTACCTTTTAAGTCGCTTTTGCTTAAAAGTTCATTTTTAAAATCTTCATAGTTTTCAAAAAGTTCAATATCTTTTAAGAGTTCTTTTAAAATTTTACATTCTGTTTCAAACTCTCCAAAGTCTTTTGTGCTAAAAATAGCTTGCATTTTTTCTTTAAGTTCTTTTATGGTGCTTGCTTCTTGAGTGTAAAATTTAGCAAGTTGTGCAAGATCTTTGTTTAAATCTAAAATTTTATTAAGCTCATCATCTTTGATCATTTTGATATGTTCACGATTGATTTGTAAGAGTTTTTTAAGATCAAATCTTGCGGGAGCTTTTGAAACTTTAGAAATATCAAACCATTTTATAGCCTCTTCTAAGGTAAAAATTTCACAAGGAGTTTTATTGCCTAGCATGATCAGATAATTTGCGATTGCGCTAGGTAAAATTCCACTTTCAAGTAGCCATTTTACAGAAGAATGTGCTTCTCTTTTACTCATTTTAACACCTTCTTCGTTTAAAATGATAGGCAAGTGTGCATAAGTCATAGCTTTATTATAACCTAAGCTTGCGCGGATATGTTCTTGTTTTGGAGTGTTTGAAACATGATCTTCTCCGCGTATAATACAAGTGACATTTTCAAGCATATCATCAACCGCACAAGCAAAATTATAAGTTGGAGTTTTATCTGTTCTCATGATGACAAAAGAGTCTATATTTTCAGGCTCAAAACTTAATTCACCTTTGATAAAATCAGTAAATTTCATAGTATGAGTAGGTTTTTTAAGGCGGATAACAAAGGGTTTTTCGCATTCTAAAACATCAATATCGGCTAGTTTTTCACAAGTGCCATCGTAGCGATAAGCTTTACCTTGTTTTTTAGCTAGTTCTTTTTTTGCTTCAAGTTCTTCTTCGGTGCAAAAACAAGCAAAAGCTTTCTTTTCGCTTACAAGTTTTAAAGCCATTTGGCGATGGAATTTTAAATTTTCACTTTGTATATAGTAATGCTGCCATGAAATACCAAAAAGATTTAAAATTTCTTTGATTTCTTCTTCTTTTCCTGCTATATTTCTAGCCTTATCAGTATCTTCAATACGTAAGATAAAATCCATATTTTTTTGTCTTGCACAGATATAATTAAAAATTGCTGCGCGTAAATTTCCTATGTGCATATCACCTGTGGGAGAAGGTGCAAAACGGTACATTTTATAGCCTTTAAAATTATTTAAAAGCTTATTATAACAGAAAAATTTATACGGATATTTAATTTTACTTGGTTATAATACTTTTATGATATTTTTAATTTTTTCTTTCATTGTATTATTGATTTTTGGCTTAGCAAATGTTTATATTTATAAAAGATTAATCAAGAAAATTACTCTTTTTAAGTATTTTTATAAAATTTTTGCCTTTATTTTTATTGTGCTTTTTTTAGCCCAAGCTGTGTTTTTAATATTTCGTAGAGATGAATATTTAAGTGATGCTTGGTATGAAATTTTAGCCATGCTTTATGCGCCGACTTATTGTTTGTTTTTTATGACTTTAGCTTGGGATTTTATTAAATTGATTTTAGCTCTTATGGGTAAAAGAGATAAAAAATATAATCTTATTTTGCGTTTGATTTTTGAGTTTTCTCTTATAGTTTTAAGTGTGTTTTTAATTTATGTAAGTATAAATAATGCTCTAAAAACACCTGAAGTAAAGAGTGTTGATGTTGAAATACCAAATCTTAAACAAGATTTAAAAATTGCCATGCTTACTGATATACATTTGGGTAAAAATTTGCATGAAAATTTTTTAGATAAGCTCATCACTAAAGTGAATTTGCAAAGTCCTGATATGGTTGTAATAGTAGGAGATCTGATTGATACTAATCCTAAAGATTTAAAAAATTACATCTCAAAACTTAATGATTTTAATTCCACTTATGGAACTTTTTATGCCTTGGGAAATCATGAGTATTATCATGGTATCAATGAAGTTTTGGATTTACTTAGAAAACATACTAATATGAAAATTTTAGTCAATCAAAATTTAGATTTAGGTTTTATAAATATTGCTGGAATTGGAGATTTAGCCGGACTTAATAAGGGTTTATATGCTCCTGATTTAGCAAGAATAAAAGTGGATTTAAATACAAGTAAAGCTAGTATTTTACTCACACATCAACCTAAAACAGCTTTGCTTTATGATTTAAGTGATTTTGATCTTGTTTTAAGTGGGCATACGCATGGAGGGCAAATTTTTCCTTTTATGTTTTTAGTTAAACTTCAGCAAGGTTTTGTTCATGGGCTTTATAATTTAGGAGAAAAAACTAAGCTTTATGTGAGTAGTGGCGCAGGATTTTGGGGGCCAAGTCTTAGAGTTTTTGCTCCGAGTGAAATAGTGATTTTAAATTTAAAAGGAAAAAAATGAGTTTTTCAAAAGAAAGTTCAAGGCTTTTTGGTTTTGTAGCGGGGATTAAATTTCCTAAAATGATACAAAAAGTTATTAATGAAAATTATGTTAAGTATTTTAATATCGATATGAGCGAATTTAAAGCTCCTTGTGAATACGAGAGTTTAAATGCTCTTTTTACAAGAACTTTGCACATTCCAAGGAAACTTGAAGAAGGTTTTATCAGTCCAAGTGATGGTAAAATTTTAGAGTGTGGAAGTACTTTTTTGGCAAATGAAGAACATTTTGCTTTTTCTATAAAAGAGCATACTTATAGCGTTGAGGAGCTTTTAAAAGATAGCTTTGAAAAAGATGAGCTTAAAAATGGGCTTGATTATGTCAATATCTATCTTTCTCCAAAAGATTATCATCGTTATCACAGCCCTTGTGATATGCAAATTTTGAGTGCAACTTACATAAGTGGCGCCCTTTATAGTGTAAATGAAAAGCATTTAGAACGCATTAGTAATTTGTATGTAAAAAATGAAAGAGTGAGTTTAAAATGTCAAAATGAAAAAGGTATTTTTTGGCTTGTTTTTGTAGGAGCGCAAAATGTAGGAAAAATGCGTTTTAATTTTGATACAAGCATACAAACCAATGCTAAAATTTCTCATAATTTTACTAGAAAATATGAAAATTTAAATTTCAAAAAAGGCGAAGAACTAGGAAATTTTGAACTGGGTTCTACTATAGTTTTAATCTCTCAAAAAGGGATTTTAAATTTTAATTTAAAAGCAGGGCAGGGTATTAAATTTGGAGAAAAAATAGCGGATTAGTTTTTAGGAGTTTTATTTGCCATTTGATAGATAAAGGCAAAAACTTCAGCCACAGCTTTATACATATTAGGTGGAATTTCATCACCTAAGTCAAGTTTGCTTAAAATTTCTATTAAATCTTCATCTTCTTTAATGGGAACTCCGTATTCCTTGGCTAAAGAAATAATTTTAGCAGCACTTTCACCTTTGCCACTTGCAAGCACTTTTGGGGCAGAGTTTTTTTCTTTTTGATAGCCTAGAGCTACAGCTTTTTTAATCGATCTTTTGATTTTACTCATACTTTTTTATCCATACCCATTTCAAGATCTAAATTTTTCATATTTCTAGTATCAAATTTACTTCTTATGATATCACCTACGAAGAAATTTGCACTTAAAAGTCCTGCTTTATTGATATTTCTTTTAAGCTCATGGGCATTTTCATAGATGGTTTTTCTAAATTCAATATTTTCTGCCATAATATTAATATCTATATATTTTTCATTATTTAAAGAAATAAGAATTTCCAAATCCCCAAGTTTTGCAAATTTGAGTTTAATCTGAGCAAAAAATTTATCCTTTTTTCCGCGTCTAAACATAATTTTAGAATCATTTAAATCATCCCAAGAAAAAGGCAGATAAGTATTGATAGAATCATTAGCTAAAGACATAAGCTGATTGATTTCAATTTGCGCTAAAAGACGATTAGCTTGATTATATATAGCTTCATTGCCTTCATTTTTAGCTAAATTTGAAATTTGCAAAAGTGTTGATTTTACATCATGATGTAAAGATTCAGCTATATCTTGTTCTGTTTTTGGTTTAATTTGCGCTAGATCTTTGGTAGAAAGATTGAGTTTGTGTTCGAGATTTTTAAGTTCTGCTTGATTAAGCTTGGCATTTTGAGTATAGGGTTCAAGTTCTTTTAAGCTTTCATTAAGTCTACGAGAAAGATTGCTTAAATTTTTACTTAAATCTTGCACTTGTTCTAGATCTAAATTTTCTACATTAAATGCTAAATTTTTTACAATATTTTGTTTTATAAATTCCTGATTTTTAAAAATATTTTGCATAGTTTGGTTATTGTTAGATTGAATATTTTGAGAATTATTTAAATTTTGCGTGTTGTTTGTGTTAGGATTTGAAGTGTTGGTATTTGTATTGATTGAAGTTTTGTTTTCTGTTTTTGTTTCATAAAATTTTGGATTTTCTTTGATATTTTCTTTTGATTTTTCTTGTTTTCCATCTTTAATTTTTTCTTGGTTTGGAGTAGAGTTTTTTATATCATTGTCTGGCTTATTTTCTGTTTCATTGTTTTGAATATCATTTTTTGTATCTTGGGTATCTTCTTCGTGAGTTTTTATATCAGAATCTAAATTTTCATCTTCTTTTATATCAGTTTCTTTTGCATGCGAATTTTCTTCGTTTTTTGAATCTTGCTTAATATCGGTTTTAGTATCATCTGTGAGAGTTTCTTCTTTTGATGCTTTTATATGTTTTTCTTCATCTTGGTTTTTTGTGTTATGATTAAGTTTTTCTTCTTTCATATTTTCTTTGTTACTTAAAAGATTTTCTAAAATATTTTCTTTATCTTGTATTTTAGAAGCTTGATTGCCTAGTATATTTTTTAAAGTATTTTCAAGTTTTTCAAAGGCGGTAGCAGTTTGCTTAAGGATGTTTGGATCTTTTATCATTAAATTTTCTGGCTTATTAAGAGCTTTGAAAAAATCATTTTTGATGGAATTTAATTCTTTTAAAATTTTATTAGCTATAGGGGTGATTTTTTCTTGAGCATGACTGGGATTTTTACTTATATAATTTTTAAAATTTTCCAATTTAGAACTTAAATTTAAAAGTGCTTTAAAAGAACTTTGATTTAAAATTTGCTTATTTTCAATTTTGCTAGAATTAATAATATTTTTTAATTCTTTTAAAGTGTCTTTTGGGCTTAAATTTGTATTTGCAAGCTGGGCTATCTGAACGCTTAGTTTTTTACTACTAAGACCTTTGATTGTACTTAAAAGAGAGTGAAAACTTTTGGGTAGTAATTCTTCGTTTAGAGCATCTTTTAATTTAGCTTCTAAAAATACGCCTGAATTTTTAAACAAAGGAGCTAAGTTATTGTTTTTTATTTCACTGGCAGGTTTTAAAATTTGATTTAATCTGTCTAAAACTTGTGTAAAAGTATCACTTTTTGCAAGTTCTGTACTTAAGATTTTTAATTCATTAGCAAAATTAGGAGCTAAATTTAAATTTTTTCCTTGTTTAAGTACAGGGGAATCGGGATTTTTTTGAGCATTGATTTGATCTAAAAGTTTATTAACAAGTTCTTTTAATTTGATACCTGTTTCATTTTGAACAAATTTTGCTAGTATTTCTTCACTACTAGCGTCCTTGCTTAAACCTAAGTTTTGCTTTAAAGCTTGTGCAAGTGCTTCTTTTGGATTGTCCTTTAAATTTGTTTTATCTTTTGAGGTAGAGTTATCTACTTTTAAATCATTTTTTTGCGTATTGGCAATTTGACTTGCTAGTTGAGTATTAATCATCAAATATCACCATATTTCCAGGCTTTTTCTTAAATTTTTTATTTAAAATATTTGGTTTATTGATAGCAAAAAGAATTAAAAATGCTAAAGAAACTATATAAAACCATATAAAACCTTTGATTTCAAAATATTGCATTAAAAAACCTAAAATTAAAGGGCCAAACAAAGAGCCCAAAGAATAACAAAAAAGAACCCCACGACCTAACTCTACACCTTTATTTTTGTTTACTAAAACATCATTTGCTCTAGCAAGTGCTAAAGCATATAAACAAAATATTCCTATACCAAGAGTAATTCCTAAAAAATATTGCATATACAAATGAAGTTTAAAAAAGATAAATATAAGTATAGTGATAAATCCTATGCTTGCACAAGTGATAATGGCAAATTTGCGACCAAGTTTGTCTGAAATAGTTCCTATGATGGTTTGTGCAATAAAACCACCTAAAACCCCACAAAATATAAAATAAGAAACCGCTTTTGTATCAAAACCTTGCAAAAGTATAAATAAAGATGCCATAGAAAAAAAGCCATTTATAAGCATTCCAGCTATAAAGCTTGTGACGATAGCTAAAGGAGCTATATCAAAAATTTTAGGTATAGAAATAGGACTTGATGCGGGTAAAACAGGTTCTTTGATTTTAATTAGATTTAAAGGTAAAGATGAAAGTAAAATTAAAGTTGCACTGAGAATAAATACACTATGTTTGCTCAAATTTAACGCTATGATTAAAACTCCAATACCAAACGCAAGATAAAAAACAATTTCATAAAAACCTAAAATTCTAGATCGAATGGCATTTTTGCTTTTTTCATTAAGCCATGATTCTATGACCATTAAAAGTCCATAGTAGCAAATTCCTATGAAAAATCTTAAAACAGCCCAAAAAATAAGATTTTCGCTTACTGTATGAAGCATAGCTGAAATTCCAAAAATAGCACCAAATAGCCCAAAAGAGCGTATATGACCTATACGAGAAATAATTTTATGAGCACTGATAGTTCCAACAAGAGCGCCTACAAAAAAACAAGAACTTACTACTCCAACAGCTAAAGAACTTTCTCCGTTTTCTTTTAATATAACACCTATAGAGCTTACTATCAAGGCATTACCTGCAAATAAAAATGCCATACCAGCAAAAAGTGCTGTCATTGATTTAATAATTTTTTTTGGACTCATACTTTTTTATATATAAAATAAAAATAAACACACAAACTAGCAAGGATGAAATTCCACAAATATAAGCAAAGATATCTAATTTATCTTGGCGATGTAAAAATAAAAATCCAGCAACCAATATTACATAAGCCATCAATTTAAAGAGAGTAAAAAACATAGCAAAAAAATGGATTTTCTCTTTAACATTTGGCTTTAAATCGTCTTTTAGAACTTTAAAATGAATAATTTTTGATAAATTTTGTTTTTTTTTGATAAAAAGCGATGAAATGAAATTAAAATTTTTTTCATAATTTTTTGATTTTTTTATAATGACTTTTTTATAATTTAAATAAGAAGCAAAAATAATCAATAAAACACTAAAAAAAGCTATTTCATAGCTTAAAAATGTATCTAATTTAAAATGATTTAACGATGAAAATATGATCCAAAAAAATAAATGAATAATGGCAAAAATACAAAATAGAGCTTTTTTATGTTCCATTATTTGTTCTTTTCTTTTTGAATTTTTTCTTTGATCAACTCATCTCTTTCTTTAAATTCTTCATAGCTTTTTACTTGAACTTTATAAGCTTTGTAAACATTAAGTATAGCAGCACTGATCCCCCAAAAAACTCCAAGCCAAAAAAGCCAAGGATAAGGAGTAAATTTTTTAAGTAAATATCCTATTCCCACACCTATAAATACAGCAACAACCATAGAGATACCAAGACTTAAACCATCCGCAGCTTCAAGAGTTTTGCGAATGATTTTTTGTCTTTTGCTGTTGGAATTTTCTAAGTGATTTTTTTCTTCTTTTAAAATATTGCTCATATTCTTTTAAAGCTTTCCCTAACAGCCTCTAGTGTTGTATCTACAATTTTATCATCCATTTTTGAACATATAAAGCCTGTTTCAAATTGAGAAGGTGCTAAATAAATTCCATTTTCAAGCATATTTTTGTGAAATTTTGAAAATAATGCTAGATCAGATTTTAATGCATCTTGGTAGTTTGATACAGGATCTTTGGTGAAAAAGTATCCAAACATAGAACCTACATGACAAGCTTGCAGCGGAAGTCCTTTTTCATCTGCTAATTTTTTCATTCCTTGGGTAAGTTTTTTTGCTAATTTTCCAAGTTTGTCATAAAGCTTGGTTTTCTTTTTGGCTTTTGTAAGACTTGCTATACCTGCAGCCATTGCCAAAGGATTTCCACTTAAAGTTCCTGCTTGATAAACTCCACCCAAAGGACTTAAAATATCCATAATTTCAGCTCTAGAAGCAAATGCTGCTGCAGGTAGACCACCTCCTATTACCTTACCAAAAGTAATTATATCTGCTTGGATATGATTGATTCCATAGGAACCAAGGTAAGATGCTCTATATCCACTCATTACTTCATCAAAAATCAGCAGAGTTTGATTGTTTTTACAGATCTTAGCAAGTTCTTCTAAAAAATCTTGTTTAGCTGGAACTAACCCCATATTTCCAGCAATAGGCTCAATGATAACACATGCAATATCTTTATTTTTTTCAAAAAGCTCTTTAACGCTATTTATATCATTATATTTCGCTACTAAAGTGTGTTTAGCTACATCTTCTAAAACACCTAAAGAACTAGGAGAGTTAAAAGTAGCAGCACCACTTCCTGCACTCACCAATAATGAATCAGAATGCCCGTGATAACATCCTTCAAATTTTAAAATTTTATCTTTTTTAGTAAAGCCACGGGCAAGACGAATAGCACTCATGGTTGCTTCCGTTCCACTGCTTACAAAGCGGATTTTTTCTAAATGTGGAAAATCAGATAAAACAAGCTTGGCAAGTTCAGTTTCTAATAAAGTTGGAGCTCCAAAACTTGAACCTTTATGAAGTGCTTTTTGACAAGCTTTTTGTATATCTTTATCGCAATGTCCAAAAAGTAAAGGCCCCCAGCTTTGAACATAGTCTATATAAGAATTTCCATCTATATCGAAAATATAAGCACCTTTTCCATGAGAAATAAATTTTGGCTCACTTTGAACATTTGCAAAAGCACGAACTGGAGAATTTACACCACCTGCGATGAATTTACACGCTTCTTTAAAAGCTTTTTTGTTTGTCATTTTTCTTCCTTGCTAAATTGCTTGATGTAATTATATAAAGTTACAATTTCATCATTTGTTAAAGAGTAATTTGGCATGATTGATTTTGCGTCTTTACTCTGATTAAGAGAATTTTTAAAATTCTCAAAACTAAGATTTTGTATACTTGGAACTTTATAAGCTGTTTTAATACCATTTTTCATATAATATCCTAAAATTTGTTCGCTTCCATCTGCCCCATGACACTCTTTGCAGCTAATGCCTCTTGGATTTTCATAAAGCATTTTAGAGTATTCTTTAAGAGTGATAAAATCAGCACCAAAAAGACTGATGCTAAATAAAAAAAACATTAAAACAATTTTCAAAGTTTCACCTTGTTAATGAAGTTTTAATATGATACAATTTTTACTTTAAAAAAGTGATTAAATTTATAGAAGGAAAATAATGACTTTGCTTGATGGTAAAGCTTTAAGCGCAAAAATCAAAGAAGAATTAAAAGAAAAAAATCAATTTTTGAAAAGCAAAGGGATTGAAAGCTGTTTAGCTGTTATCTTAGTTGGAGATAATCCTGCAAGTCAAACTTATGTAAAATCTAAGGCTAAAGCCTGTGAAGAATGTGGAATTAAATCTTTAGTTTATCATCTTAATGAAAATACTACACAAAATGAACTTTTGGCATTGATTAATACCTTAAATCACGATGATAGTGTTCATGGAATTTTGGTTCAGCTTCCCTTACCTGATCATATTTGTAAAGATTTAATACTTGAAAGTATTATAAGTAGTAAAGATGTTGATGGCTTTCATCCTATTAATGTAGGATATTTAAATTTAGGTTTAGAAAGTGGGTTTTTGCCTTGTACTCCACTTGGAGTTATGAAGCTTTTGAAGGCTTATGAAATTGATTTAGAAGGAAAAGACGCTGTTATTATAGGTGCTTCAAATATAGTAGGTCGTCCTATGGCTACTATGCTTTTAAACGCTGGAGCTACAGTAAGCGTTTGTCATATTAAAACCAAAGATTTGAGCCTTTATACTAGGCAAGCTGATTTGATTATAGTAGCAGCAGGTTGTGTGAATTTACTTCGATCGGATATGGTAAAAGAAGGAGTGATTGTTGTTGATGTTGGAATCAATCGTCTTGAAAGTGGAAAGATAGTTGGAGACGTGGATTTTGAAGAGGTATCTAAAAAATCTAGTTATATAACTCCTGTTCCAGGTGGAGTAGGTCCTATGACTATAGCCATGCTTTTAGAAAACACAGTTAAATCTGCTAAAAATAGACTTAATTAGGGAAAATCTATGGAAATTTTAAAGAAATTATATAAATTTTCACAGTCTTGGACTGGAACTGTAGTTATTGTTCTTTTGGTGATTTTTTTCTTTATACAAGCTTTTGTTATTCCTTCTGGTTCTATGAAAAACACCTTGTTGGTAGGGGATTTTTTATTTGTTAAAAAATTTAGCTATGGTATCCCAACTCCTCATATTCCTTGGTTGGAAATTCCTGTTTTGCCGGATTTTAATAAAGATGGGCATTTGATAAAAGCACAAGGGCCTCAAAGAGGAGATATAGTTGTTTTTAGAAATCCTAGAAATGAAAAAGAACACTTTGTAAAGCGTTGTGTAGGCATAGGAGGAGATAGGATAGTTTATGCAAATAAAACACTTTATGTAAGAATGCATGAGGGTGATGATTTCATGAGAGAACATTATCCGAATGATCTTGTTACTCTTGGAGGGCAAATTTATGTAAAAGAACCTTATAAACAAAAAGGTATTCATTATGATCCAAAAAAAGATATAGAAAGTGATATTTTACGCTTTCTTAGCATAGGTGATTTTGCCATGTCTCCAACTTATATTAAAGAACTTGGAAATCATATAGGTTTTAGCGGCGGAAATGCTTATGTTTTTGATGTACCTGAAAATGAGTATTTCATGATGGGTGATAATCGCGATTATTCTTATGATAGTCGTTTTTGGGGTTCTGTTCCTTATAGGTTGATAGTAGGTAAACCTTGGTTTGTATATTTCTCTTGGGATAAAGATAAAAATGTTCGCTGGGAAAGGATAGGGCGTTTTGTTGATACCTTGGAAAATGATGAACAATATATCCATGATCATGATGATGAGGATAAATTAAGCTAATGTTTGTGAAAAACACAAACATTATATTTTTAAAAGCGTGATTTCATCACCTTTTTTTAATTCACTTATATTTTCTTCACTTATAAGTAAAAATTCACTTTTAATAAGTGGAAGTATCATACCAGATCCAAATTTATTTTCATTAAATGGTGTAAAAATATCTTTTTCTAAATTTCCTAAAATGAGATTATTTCTTCCGCTTTTAAGCTTTAAATCCATACCCATTGTAGCATGAAATTTTAAAGGATTGTCTAGGTTTCCACTTAATAAAGCAATAATTTTTTTAGCAAAAATAAAACAAGAAAGATAGGCCGCCATAGGATTTCCTGGTAAAATCAATACGAAATTCTCACCCTTTCTATAAAGCTTAGTAGGTCTTGCAGGGCGTGCTTTTAGTCCTTTAAAAAGCGGAGTAAAGCCTAATTCATCTAAAGCTTTTTCCATAAAATCAGCCTCGCCAACGCTTGCACCTCCTGAAGTGATTAAAAGATCAAAATTTGTATTTTCTAAAGCCTCTTTAGTGCTTTTAAAATTATCTTTGATAATACCTAAATAAGAAGCATTTTGAAGCATGGTTAGTAAAGGCAAAGCATTAGCATTATAAATACTTTCTTCATCGCATTCTTGCCAAGGTTCTTTTAGCTCATTTCCACTTGAAAAAATTCCTATGCGAATTTTTCTTATGACTTCTATTTTATAAAGCCCTTGAGAAGCAAGTAGGGCGATATGTTTATCATTAAGTTTAGTGCCTTTTTGAAGCAAAAGTTCGCCTTTTTTTAATTCTTCGCCTTTGTAGCGATAGGCATTGTATTGTTTAGGAGCTTTTTTAATGATGAGTTTATTTTCTTTTATACACTCATCTTCTAACATTAAGATAGTATCAGCATTTTTGGGCATTTTAGCCCCTGTCATAATTTTATAGCATTCATTTTTAGCAATTGTATAAAAATTTTTATCTCCTGCGAAAATAGTCCCTTTAATCTCCAAAGCCTCATTGACATCAGCATAATTAAAAGCATAGCCATCAAGAGCAGCATTGTCAAAACTAGGTAGATTTTTTCTAGCGTATAAATCTTTAGCTAAAATTCTATCTTTTGCTTTTTCAAGGTTAATAAGCTCACTTTCATCTAAATATGAAATTTGGTTCTCTAAGTCTTTTAAGGTTTCAAAGATATTTTTCATTCTTTAAGCCTTGCGATTTTCACACCTAAACTTTTAAATTTTTCTTCCAAATTTTCATAACCCCTATCAAGATGATAAATTCTATGTACTTTGCTTGTACCTTTAGCTGCAAGAGCTGCTAGGATAAGTGCTGAAGAAGCACGCAAATCTGTAGCCATAACATCAGCAGCATTAAGTTCTTTTCCGCCTACTATAGTAGCAATATGACCATTTAGCTTAATATCTGCACCCATTCTTAAAAGTTCACTTACATGCATAAAACGATTTTCAAATAGTCTTTCATCGATAATGCTAGTTCCATTAGCCTTTAAAGCTAGCGCCATAAACTGTGCTTGCATATCGGTTGGAAAGCCTGGATATTCGCTTGTCATGATTTCTATGGGTTTAATTTCTTTAGCAGGAAGTAGAGTGATACTATTTTCTGTATTCAAAGTTTCAAAACCCATTTGATGAAGTTTTGCTAAAACTGCGTTTAAATGTGAAGCATTAACTTTATCTAAAGTGATTTTAGAATTTGTAATGGCTCCAGCACAAAGATAAGTTCCTGCTTCAATTCTATCAGGTATAACACTAAATTCTTTAAATTCTAAAAGTTCTCCATCAGTGCCATAAATTTCAAGCTCATCTGTACCTATGCCTTTGATTTCAAGTCCTGCGTCTTTTAAAACTTCGCAAAGTTGAACAACTTCGGGTTCTTTTGCAACATTTAAGAGTTTGGTTTTGCCCTTAGCTAAAGCCGCTGCCATGATGATGTTTTCACTACCTGTAACCGTGATTTTATCAAAAAGAATTTCATTGCCTTTTAAATTTCCACTAGCTACAACATAGCCTTGCTTGATTTGTATATTTGCCCCCATTTTTTCTAAGGCTAAAAGATGTAAATCAATAGGTCTTTGTCCTATAGCACATCCTCCAGGCAAAGATACTTCACAATGCCCAAAACGAGCAAGTAAAGGCCCTAGGGTAAGTATGGAAGCACGCATTTTGCGTACAATGTCATATTTGGCTATGGTTTGATTAAGGGTGTTTGTGTTTAATAAAGCACTATTATTTTGAAAATTGACTTTAGCTCCTAAATTTTCTAGCAAAGATATAAGAGTTTTTATATCAGCAACATTAGGAACATTGTTGATTTTTACTTCGTTTTTAGCAAGTATGCTTGAAACGATCAAGGGTAGGGCGGCATTTTTTGCCCCGCTTATTGCAACATTTCCGCTTAAATGATTTGTGCCTTCGATTTCTAGATAAGTCATATTTTTCCTTGAAAAAGTTTAAAAATGCACCATTATAGCATTCTTAAACTTTTGAAAAAATATAATCAAGCTTGTTGGCTTTGGAGTTCTTGAATTTGAGCTTGAATTACATCTGCTTGAGATTTTAGCACATCAATTTGTTTTTGAAATGTCGTTTTCATTTGTTCGTTAGCGTTTGTCATTTTTTGAGTAAGTTCTGCAATTTTAGCTAAAATTTCAGCTAATTTTGCTATTAAAGCCTCTAATGCGGGATTTACGCCACCTTTGCTACTTTGAATGGAATTTTGGTCTTTGCGGTTTTCTATTTTTTCTTGACTTGCTTTGATTTCGTATTCTTTTTCATTATTTGAATTTGCTTGACTTAAACTTCTTGCTTCATCTGAAATTTGAATTTTAACCACATTGTCACCATGAATATTACTTGCCAAATCATTGTCTTTGTTTATTTGTGTTTGATAATTGCTAAAATTTTTTATCAAAGTATCTATTTTCATCTTAAATCTTTTTAAATTAATTTATATTGTTATCGGTTTTTTTATTTATAAATTTATATTAATGATAATTATTTTAAGGATATTTTGTTTTAAATTTTTATATTTATATTTTAAATGCAAAAAAGACTAAAGTTTCATAAAGTTTTTAAGTATTTTTTTACCTTTTTGAGTTAAAACCGCTTCAGGGTGAAATTGCAATCCATAAATAGGATATTTTTTATGTTTAATTGCCATAATAATATTTTCTGAATTATGAGCTAAAATTTTGCATTTTTTAGGCATAGAGCTAATATGTAAAGAATGATATAAACAAATTTCAATTTCTTTTTTAATACCTTTAAAAATAGGATCTTTTTTAAAATAAAGTTTAGAAATTTTACCATGCATGGGATTTTGCATTTTAGAAACCCTACCGCCAAAAATTTCAGCTATACACTGATGTCCTAAACATATACCTAAAATTTTTTTATTTTTTTTAAAATATTTGATTGCTTTTAAGCTTAATTTAGATTCCTTAGGAGAATGAGGACCAGGAGAGATGATAAGATGAGTGAAATCAAATTTTTCTAATTCTTTAGCTTTTTTAAAGGCATCGTTTTTTATCACTTTACATTCAAAACCAAGTTCTTTAAGATAATAGATGATGGTATAACTAAAAGAATCATAATTATCTATAAATAAAATTTTCTTCATTGTAATTTTACCTTTTTTAAACTACGCACGGAATTAATGCAATAAATATTTTCTGCTTCAAATAAATCTTGTTTAAATAATACTTTTTCTTTTATCAAACCAAGATTGATTAAGAAATTTCTATATACGCCATTTAACATACCGCTTTGAATTTGTGGAGTATAAAATTGAGCGTTTTTTTCTAAGATGAGATTGGTTCTTGAGCCTTCGCAAAGTTCATCTTTTTCGTTAAAAAAAGCTATGTCATAACACAAGTTTTGCTGCCATTTGTATGAGTGTTGATTATAAAAAGTACGTAAAGAGCTTTTGTGATAGAGATTGTCACTTTTTGAGTTAATTTTATCATCACTTAAAAGCAAAATATCGTTTGAATTTTGTTTTAAGGCACTTTGTTGAAAATCGTATCTTCCGTCTTTGTATAAAATAAGCTTTAAAATTCCTTCTTTATGTGGATTTTTAAAGGGTAGGGGAAAATTATAAAATAAAGAATGTTTTTTGTGGAAAATTTTTTCATCGAGTTTAAAAAGTGTAAAATTTTGATATTCTTTATAAGAACTTTTTTGGTTTAAAATATTATAAAAATCTTTAAAGAGCTTGTGAGTATTAAAATTAAATTTAAGAGCTGAATTTATAAGCCTTAATAAATGTTCTTTTAAAAATAAAATTTGAGAATTTTTAAAATACATGGTTTCAAAAAGATGAAAATCACAAGGATTTAAGATCGCGCTTTTAAGTTTTAATTCTTCAAATTCATCTTTGAATTTTGAGTCCCAAACCAAGCCACTACCGGTGCTATAAGTATAAATTTCATCTTGTTTTTCTAAGGTGCGTATGGCTACGCTAAATTTATTTTTATTTTTGTGTATTAAACCTATAGTTCCGCAGTAAATACCACGATCTCTTTGTTCTAATTCTTCAATAAATTTAATGCTTTCAAGCTTTGGAGCACCTGTAATAGAACCACAAGGAAAGAGAGCTTTAAAAATTTGATATAAAGAAATATTTTTTTTAAGTTTTCCTTGTACGCTTGAAGTCATTTGATGTAAAGTAGGGTGACTTTGAATTTCAAAAAGTTTGGTTTTTAAGCTTTTTTTTGTGATGATTTTTGAAAGATCGTTGCGTAAAAGATCACAAATCATAATATTTTCACTTAGATTTTTTGTATCATTTTGCAAGAAAATTTTATTTTCTTCATCTTTTATAGGATCTTTATCACGCTTAATTGTGCCTTTCATAGGTTTTGTAAATATTTTTCTTTTTTTGGTCTTGAAAAAAAGTTCAGGAGAGAAGGATAAAATTTCTCTTGTTTCATCTTTTATAAAAGCTTTAAATTCAGTATCTTGTCTAGAAAGCAAAAGTTTAAAAAGTTTAAAAGAATCCATTTTGCTATGAAATTTAAAATTTTGAGTGAGATTGATTTGATAAACTCTTCCTTTGGAGATTGCCTCTTTAACCTTGATGAAATTTTCTTTGTAATTATCTTGATCTAAAAAATTTATAAATTCAGGAAGAAATTTTTCTTCATCAATATCTTCTTTTTGAAATTTTTTTCTTTTTTTAAAAGCAAATATAGACAAATAAGCTTTTTTACTTATGAAATTTTTATCTTGAAAATATCTATATAGCTCATAATCAGCAAGCATTAAAATATAAAAATCATTTTTATATTTTTCTATAAATTTAAAGCACTTTTTACTTTCTTTGTGGTTAAAGGCTTTTAAAGTGTGTTTTAAATCATGGTAAAAATATTTATCAAAAACAGCATAGTTTTCAAGAGTCACTTAATTCCTTTGCAACCTGTGCGGCAAGTTTTAATTTATCATTATCAAAATGAGTATAAATTCTTGAAGTATTTAAACTCGCATGCCCTAAAGCTTCTTGAACTAAAACTAAATCTTTTTGCTTTTTATAAAGTAGGGTGGCAAAAGTATGACGCAACATGTGAGCACCATTTTTTTGTTTGCGAATTCCTGCACGAAATAAAAGCTGTTCTACTATGCGACTGACATAAGATTGAGTCAGTGGAGTGCCTTTTTTATTGACAAAAAGTAGGGCGTCTTTGCTCATATAATTAATACTTACATTTTTAAGCAAATCGTAAATAAGTTCTTTTTTTATCATTACAACACGATATTTATTGCCTTTAGCTCTTATTCTTATGATATAAAGATCGTTTTCTTCACTAATATCACCCATTTTGATATTGATAGCTTCGCTTACCCGTATGCCTGTAAAAATGATGATTTTAATAATAAGTTTATTGCGTACAGTATTGTTTCTAAAATCTGCATTTTCAATAGCATCAAGAAATTTTTTAAGCTCTTCTTCACTCATAAATTCAGGTAATTTTACCCCTTTAGAACCCGCTATACCTGCCCAGTTTTTAAGATTAATATCGAAAATATGCGCTTTTTCATCTTCTTCATTTTGCTTGTCTAAAAAATCAAAAAAATTAATCACAGCAATACGGTAATTTTTTTTACTTGCATCTGATAAAGCACCTGTTATACTTGCTAAAACTTCTACAATGAGTTCTTCATCAATCTGTTTTAAAGAGTAAAGCTTGTAAAAATTTAAATATTCAAATACTTTTTTTAAGGGGTTAAAATAAGTATTAACTCCACTTAAACCAGCATTTCTTGCTTTTTTTGCTAGAGCATCAAGTTCATCAATATTTTTTACACCTTTTGTAAGAGCAAAATTAACTTCTGCTAAAGCTTGTGGATTTTTTAGCTCTTTATTAGATAGCGAATTGAGTTTAAATTTTACATATTTTGCCAGCCAAAATAAGAATGATTTTTCAAAATTTTCTTCACAATCTAAAGGGTATTTCATAAAAACTTTTCCTAAAATCTAAAATTTTTAGCTTTTTAACTATAAAAGGTATTTTAGTATTAACTTAGTAAAAAAAAGCTTTTTTAGGAAAAAGTTTGTTTTTATATGCAAGGCAAAAAGATTGAAATATTTTTATTAAATAAATCTTATATCAATCATAAAAAGATATGATAAAAGGTAAAAATATGTAAAATTTATAATTTTGTATTGAAAACTGTAATTTTCAAACTTTTTTATATGCACCTAGATTATTCTACTTTAATATAGATTAAGCTACTATTTTTACATACTTTTATGATTTTACCTTTTGAGTGAAATAAACTTATCCATAAAATATAATGTAAAAAATTGATAATTTTATTTTGTAAATTAAAATTATATTTTACTTTTCTTGAAAACTATAAAGAATATTTAAAAATTAAATTATTTTATATTATTATCAAAATATACATAAAAATGATAACTTGTGCATTAAATTTTTTAATCCCCTATTCTTGATTTTTAGTTAAAGTAAATATTCTTAGTTATAAAATTTTTAAGAATATTTTTATTTTAATAGTTTTATAATGGTTATTACATAAAAACTTAATAAAAAGTTTTATCAAAACCAAATTTCAAGGAGAAGGTAATGAAATTTCCAGTAAAATTAGCAAGATCTATTGTTGTATGTGCTTTTTTAGCAGGTATAAGTGCTAGTGCATTAAGTGAAGGTAAAGAATATGTAATTCTTAAAAATCCTATTGCTAACGCTGATAATTCATTGATTGAAATTTTTTCTTATCGCTGTACTCATTGTTATGATCATCACAAATTTAATACCATGGGTAAAGTTAAAGAAAAATTACCCAATTTAACTTATAAATTTTTATCCTGTAAGTTCTATGGGAGATTATGGAAAGCAAGCTAATGAAATTTTTGCTTTTGCAGCATTTAAGGATGGTGTAAATAAAATTGATCCTACGGATAAAAATAGTTTAACTCATAAAGTTGCTGAAGCTTATTTTAATGCATATTTTAAGAAAAAACAAAGATGGGAAAATGGTAAAAATCCTGAAGCTTTTTATAGTGTCGGTTTAAAAGCAATGAATGTGAGTAAAGCTGATTTGGAAAATTTCTTAAAAACTCCAGAGGCTGCAGAGCTTTTAAAAAGTTATGAAATTGCCAATCTTATTTCGCAAAATTATGGCACCCCTGCTTTTGTTGTTAATGGAAAATATCAAATCATTCCAAGTGCAATCAACTCTCCAGAGGCTTTGATTGAAATTACTAAAGAACTTAGTAAGCAAAAATGAGTTGTATAAAAATGAAAGATAAATGCAGAAATTTTTCACTTTCCAAATGGCAAGATACGCGTGAACCTTGGTTAATTTTGATTATAGTTACTATAGGACTTACTTGTATAGCACATTTTTTATTTCAAGAATATCTTTTTATGGAACCTTGTGAACAATGTGTGTATATAAGATTTGATATGCTTGTTATGGCTATAGGTGGTATGATTGCATTAATCAACCCTACAAATAATATTATAAAAATTTTTTCTTATAGCTTAGCTTTTTATGGAATTTGGCTTGGCTTGGAGCATTGCCTAACTTTAAATCATATTCATGAAGTGGTTCATTCTGAAAATCCTTTTGCAGGTGTAGATGGATGTCGTGAAATTCCTATTTATCCATTTAATTTACCTTTGCATGAATGGGCTCCTAGTTGGTTTTTGCCAACAGGAGAATGTGGGATGGATACCCCTGTAGTTCCAGAAAATGCTTATAATCATCTTAATGCTTTTCAAAAATTTTTTATAGGAACTCCACCTGATTTTGAAAATGGGCTTTATAGTAATGGTTGGTATTTCATTCCTGGTTTAAAGTTTATGAATATGACAATTTGCTGTCTTATAGCATTTTTATGTTGTTTTATTGTGCTTTTTGCAATGTTTATAGCCTATGTTTTAGATAAAAATAAACCTAATGCTAAAATTTTTGCATTGGTGATTGTTATTTTGGTTTTGGTGCTTAATTTTATAGGCGAACCAAAAAATCCAAATCAAAATATAGCTAGTTTAAATCATTTAAATCAAGTTGTTTAAGGATACTCTTAAAATACGCAACAAATTATTTTTGTTGCGTATTATTAAAATTTTATTAAGCTATTTTAGGATGGCTTAAATAATTTTAAAGGATTGATCATGAGGCTTAGCAAAACTCTTTGTATGGCACTTTTGGCGGGTTCTACCCTACTTGCACCTAATGCTTTAATGGCCATGGGTGGTCCTAGTGGAGCGAAAATAGATTGGCAAATTCAAGGACAAATAGGTGCAATTAAAATGAATCCTTATGGATTGTCTCCTTTGACCGCTATTATCATGGATAATGGTTATGTCTTAAGTGATATAAAAGTAACCATTGTTCCTAAACCAAATGGTCAAACTATTTCTTATAATGTGAATTCTAAAATGGCTAAGACTTATGGTGGAATTCCTATTTTTGGACTTTATCCTTCTTATTTAAATACAGTAAAGGTAAGTTATACTAAAACTGCAAATGGTAAAAGTCAAAAAGTCGTTGATGAGATTTATAAAATTACAACTCCAGGGGTTAGCATAGAACCAAGTGGAAGCACTGATCAAAGAGGAACTCCTTTTGAAAATGTGAAAGTATTAAAAATGGATCCAAAATTTTCAGATAGGTTATATTTAGTAAATAATGCTCCTGGAAAACAATCTGGCAAAGGCTCACAATCTGTATGGAATAATCCTGTAGGTGGTGCTATGGAATGGGATGAAAATTCAAATGTCTTTATCATAGATACCAAGGGTGAAATCAGATGGTATTTTGATAACGATAAGCTAATGAACTGGGATAATATTTACAATCGTGGAATTATGATGGGTTTTCATCAAAACAAAGATGGAGCTTTAACTTGGGGATTTGGCCAAAGATATGTAAAATACGATGTTTTGGGAAGAGAAATTTTCAATCGTAAATTACCTACTGCCTATATAGATTTTTCTCATGCTATGGACAATATGCAAAATGGACATTATTTATTAAGAGTAGCTTCAGCAAATACCTTACGTCCAGATGGCAAGCATGTACGCACAGTGCGTGATACTATTATAGAAGTAGATAAGAATGGTAATGTTGTCGATGATTGGAGATTGTATGAGATTTTAGATCCTTATAGAAGTACTATTATAAAAGCTTTAGATCAAGGTGCAGTGTGCTTAAATATAGATGCAAGCAAAGCGGGTAAAACTTTAAGTGATGAAGAGCTTGCCAAAATGGATGAAAGTGACAAATTTGGAGATATAGCAGGTACAGGTATAGGTAGGAATTGGGCTCATGTAAATAGTGTTGATTATGATCCAAGTGATGATAGTATTATTATTTCTAGTCGCCATCAAAGTGCTGTTGTTAAAATTGGTCGTGATAAAAAAATAAAATGGATTTTAGGGGCACATAAAGGGTGGAATAAAGAATTTCAAAAATATTTATTGCAACCTGTAGATAAAAATGGCAAAAAAATTGTTTGCGATGATGATTATAGCAAATGCCCAGGTTATGAAAATGAAAATGGTGGATTTGATTTCACTTGGACACAGCATACAGGCTGGAGAATTGATAGTAAATCAAACAAGCGTTATATTTATATAAGTGTTTTTGATAATGGTGATGCAAGAGGAGCTGAACAACCTGCATTTGCAAGTCAAAAATATTCTCGTGCTGTAATTTATAAAATCGATCAGCAAAATAAAACTGTGGAACAAATTTGGGAATATGGTAAAAATCGTGGAAATGAATGGTTTTCTCCTGTAACTTCTTTAACTCAATATGAACCAGATAAAGATTCTATTATGGTTTATAGTACAACAGCCGGAATGGCTTTTGATCTTAGTAAAGGTGTAAGTGTTGGAGAGCCAAAACCTGAAATTGATGAATTTAACTGGGGTGCTAAGGAACCTTCAGTTCAAATTCAATTTAGCGGTTCAGGAACGGGTTATCAAGCAATGCCTTTTAGTGTTGATCAAGCATTTAATCCTAAAAAATAATAACAATAAGCCCAAAAAATAAATTTGGGCTGCTTATTTATTTTTTTTAAATAAAATTATCTTTGAAAATTTTATTTAACTAAGGATATAGTATGCGTAAATTTTTTTGCAAATTTGTTTTAACGCTTGTATTTTGTTCAAGTTTTGCATTAGCAAATAATAGTTTTATTACTCTTAATCCAAGTTTGCCTAACTCTGAAAATAGTGTAATAGAAGCATTTTCTTATAAATGTATACATTGTTATAATCATCATAAATTTGGAACTCTTGAAAAATTAAGAGAAGCTTTTCCAAATTTACATTTTAAACTCTATCCTGTAAGTTTAATGAATGGAGATTTTTCCAAGGAAATGAATGAGCTTTTTGCCTTTGCTCAATACAAAGATGAACAAAATGGTAAAGACGCGAGTTATTCTGATAGTTTATCTCATAAACTTGCCGATGCTTATTTTGTTTCTTATTTTTTAAACAAGCAAAGAAATTTTTCAAATTTAGATGAATTTTACGACATAGGCTTAAAGGCTATGAATGTAAATAAAAATGAAGTATTAAATTTTTTAAATACCCTAAAAGCTAAAGAAATTTTAAGTGAGTTTCAAAGAGCTAATGACATAGCTAAAACCTATGGCACCCCTGCTTTTGTTGTTAATGGAAAATATCAAATTAACCCAAGCGCAATCAATTCAATGCAAGATTTAGAAGATCTAGTTAAAAAATTAAGCAATATGAAATAATAAATTTTTAAGGCAATAAAATTGCCTTAAAATTATTTTTTGATCATATTTGTATAAGGTCCATAGCGATGTTGGGTTGTAGAAAAGCTATCATCATAAGGTCCTACATCCATATCTAAAGGCTTAACCTTTCTATCTGGAAAGTCTTTATCTCTATTTGCTTTAATAGGACGAGCTTGTGAATTCATGTAAGCTGCTACATCATAAGCATCTTCAAGACTTAAGTCAGGCGCACCTTGAGGCATATTTTCTTTAATATAAGAAGCAGCTTTGATAAGACGATACATTCCAGCCCCTGTATTATAACTATCATCACCCCAAAGTGGTGGATAAAGATAATACGCCCCTGCGCTATCCTCATTTTTAAGCCCTAATCCATTTTCTTGATGACAAACAGCACATTTATCCATATAAATTGCCTTGCCTTTTTTAGGATCAGCTGCTCTTGAGATGAAATCTATCTTTTTAAGTCCCTGCCCTTCTATCTTAGCTCCTACTGGAACTCCTTGAGATAACCATTGCATATAAGTTAGCATGGCTTTCATTTCAGGCGCATCACTAGGCATTCTTTTGCCATTCATAGAGCGTTCAAAACAGCCATTGATCCTATCTGCTAAGGTAATTACTTTATCTCCTCTGGCATTATATTGCGGAAATCTTGCCCAAATTCCTACAAACCCTGATTGATTTTGCACACTTCCACCATTAGCATGACAGCTTGAACAAGAAAGATTATTTCCCGCAAATCTTTTTTTAGGATCTTTGGCATGCGGACCCACATATTTGCTTGTTTCATTAAGAATTTTATTTCCCAAAATAACCATTTTACTATATTCTGAATTTTTTGGCATTTTAGTTTCATCTATAGTGCCATCTTCATTTAAAGCCTTAGGCAAATTCCATTTAGCAACGGGTAGATCAATACCTGTTGCACTTTTAGTTTTTTCCAAATTTAGATCTAAGGCTAAGGCACAACTTCCACATAACAACAAAGTTAAAACTATAGAAAATTTATTCATCAATTTTCCTCCTTATTTTGCGTAATTTAAATTCAGTATAAGACTTTATTTAAAAAAAGTCAATAAAACCTAATTATATTTTAAGAAAAAAGCTTTAAACCTTAAAATAATATTTATATTTAAAATAGAACTTATAAATATTTAAAGCAAAAATAAAGTTTTTTTGCTATAATAAAATCTTGCAATATTTTTAAAGGTTAGGTTAATGAAAAATTTAAGCATTCAAGAAAAAAAAGACTTAGACAACTGCGTTTTTCAAAATCTTGGAAGGCAAGATGCTTTTACTTTAAGTGCGATTTTTAAAAATTTTTATTTAAAAATTAAAGCATTTATTTATTCTAAATAATACCACTTAAAATCTTTTTTTGTGTAAGAAAGATCTTTAAAAGAAGGCGATTGGATAAATAGTTTGCACTCTTTATCCAAATTTTCTATTCCGTATATTTTCATAGCCATTCTTGAGTCATGTTTTGTAAGTTCTATTCCAACGCAATCTTGATTGTTGATTTTGTAAAGCAAAGTACCACCGTCTTTTTCATCTATATTTAAAATATCCAAATTCTTATTTTTACTCATATCTTTTACATCTTTACTAAAAGAATATCGGAGTTTATAATATATCATAATATCCTGCATGGTATTTTTCAAATTTTGCAAATTTTCATTAATCAAATATCCATTATTTTTATAAAGTTTTAAAAAATCTTCATTAAGAAATTTTTGAAAACTTTCATCTTTAGATAATTTTTGACAAGAATTGTAGCTATTTAAAATTCTAACTTGACTGGCTTCTATTAAAAGTTCAAGGCAATCTTTATTTTCTTGTGAAAATTGCACTAATTTAACTTCTTGAATCTTAAAATCTTTGTTTGGTTTTTTTTCATAAGCAAAATCATTTAATTTTTCATAAATATTAGCAAAACTTAAAGAATATAAACTAAAAAAAAATAAAATACACTTTTTCATTGAAAAAAATCTTTGTATTTATTTTTTAAAAATTCCACCACTTCTAAAATTTCATCAACTCCTTCTTTATTGGAATTTTCGAGCACATTATCTATATTATCAATATAAGCTTCTATTGCATTTTCTAATTTTTCTCTTTTAACTCCAGCGTATAAAAGCATAGCTTCTAAAACTATGCTAAGTTCATATTGTAAATCTTCTAGTTCATTTTTTAAGGTTTTATTATTGTTTTGATTCATTGTTTTCCTTTTTAAGTTCTTTGCTTTTGATTAAATCAATAATTTGAGCCTTAATATAGCTATAATTTGTCCCATCTTTAAATGTTGCAAAAAGTCCACCACTAGCATTTTTATGTCCACCACCACCTACTAAATTTTTAGCCATTAAACTTACATCTATTTTTCCGTTTGCACGAAAACTTAAGGTTTTTCTAGAACTAACATCAATAAAAAAATCATAATCAGGATTTTTTACTAAAAAATCATTTCCAATAACAGAAGTATTGCCTATATTTGAAGTTAAGATACCTTTATGGCCTTCATATTCTATGCTAAAATTTTCTTTTAGCTCACTTAGTTTTTCAACTACAAAATAAGAAATTAAATTAGAAAGAGTATCATCATTTTTTCTGGAAAAATAATCCTTTTTTATAAAATGAGTAGCATTATCGAGTAAAATATTCGCATTTTCTTTTCCTATAAATTTCCAAGCCTTATCAAGCAAGAAAAACATATAATCAATTTGCGATTCTTTAAACATCACGCGATTTATTTCTTTTGCATTGGCAATCAAGCCTAAAAAAACCTTTCCAAGTTCAAAATTTTCATCCTCGCTTAGCCAAATATCAACAGCATTAACCACATCAACAAATTTTGAAAGCTCTAAAACAGGGGTGCAGATTTTAGAGAAAAAATCATAAACAATTTTAGTTGCACATCTTTTAGAATCAAGTAAATACCAAGAATATTTTTGAGCACATTCTTCGCCGCTCTGATGATGATCAAGAAGAAAAATTTTAATATTTTTCTCTTTACATTTTTTTTCAAATTCTTCGCATTGATTTAAATTTAAATTTAAATCTGTTATTAGAATAATAGCTTTTCCGAAATTTTCATCTTTTTCTATATCACCTATAATAGAGTCAAAATTTTCATTAATTTCTTTACCATAATTAGAATTATAAAATTTCACATTTTTAAAATAAAAATTTACTACAAATTGACAAGCATAACCATCAAGATCTGTGTGCGAAAGATGATAAATTTTCATTATATTCCTTAAAGTTCTATCCTAATAATACCCTCTGTATTAAAATTTGTATTTTCTGCAATTTCTGCAAAACTTAACACTACTATATTAATGCTAAAATTATAACAAATATCAGCAATGAATTTTCTAAGTTGCGGTTCAACGCAAAGTATAAAAGGCTTAATACGACCATTTGCTACTGCGGCAACTTCAGCCCTTAGAGTATCTACTAAAGTGCCTGTTTGAGCTACACTTAAAGGCAAGTGATAACTTCCATCTCTAAATTGTACATTTTCCATTAAAACTGCAGAGCTAGCAGAGTCTAAGATAAAAATATCCAAATTTCCTTTATCATCTAAATACATATTTGTAATCATCCTAGCTAAAGACGCCCTTACATGTTCAATAATCATATCAAAACTCTTGCTTACTTCTGCTATATCACTTACAGATTCTAAAATAGTAAGCATATCTTTAATTGGTATGTGATGTTTAAGCAAGTCTTTGAGAATTTTTTGAATAAGACTTACAGGTGCAACACCTAAAGCACCTTCTACGATGATTGGATAATCATTTTTAACCTTATCAAGAAGATTTTGCACCTCTTGGCGTGTAAGAAGTTCACTTGCATGCGCTTTGATAAGTTCGCTCATATGTGTTGAAATAACACTTGCAGGATCTATTACTATATAGCCATTTAATGTTGCTTCATCTTTTAAATTCGCATCAATCCAAAGTGCATCGGAGTTAAAAGCGGGTTCTTTTGTAGCAATCCCTTCTATCTCTTCTGTGATAAAACCACTATCCATGGCTAAATATTTATCCGGATAAATTTCAGCACTTGCTATAGACACGCCCTTAAGTTTAAAACTATACTCATTTGGTTTAAGTCTTAAATTATCTCTTATTCTTATTTTTGGCATTAAAAATCCTAAACTTTCAGCAATACTTCTTCTCATTGAGCGAATTCTTTCTGTAAGTTCGTTTTCAGCAAGCTTAATAAGTCCGTATCCAAGTTCAAGTTCTAAAATTTCAACTTTAAGTATGTCGTTAATCTTGTGCTCTTCTTCTTTGAGAATTTCTTCTTCGCTTTTCTTAGTAGGTGCTGCCGTTGTCCCACCTGCTCCACTTTGAGATGCAGCTGCAGCACTTGGTTTGCTTTTTTTAACTGTAGTTATATCAATTTTACCTTCCTTAACCTGCTTGGTAAGATAGCCAAGACTTAAAAATACTAAAGCCATAAAGCCCAAGGATAAAGTTGGTAAACCAGGCACTAACGCAAAGATAAAAAGTACAAAACCTACTATTAAAAGCGTGCGATATTCGCTTAAAAGTTGAGTTAAAGTTCCTTCTGCAAAATTTTCCTCATCTTTGCTTGCACGAGTGATAATTATAGCGGTTGCGGTAGAAGTAATAAGCCCTGGAATTTGCGATACAAGTCCATCACCTATGGTTAAAATAGTATAGGTAGAAGCAGCATCGCTTAAAGCCATATCGTGCTGAAAAGATCCTATTAAAAAACCACCTATGATATTTATAATAGTTATGATAATTCCTGCAACAGCATCTCCTTTGATAAATTTAGAAGAACCATCCATTGCACCATAGAAGTTTGCCTCAGCAATAACTTCTTGACGTCTTGCTCTAGCGGTTTGTTCATCAATAAGTCCTGCATTTAAATCGGCATCAATAGCCATTTGTTTACCTGGCATCGCATCAAGTGTAAATCTTGCTTGTACTTCAGAAACCCTTGTACTACCTTTTGTCACAACCATGAAATTAATCAATACTAAGATACAAAATACAATCACACCAATGACCATATTTCCACCAACAACAAATTCTCCAAATGCTGCTATAATCTCACTCACAGCTTCAGGGCCGTTTTGCCCTTCGCTTAAAATCATCCTTGTAGTAGCTATGTTTAATGAAAGCCTAAATAAAGTAATAATCAAGATTAAAGTTGGAAAAGTTGTTAAATCTGTCGGCTTAGGTATATAAATAGAAATTAAAATAATTAATACCGATAAAGCTATACTTAAAGCTAAGAAAAAGTCCAAAATAGGACTTGGTAAAGGAACTATAATAATAGCTAAAATACAAACTAAAAAACCAACAATAGTCAAGCTTTTAGCTTTTAAAACAGGAGCGATTAAAGGCCCCAAGAAAGGAAAAACTAAATCGACTATTTTATTTTTTGCCATTATTTTTCATAATATCTTCTAAAGTAATAGAATCTAAAAATTCATCTACTTTATTTTGTAAATTTACTAACATAGGCATTAAGGTGCAATTTTCTTCTTTATTATTTGGACAAGTGCCACCACTGCATTCAAATACACTGATATCCTTTTTTTCAGCACTATTAACAATTTCTTTTATAGTATATTGACTTGGTTCTTTGATTAAAACAAAACCACCTTTTGCCCCTTTAAAGGATTTTAACAAGCCATCTTTAGCTAAAGTTTGTAAAATTTTAGCTAAAAAACTTTTAGGAATATCAAGCTCTAAAGCTAAAGAATCTACATCTTGAGGTGTTTCTTTTTGAGAAATATAAATTAAAGAAAGTAAAGCGTATTCGCTAGCTTTGGTAAATAGCACAGATTCTCCTTATTATAACTATAGAAATAGCTGTAATTATAATAAATAATTCTTAGAAAAAGACTTAAATTTTAACAAAACCTTCTAAAAAAGATAAATTCAGTTTATTTTTTGCTTTTTAAGATAAAATTATAGTTCTTTAATTTTATTATTTTACCAATCAGGAGGTCTATCATGGCTTTGGATTCGGCCAAAAAAGCAGAAATAGTTGCGAAATTCGCTAAAAAACCAGGTGATACTGGTTCAACAGAAGTTCAAGTAGCTCTTTTAACTGCAAGAATTGCAGAACTTACAGAACATTTAAAAATCTACAAAAAAGACTTTTCATCAAGATTAGGACTTTTAAAACTTGTAGGTCAAAGAAAAAGACTTTTATCTTACCTTAAAAGAAAAGATTATAATTCTTATAGTAAGCTAATTACCGAATTAAATCTTAGAGATAAATAATTTCAAGCCCTTTTTATGGGGCTTTTGCCTTTTAAATTTCTTCTTTTGTAATCAGTTTTATATATTAAAAATACAAGAAAATCTTACAAGATTTCCCTTTGTCCTTTGGCATCAGGTTCGCTTAAAATCCCGTTTTGCGTAAGTTGCTCGATAATATTTGCAGAGCGGTTATAGCCGATTTTTAAACGGCGTTGCAAATAAGAAATGCTTGTTTTTCCATCTTCTAAGATTACTCTTTTAGCTTCTTCATAAAGCTCATCTACTTCCCCATCAAAGCTTTCATTTGTTGTAACACCCACGCTTTGCTGATCTTTTAAAAAGCTTTCATCATATTCTACGCTTTGTTGATCCTTTAGAAAATCGACAATTTTTTCTATTTCAAATTCACTTGCAAAAGGTGCATGCAAACGCACTATAGAGCTTGTTCCAGGAGGAGTAAATAAACAATCCCCTCTTCCAAGTAAACTTTCAGCACCCATAGCATCTAAAATAACTTTAGAGTCAATTTTTTGCCCTACTTTATAAGAAATTCTACTTGGTAAATTTGCTTTAATTAACCCCGTTACAACATCAACAGAAGGTCGTTGTGTAGCTACAATCAAGTGAATTCCACTTGCTCTTGCCATTTGTGCAAGTCTTCCTATATAAAATTCTACATCCTTACCCGCAGTCATCATCAAATCAGCAAGTTCATCGATAATTACTACAATAAAAGGAAGTTCTTCTCCGCCTAATTCTTTCATTTTTTCATTGTAATTTTCTATATTTTTGGTTTTTGCATCAGCCATTAAACGATAGCGTCTTTCCATTTCAGCCACCATATTTGAAAGCGCATTGACTGCTTTTTTTGGATCTGTGATAACAGGAGTTAAAAGATGAGGAATATCATTATAAATGCTAAATTCAAGCATTTTAGGATCTATCATCATCAAACGTAAGGTTTTTGGAGAGTTGCGATACAAAAGACTTAAAAGCATAGAATTTATCCCCACGCTTTTACCACTACCTGTAGTTCCTGCGATGAGTAAATGCGGAAGTTTTTTAAGATCAGTTACAAAAGCATTGCCTACTATATCTTTACCTAAAGCTATGGTTAAAGGACTTTTAGCGTTTTTAAAAACTTCGCTTTGTAAAATTTCTCTTAGATAAATGGTTTGAATTTCATCATTTGGAACTTCTATACCTACAACATCTTTTCCTGGTATTGGAGCTTGAATACGGATTGATTTTGCCATTAAAGCCATAGTTAAATCATCTTGTAAATTTAAAATACGACTTACTTTTACATCTGCACTAGGGCGAAATTCAAAAGTGGTTACCACAGGGCCAACATAAGTGCTTATAACATCGCCGCCTATTTTAAAACGACGCAACTTTTCAAGAAGATTATAAATTTTTTTATCTATTTCACTTTCATTAATCTCTTGTCTATACTCTTTTGGGTTAGCCAAAAAATCTAATGGCGGCAAGGTGAAATCTTTTGGTTTTTCTACTTCACCTTGCTCTATTTCACGCAATAAAGCTTGATTAATAGCAATTTCTTTAGCTAAAACTGCTTTTTGAAGTTTAATTTCTTGATCATTTGTTTTTTCATCATCAATTTTAGTTTCTGTATTTTGGATAAAATCGAGTGTATTTTTATCTTCTATAACTATTTCATTTATATTTTTTATAGGAGTAGGTTCTACATAAGGATGATTTAACTCTTCTACAATGGGAGCAAATTCAAAGATATTGTCTGCTTTATCTGGATTTTTATTTTCATTTATTTTGTTTAATTCTTCTGTTTCTGTTTTAATCGTTTTTGAGTTGTTAAAACTATATTTATCCCCTTCTATAATATCACTTGAATTTATTGCATCATATTCTTCTAATTTTTTAATTTCCTGTTTTACTTTATTTTCTAAAATTTCATTTTGATAAGCTTTGTATTCTTGTTCTAGTTTTTCTTTTTTTATCAAATTTTCTCTAAGTTCAAGCTCTTTTGTAAAAATTTTTGGTTTAACTTCTTGTTTAGAAACTGGAATTTCAATATTTTTACGCTTATAACTTGGTTCATCTAAATTTTTATTTGTATCTATTTGCTTTATATCTTCAAGTTTTTTAGGTTTTAAAAAACGTTCAGGAATCATATCTACCTCTTCTTCTGAAATAAAATTAAAATCTTCATCAAGACTAATGCTCATTTTACTAGCCTTTTGTGCGAAATTTCGCACTTGTTGAGAATGCTCATAAACAAAACTTCTCGATTCTTTTAAGCTTTGTTTATCAATCTCTATGGTTTCATCTAAAATTTGATTTTTTAGTTTTTCAAAGTTTTCCTTAGCTGTGGTAATTGAATTTTTACTTGCGTTGATATTGCTATCTTTAATTATCTGTTTTAAGTTATTGGTTTTTTCTTTTTCATTTATTTGTGAATTTTCGTATATATTATCTTGTAAAATATTTAATTTTGGCGCTATAGGTTCTGATTTGCCTATATCTTCTTTCTCGCTTTCTCCACCAAATACACGCATAAGTAAAGATTTAAAAGCTTTCTCTACTTTTAATAAATAAGTAAAATCTAATTCTATTTTTAAAATTTCTTTTGCAAATTTTGGAAACAATAAGATCAAAGAAAATAGCAAAAGCAAAAGAGCGAAAATTCCACTCCCTGTATGCCCTAAGATTATAGAAAAAAATCCGTATACAATTTCTAAAATATACCCAAACCCTCTATAAAAGACAGAAAATAAAAGCAAAGTAGAAAAAAGGGCTAAAGAAAAACCAAAAAGCTCTCTACGCTTAAAATTTTCTATTTTATAATTTTTTTTATAATAGAGATAATTTAATATAAGCAAAGAAAATGGATAATAATACCCAAATTCTCCAAATAAAAATAAATTAGCCTTGTAAACCCATTCTCCCATGCCAGGTGCTAGCATACAAAGACAAAGATAAAAAATAACAAGCGTGGAGCTGGTAAAAATGGCTTCTTTTTTAATATTCTTTCCTTGAAAATAAAATCAAAGCCAAATTATACCATAAAAAATTTTACATATAATTTAATAAGCTAAGTTGAGAAATTGTTGTGCTAGCTTTAAGAGAAGCTTGATATGCAAGTTGAACTTGCATTAAATTCATCATTGCCTCACCATAATCTACATCAATCACATTTGATTTTATACTTTGGACATTAACGCTTAAAAAGGATGTGCGTGTATTAACACCTTCGATAGTATTATGATATGCTCCCATAGTTGTATTAAGCTTGTTAACATGATCTGCTAAATGATCAAGTCTTTCTAAAGCTCCTTGCATACCTGTATTTCTAGGGTTTTCACTTTCAGAGTCTGCTCTCATATTACCTTTTAAAACAGCATCAATCATCGAATCTAAATCCTTAATAATATCCACATTTGGCTCATCAATAACCAAAGAGTTGTTTGCACTAAAACTAAAATTTGGACCATTTGTTACTGAAGAAGTTGTACTAAATGGTGGTTGTGGAAAGTGTCCACTTTGAGAATCACTAAGAGAAATTTCTATATTAGTGCCTGAAGAAAGTTTATCAGTAACACTAATACGGCCTTTATAATCCATACTTACATCAACAGTAGCTTGTGAATCTTTCATGAGTTGTTTTAAATTATTATAACCATTTGCATCAACTTTTCCATTTGTAGCTGTTATGCTTTGGGTTGGAATTTTATCTGCAGCAAACATACCTATAATATCATTAATTTGACCATAAGTTATTTCATTTGGAGGGGTTACCACTCCACTATTTCCAGTTGTAGGATCGGTATGGGTTATAGGAAAACTTATAGTTTGATTTGGATTATTAGGATCAGGGTAGCTTACAGTTGAAGTTTGTAAATTTATAGTAACATTATAAGAATTTCCACCTTTGGAATTGACTTTTAAATTTAAAGTAGTACCATTTAGGCTATCTCCAGCCATTACTTCGCTAAGCTTGGTTGAATCAGTTGCATAAGCATTGCTTCCTTTGATAACTTGAGAAACATTACCGTAAACAGTATTTCCATTTTTTTCAAAATATACATTATCATAATCAGCTCCATTAGTAGCATTTCCATCTGTATCTGTCATTTTACTTTTGATAAAATCAGTTTGTTTTAAATCGATTTCAAAGTCTTGTCCGTTAATTTGAATGGTTACAGGACTGTTTAATTTCGTTATATCTCCGTTACTAGGAGCAGCTGTAGCGGCTTGCATAACCCTATTTGTAACTTCATCCATTGAAATGCCTTCATCCTGTGCTGCTTGGATAATATTATTTAATTCAGTTTTATCATCAGCTTGTGGTGTGAAAGCTACAGCATGAAAATCGAGTTTATTATTACCTTGCTTTAGATCTGTAATTTGAATTTGGCCACTATCATTCATACTTACTTCTACTACTTTATTATTTGGAGTATTACCATAAAGAGCTCCGATATTTTCCATTACATCTTCTAAAGTATCTTCAGGTTTTACAAGTACAGCGCTTTTAAAGCTTGTTCCATCAGGTTTAGTACCTTGAACATAAAGAGTTGTTGGAGGAAAATCTAGTTTATTATCATATTCAAAATCTTTATCAGGATCCAAACCATTATCTTTTACATAACCTTGCCCGATAAGCTGTTGCCATTTAGAATCTCCTGTGAGATATTTAGTTTTATCAGGATTTTGAGTAAGATTCCAACGATTATCTGTAAAACTAACATTGGTGCTTATTTGTTTTTTATAGTCTCCGTCTGCTTTAAAAAATAAATCCCAACCTGGTATATTGTATGGGCTTTCAGTTCCAGCTCCAGTTACTACATTAATATTATTTTTATCTCCATAATAATTTCCATTAGAATCAAAAGGTTTGTTTGCAACTTGAGAACCTGCAAAAAGATACTGACCATTAACACTGGTATTTGCAAGCTGAACTATACTTTCTTTTATGCGTTCTAGTTCTTTTGCTATAGCCTCTCTTGAGGTTTGAGAATTGCTATCGCTTGCAGCTTGAGTTACTTTAACTTTAAAATCTTCAAGAAGTTTAACCATGTCTTGTAAAGCTTTCATGCTATTTTGAGTCATTTCTTGAGCTCTACTAGTTGATTCTTTTACTTGCTCTAATGTTTTAATTTCATATTCAAGACGCGTATTATCTATATAAGTGCTTGCATCTTCATATGAATTTTGAATTTTTAAACCTGAAGCAAGTTGTTGAGATATCTGATATAAAGCACTTTGACCGCCCATAGAATTATTCACACTATTTGTGAAGTTAAGTTTATTTGTAATTCTCATTTTTTTCCTCTAAAGTATTAAAGTTAAAATCTTTTCAAATATTGCTAATAAACAAAAGCAATAACTGTTCCAAAAATTTAAATTATATAATTTTATATCGTCTTTTTGAAAATACTTTTTATTTTTAAAGTATTTTTTAGCCTAAAAAAGTATAATTTTAGCTTTAAATCTTAAAAATGAGCCCGAGTGGTGAAACTGGTAGACGCGCCAGACTCAAAATCTGGTAAGGGCAACCTTGTGTCGGTTCGAGTCCGACCTCGGGCACCATTTATTTTTTGCGGGAATAGCTCAGGGGTAGAGCACAACCTTGCCAAGGTTGGGGTCGCGAGTTCGAATCTCGTTTCCCGCTCCATAGAGTAAAAAAATATAAAATCTTTTTAATTATAAATTCTCGCTTTTCTCTAATACTAAAAAATACTCATTTTCTAGAATTTCAAGTTCTTTTTGCATCACTTCAAGTTCTTGATAAAGCTTGTTAATACCTATTTCTTGATATATATTTGGATCGGATAAATCTTGATTTAATTTAGCTATCTTTTGCTCTAAAAAATCTATTTTTTCAGGATGGTTTTTTAATATCTCATTTTCTTTGTAGCTTAATTTTTTAGAGCTTTTTTCTTTTTGGTTATTATTTTGCTCTTGGGTTTGAAGCTCTAAAGCAAAATTATCCAATTCTTCAATTTCTTTTTCATTTTCAAGATATTCAGTATAAAGAGTGTGTAAAATATTTATATATCCATTTCCCTCAAAAGTATAAAGTTTTGTTGCGATTTTATCAACAAAATATCTATCGTGTGATACTAGCAAAATAGCCCCTTCAAAACTAAGTAAATATTCTTCTAATATATTAATCGTAGCTATATCAAGATCATTAGTTGGCTCATCTAAAATCAAAACATCATATTCTTTAGTAAAAAGCAAGGCTAAAGCAACGCGATTTTTCTCTCCACCACTTAAAAGAGCTACGCTTTTATCTAAAAATTCCTTAGGAAATAAAAAATTTTTCAAATATCCATAAACATGCATATTTTTACCGCGAACTTCAACCCTATCTCCACCATTGGGACAAAAAATTTCAAGCAAGCTTTTATCAGAATTTACCAAGCTTCTAGTCTGATCAAAATATCCTATCTTAAGCTCTCCGCGTTTTATTTCACCGCAATCTTGTTTTATTTGCCCTAGAAGAATTTTTAACAATGTTGATTTCCCACAACCATTTCTTCCTACGATAGCTATGCGTTCACCTTGTAAAATACGCGTTGAAAAATCTTTAAAAAGATTTTTATTGTTTATATTTTTGCTTATATTTTTAAGCTCAAAAAGCATTTTTTTACGATTAATCGTTTTTTCTCCATTAAAATTTAAAGCTGCTCTTGAAATTTCAAGTTTTAAGCGTTTGATTGCTCCAGGATTTTTTTTTGCTTCTTCACGCATTTTGAAAATACGTTCTTTTCGTCCTTCATTTCTTTTAAGTCTTGCTTTAACTCCTCTTCTAAGCCATTCTTCTTCGCTTTTTAATTGCTTTAAAAGAGTTTCGTGGCTCTTAGCAAGGCTTTGTAAAATTTCTGTTTTTTTCTCTAAATAATTCGCATAACCACCTTTAAAAATACTAAGTTTACCCTGCTCTACTTCTACACATTTGTGTGCTATAGCGTCAATAAAATATCTATCATGGGAAATAAAAATCACACACATCTTTGAATTTTTTAGCAATTCTTCCAAAAAGCTTGTCATATATACATCTAAATGATTAGTTGGCTCATCAAGCAATAAAATATCAGGATTTTTTAGCAAAAGTATGCAAAGTCCAACGCGGCGTATTTCTCCACCGCTTAAAGTAGATATTATACGATTTTCATACTCAAGTAAACTAAATTCTTTTAAAACGCGTATTATTTTAGATTCTATATTCCAAGCATCTTTACTATCAATCAAAGTCATAAGTGTATCTATTTTTTTAAGATAATCTTTATTACTAGGATCTTCTTCTAATTTTTTATGCAGTATTTCATATTCTTCTAAAGCATTGTAAATTTCTAAAAGCTCTTGCTTGATAGCTTCTTTTACACTTAAATTTGCATTAAAATCAACGGTTTGTGAAAGCATGGCTATACTTTTTCCATTTTGTCTTATCACTCTGCCGCTATCTAAAGGAAGTGTGCCTAAAAGCGTTTTTAAAAAAGTAGATTTTCCTTCTCCATTTTTCCCTATAATGGCAATCTTTTCTCCCTCATTTGCGCTAAAATTTACTTCATTTAAAACTATTTTGTCTCCAAATTTTTTTGAAGCTTCAATTAAATCTATAAGAGCCATTTTTATCCTTGATTGAGTTTAAAGCTAAAACTAGAACCATAACCTAAAGTGCTAGAAATTTCAAGATAACTTTTATGTATATTTAAAATTTTCTTTACTAAAAAAAGTCCCAAACCAAAAGAATTATCACTTTTTACATCAATTTTATAAAATTTTTTTGTAATCAATTTTATTTTATCTTCTTCTATGCCTTTTCCAAAATCTTGCACTATTATCTTTTGATCTCTTGCCGTTAAAATGACTTCTTTTTGACTATATTTTAAAGCATTAGAAAGCAAATTTATAATCACTTGCTCGATTAAAAATTCATCAGCCTTAACTTTCGTGCTTTTACCTTGCAATGCAACTCTTTCAAAGCCTGGGTTTTTAGTGATTTTTTCACACAGAGAAAAAAGATCAAATTCTTGCATCTGCAAGGCTTCACTTTTAAGATTAAAAACAAAATTAAGCTTATGGGTCAAAGCATTAAGTTTAACGCTTTGACGTGAAATTTTTTCCAGTAATTCCTTTTTTAATTTTTTATCTTCCAATTTCTCGTCTTTTAACATCTCTAAACTAAGATCAATCACGCTCAATGGATTTTTAAGCTCATGAGAAATAGCAGAAATCACACTAGCAAGCTGAGTATTTTTTAAAGTGATTTTATCGCTTTGTTTTTTATTTTTTTGGGTATTCTTTAGAATTTTATCCTTAGTTTTTAAAAGTTTCTCATTTAGTAAATTAAATTCTTTAAACATTCCTTTTTCTAATATAACAACTTTATGATCCCCTATAGAATCCAAAAAATCCAAAATTTTATTAAAATTTTTCTCTATTCTTCTACCTAACAACAACATTAAAATAAAAACAGACAGCAAGCATACTCCAAAACTGATTACCATTTTTGTCCAAAAAAGTTTTAAATCTAAAAAACGAGGATAAACAATAATAATATATTTATATCCTTTGTAAATAAAGCTTTTAGTGAGAATTTTTTTTGAATTGAAATTTAAAATTTCTCCTTCTTTAAGATTTAAAAAAAAATCAGGATTTTTTACAGAACTTATTTTCATATCATTGTTTAGGATAATAAAATCAGCTCTAGTATCTTTAGCAAAATCCTTGATATTAGCATCATTTAAATGCTCTAAGAGAGAAAATTTTAAAACATCATCAAGGCTTTTGATTTTTTGTTCATATTGTTTTATAAGTAAGAAATTAAGATAAGAGTTAGTAAAAGTATAAAAAATAAACCCAAAAATCAAAGCCAATACAACAAAAAAAACTATAAAAATATTTTTAGTTTTTAGCATAATTTGTAGCCAACACCCCTAACACTTATAATATGATCTTTTAGTTTTGGAAATTTATTTCTAAGTCTTGTTAGAGCTATATTGATTGTTTTATCACTTGTAGTATCATCTTTCCAAACGCTTTCGCTTAAAAATTGTCTAGTAAGTAAGGTATTTGGATTTTCAAAAAAATATTTTAAAAGCTCATAGTCAAGATTTGAGATTTCTAATTTTTGATTTTTGTAAAAGAATTCATAATTAGCCAAATCTAAAATAAAATCACCAAAAGATAGTTTTTCTTCTTCTTTTTTATGGCGTTTTAAAATTGCTTTAATGCGAAGCAAAAGCTCATTAAAATCAAAAGGTTTGCAAACATAATCATCACAACCACTTTCAAAGCCTTCGAGTAAATCTTGATGCAAAGCTTTAGCTGTAAGAAAAATAACTGCTTCTTTGTATCCTTGCTCTCTTAAATCTTGAATTTTTTCTAAAGAATCTCCACTGGGCAAATTTCTATCGACTATTAAAAGATCGATTTGCTCATTATCGAGCAAATCTTCAACTCCAAAAAAATCCGCTAAAGATATAACTTCATAACCACTAGATTTTAACTTTAAAACAAGCAGTTCGTTTAAATCTATATCATCTTCTATAATTAAAATTTTAAATTTCAACATATTGGACAAATACACACGCCTCTAATTGTTTTAGTTCATCTAATACTTCTTTTTGAACTTTTTCATCAATCAAAACAACAGCCAAAGCATACCCAAAACCATCTCTACCAAGCCTAAAATCAGCTATGTTGATATTTTTAGCTGCCAAAACGGAACTGATTTTAGCTATAACTCCTGGTATGTCTTTGTTTTTAAAAATAATCATTTTTCCCTTTGGCTTAAAATCAGTTTTAAAGCCATTTAATCCAACTATGCGTTGTTCATTTTCATTAAATACTGTTCCTGAAACACTGATATTTGAATTTTCGGTGATAATTTTAACGCTAAGTTTATTATTATAACCACTATTTGGAAGAGTTTCGCAAGATAATTCAACTCCTTTTTCTTTGGCAACAAATTCTGCATTAACATAATTAATTTTCTCTCCTAAAATTCCACCCAAAGCACCAACAGCTGCAAAGGTTAACATAGAATTTGCATACTCGCCAATAATTCCTTCAGCCTCTAATTTAATACTTTTTATAGGATTTTTATCAATTTGAACAGCTAAAAAAGCCATTTTAGAAACAAGTTCTATATAAGGAGCTACAAAAGGTGGTAAATCTTCAGTTTTAATTGGCAAATTTAAGGCATTAGGATAAGCCACGCCTCGTGCTGCATTTAATGCTTGCTCACAAGCTTCTCTTGCGATATTGTCTTGACTTTCTAAAGTATTTGCACCTAGATGGGAAGTAACTGAAATATTTTCGAAGTCTAAAAGAGGATGATTAGTCGCGGGTTCCTTATCAAACACATCTATACCAAGCCATGCTATTTTACCACTTTTTAAACCTTCATATAAAGCCTCTTCTGTGTACAATCCTCCGCGAGCACAATTTATTAATCTTATTCCATCTTTCATTTTTGCAATTTCTTGCTTTCCTATCATACCATTGGTTTCTTTGGTTTTTGGTGTGTGAATGGTAATAAAATCACTTTTTTCTAAAATTTCATCCAAATTTTTTGCTTGCTCCATATCTAAATCTGTTATCTTAGAAGCAGAAATATACGGATCATAGGCTAAAATTTTCATACCAAACGCTTTAGCACGGATAGCTACTCTTGAACCTATATTTCCAAAACCTATAACCCCTAGCGTTTTATTCATCAATTCAATGCCATACCATTTTTCTCTTTCCCATTTTCTTTCAATTTTTAAAAAATTATGAGCATTGACAAAGCTTCTAGCCGATGTTAAAAGATGCGCCATTGTTAGTTCAACTGCGGCAATAGTATTTGCAGTTGGGACATTCATCACAATCACTCCTCGTTTAGAACACTCTGGAATATCAACATTATCTACGCCCACCCCAGCACGCACAAGCGCTTTTAATTTTTTGGCATGATTTAAGAAATTTACATCTACATCCGTAGAACTTCTAGTAATAGCAACTTCAACATCGCTTAGCATTTGCATAAGTTCATCTTTTGGAAATTTTGCAGCTTCTATAAGTTCAATATCTTCAGCTTTTCTTAGAATATCGACACCTTTATCCAAAATAGCATCACACACTATAATCTTTTTTTTCATAACCAAATTTCCTTTACTTCTGTATTTATTTTATATTTTTTTAATTCTTTGATAATATCATCTATAAGTTTTTCATTGCCTGTATCCAAAAAGATTTCTGGACTATCGCCAGATTTAAGAAGAAAATACTTCACATTAAAAGAATTTAAAGTCTGCCTTAAGCAAAACATAGAATAAATATCATATTTACCAACTATAAGTTGATAATATTTATTTTTCTCCTTAAGCTCGCTAGTATCCGCGTCAAAATATAAGGTAAATTTTTCTGCTGCTGGGGTAAAATCTCTTGTAGGCCATTTTGCTAATTCTTCTTGCCATGAAAGATCTTGATTTTGGGTTTGAATGCTTGGCTGCGTATTTGTATCTTTAGCAAATTGTGGAATGAAATTTACATTAGCTTTAAATTGCCAAAGCAATGTAAAAACAACAGCAAGCAAAATGAGTAATAAAATACTCAAAATGCTTATTGTAATGTATTTTTTCATTAAGCTAGCTGATCTTTAATGATATCACCTAAAGTTACTTTATCATCATTATTGATTTCATTAAGAACTTCTCTTTCTTTCATTCTAACAAGATTTTTGACACTTAGGCGAATTCTATTTTTCTTTTCATCAATAAAAACTATAGCAGCTTCAATATCGTCGCCAATTTTTAAATTTTCAAGCATAGAAGTGCTTATATCTTCTTTATGAATTAAAGCATCAACATTTTTACTTAACTCTACAAAAACACCAAAATCTTTAATATCACGGATAGTGCCTTTTACAATATCGCCGACTTTATGAATTTTGGCATATTCTTGCACTGGAGAACTGTTTAATTCTTTTGTGCTTAATGATATTTTTTGGTTTTCTTCATCTATTTTGATAATTTTTACTTTGATTTTATCCCCTTGAGAGAATTTGTCTTTGCATTTATCGTTTCTATCCCAAGAAGCATCTTCATTATGCAATAAACCTTCAATACTGCCAAGTTTAACAAACGCACCAAAAGAAGTTACCGAGGTGATCTCTCCTTCAACCACATCTGCGATTTTGTAAGATTTCATAAATTCATCAAAAGGTCTAGAGAGTAAATTTCTTAAAGAAACTCTTAAGCGTCTTTCATTTGGATTGATTTCAATTACTTCAACATCAATTTCTTGACCTTTGTTGATATAATCTTTTGGATTTTTAATATTTTTATCCCAAGAAATTTCACTGATATGTAAAAATCCTTCTATATCATTTCCTAAATCCACAAAAGCACCATAAGGCTCTATATTTGATACTATTACTTTAATGGTATCACCTACATCAAGAGTATCTTTTATCTCACTCCATGGATCAGGTAAAGCCGCTTTTATAGACAAGGATAAATGTTTGCGTTCTTTATCATACTTTATAACTTTAACTGGAACCTTATCACCCTCTTTATAAAGTGTTCCAGGATTTACAGGTCCTTTGTAAGAAATTTCGCTGTAATGAACAAGACCATCAACACCTCCTACATCCACAAACATACCATAAGTAGTAATTTTTTTCACAATACCTTCAATTAAATCTTCTTGTTGTGCTACATTATTGATCAATTCTTTGCGTTTTCTTCTCTCGTCATCTAAAGTTTTTTTACGAGAAACAATGATACTTTGCTCATCTTTGTCGATTTTAATAATTTTAACTTTAAACGTTTTACCTATAATATTATTTGTTTCTTTGAAGCCATATTGAGATTTTGGTAAGAAAAATTCAACATCGTTTTCATCGACAACTATCAATCCACCTTTATTTTTTCCAACTACTTTTACGGTAAAAATATCATCTTGATTTTCTTGATAGTTTTTAATAAATTCGATAACTTTTTCTTTTCTCAAAGCTTTTTTATGAGAAAGTAAAGATCTGCCACCACGAGAACCCATAACAGCAACTTTAATACTATCGCCTACATTAAATAATAGCTTAGAATTGTCATCTTGTATTTCGCTAAGAGCTAAAATACCTTCAGATTTTTTACCTATATCTACATAAACTTCATCATTTTTGATCTCTACAATCACACCCTCTGTTGTAGCCTCTTCTCTTGATTTATCAAAAGCTTCTAAAAGCTGGCCAAAATCTTCTTCCTCAAGATAATCATCTACGCCGCCTTGAACTTTTTTGTTCACCTCGCTCATTATGGTCCTTTAAAATAATTTTTAGAAATTGATTGATTTTACCTTATTTTTCTTTAATTAGTGTTAAGTTTTTTTATTTTTGTTAATTTTTTTTAAATTTTTGACTTTTTTATTCTATTTGAAAACATTTTTTAATTAATTTCAAAATTTTCTATTTTGGCGATAACTTTTTGTATAATCCAATCAGGAGTACTAGCACCTGCACTAATGCCGCAATGTTTTTTATCCAAAAACCATTCTTTTTTTAACTCTTCTTCGGTTTCAATTAGATAACTATCTTCACAATTGGTTTTTGCAATCAAAAAAAGTTGTTTTGTATTGGCTGAGTTTTTACCCCCTACAACAACCATAACATCACTTTTAAGCGAGAGTTCTTTAATGGCATCTTGATTTTTAAAGGTTGCATCGCATATAGTATTAAAAACTCTTACTTCTTTGGTTTTAAGTATTAAAAAATTTACTATCTCCATAAAATGTTCAGGCTTCTTAGTTGTTTGGCTTACTACAGCTATTTTATTAGGAAGTTTTATATTTTGAAGTTCTTTTTTATCCAAAACTACATAAGCTTTTGTACTTACATAACTTTTTACTCCTTTGACCTCAGGATGATTTTCATCTCCAAAAATAACAACTTCATAACCCTCCTTACTCATTTGCTCGCAAATTTGTTGTGGTTTTGTAACAAAAGGACAAGTAGCATCAAAAATTTCTATATCTTTTTTTCTCAATTCTTCTAAATCTTGCTTTGTAATACCATGAGTTCTTATAATAGCTTTTTTTTCATTGCTTAAAGCTTTTATATTTTCTAAGGTTTTGACATTAAAATTTTTCTGCAAACGAGAAATTTCTTCGTTATTATGAATAAGAGGACCTATAGTTGCGGCATCTTTTATTTGTTCTGCCTTTTTAATAGCTCTTTTAACACCAAAACAAAAACCATAATTTTTTGCTAATTCAATAATCAATCTTAGCTCCTAAATTTGATAAAATCTCTATAAAATTTGGAAAAGAAGTTTTTATACAATCACTATCATCAATCTCAATTCCACAAAGCAAACCTAAAATAGCAAAACTCATGGCAATACGGTGATCTCCATAGCTTTTAATTTTTGAAGATTTTAGTTCGCATCCACCTTCTATTTCAAAACCATCATCAAGTTCTCTAGCTTCAACACCACAAAGCTTTAGATTTTTAACCATCGCAGCAATCCTATCGCTTTCTTTAACGCGTAATTCTTTAGCATTTATTAAACTAGATTTACCCTTAGCCAAAGCAAAAGCTATAGCCAAAGCAGGCGCTTCATCTATTAACCAAGAGATATTATCTTTAACTTCTATGCCATTAAGCTTGCTAGACTCCACCCTGATCTCACCAATAGTTTCAAAATCATTTTGAGTTATTGTCATTTCAAGTTTGGCGCCCATTTTTTGCAAAATTTTATACGCCTCTATACGAGTAGGATTAAGTAAAATATTTTTTAAAATAATTTGAGATTTAGGCAAAATAATAGCTGCTAAAACAAAATAAAAAGCCGAAGAAGGATCATTAGGAATGATTATATTTTGAGCTTTTAAAGGTTTTTTTAAAGGATTTATTTCAAAACTTAAGCCATCATTACTAACCCTTATTGGAGCTTTCATAGCCTTTAGCATGTTTTCACTATGATTTCGACTAAGAGAAATTTCACTAAAAGTGCATACATTATCAGTTCTAAAAGCAGATAAAATCATAGCTGTTTTAACTTGAGCCGAAGAAATTTCGCTTTTATAATTAAAAGCTCTTAAATTTTGACCTTCTATGCAAAGTGGAGCTAAATTTGCCTCATTTCTTCCATAAATTCTAGCACCTATTTGAGTAAGTGGTTTACTTATCCTTCTCATAGGGCGATTGTTTAAATACTTATCTCCACTTAAAACAAAAAACCCAGAAATTCCTGCTAAAAATCCTATCATCAAACGCATAGCAGTTCCTGAATTTCCACAATCTAAAATACAATTTGGAGATAAAATTTCTTTAGGAGGTATAATTTTTACGCAAGAATCTTTTTGTTCAATTTTAGCTCCAAGATTTTTTATAATCTCAAGAGTATTTAAAGTATCTTGTGCTAAGAGATAATTTTGAGCCTTATTTTCTTCTTGTGTTAAAAGCGAAAATATAGCAAAACGATGAGATATGCTTTTATCTGCTGCTATATTTTCAAGTATAGCATTTACAGGGGTTTGCAATTTGTAAATTTTCATCTTAAATCAAGACCCAAATTTTTAAGAGTATTTAAAATTTTATCCATACATTCATTTACTTGACTATCTTCTAGAGTTTTATTTATATCCCTAAAAGAAAAACTTATGGTAATGCTATAAAATTCTTTAAGGTTTTCATCACTATAAATATCGACTAAACGAAAATTTTCAAGTATTTCTAAATTCAATTCTTCGATACAGTTTTTAATCTGATTATATTCAAAACCTTTAGGTATTAACACACTAAGATCTCTAGTAATGGCTGGAAATTTGGAGTAAGGCTTAGCTATTTTAAAATCTTGTTTGATTAAATCTAAATCAAGTTCGCAAATATATGTTTTTGGCAAATCTCTCTCATTTTCTATTTTTAAATGCAAACGGCCTATAAAACCTACTTTAACATCTGATAAATAAATATCTGCTTGTTCATAAGGGCTTAAAATATTATATTTTGATGATTTTAGTTTAAAATCACCTATAATATTTTTAATGTCTAAAAGAAAATCATAAAATTGCACTGATTCAGGTTTGGCCTTGTTGGAAATTTTAGCTTCTTCTTTTAAGCCAGAATGGATAAATGCGATACGATTTAATTCTTGATTATTAACATTGAAAACAGCCCCTAGTTCAAAAAGTTTAATAATTTTTTTAGAATTTTTTGCATTTAAACTTGCTGCATTTAACAAATGATTTAAAAGGGTTGTTCTTAAAGTATTAAGTTCTGCTGTAATTGGATTGATTAGTTTTAATTTAACAGAGTCAAAACCTAATTTTTTAAGTTCTTCTTCATTATCCAAAACATAATGCAAGCTTTCAAAATAACCACTAGCTACTGCTCTTTTTCTTAAATTTAAAAACTCAATATAACTTTTATATGCAGAATTTAAACGATTTTTTTCTACAAATTCTAAACCCTTAGAAGCAATATTATCAATACCTATAATTCTTACAACTTCCTCGCAAATATCTGATAAATTTTTAATATCAGGACGATGTAAAGGTGCTTTAACATTAATAAGCCCTTCACCTGAAAGTATGAGTTCAAAACCTAATTTCTTTAATATTTTTAATACTTCGTCTTTATCAACATTTTGCCCTATTATATCGCTAATACCTTCAATACTTATTGGTATGATTGGTAATTCTTTATCGATTAAAATTTGTTGAGAAGAACTATAAATAACAAGATCTGGAATCTGATCAAAAATACTAAGTAAAAAATCCATTCCTAAATTTAGTTTAGGCTCACTCCCTCTAAAGCTTCTATAAAGTGTTTTTTCATCCTGATCTTTATGATACATTTTAGCATTTGCAATTACTAATGGATCAGTATAATTAGCCTCAATAATAACTATTTTAGAATCATTTTTACATTTGCTTTCATCATTTTGAAAAATTCCACTAAAACTCAAAAACTTATCTTTACAAGATACTTTTGTTTCTCCATGTGCTTGCTTAGTTAAATTAATGGTAAATTCTTCATCTTCCCCAGAAAGACTATTTAAATCATAAGCATTAAAAAGAACACCAGTTGAATGTGTTGCATAACTTAATAAATTTTCTATAGAATTTTTTCCCAAACTCTCAATTTGCACAAGTCTTAAACTAAGCAATAAATTTATTTGAAATTGACCTTTTAGTTCTATGGCGCGATAATTATAAAGCCCATTAAGCTCCTTCTCAGCCGCTAAACGCAAGATTCTACCAATACCTAAAACATTTTCACCTTCTTTAAATGGTTTTGGTTCTTTTAAATTTAAATTTAAAGCTGTAGCTAAATCACGAGCAATACCATAAATACTTAAACAATCACCCCTATTAGGAGTAAGTTCTACTTCTATTAGCTCATCGTTAAAAATTTCATAAGTATTTAAAGCTCTCCCAAGTTCTAATTTCCCTATACTCTCATCTAAAAGCATAATCCCTTCATTGATTTTTTCAAAACCAAGTTCTAAACTAGAACAAAGCATACCACAAGAATCCACTCCTCGTAATTTTGCTTCTTTTATTTCCATACCATTTGGCATGATAGCACCTTTAGTTGCAACAGCTACAAATTGTCCTGCATCAACATTCGCAGCACCGCAGACAATTTGCAAGGTTTCACTTCCGATATCAACTTGACAAATGCTTAATTTATCTGAATTTTCATGTTTAATTTTTTCCTTAACATAGCCTACAACAACTTTATCTGGAGCCTTTAAAGCACTAACCCTATCAACTTCTATGCCTATGGAGTTTAAAGTTTTAGCTATTTTATCTGAACTTATTTCTTCGAGTTCCAACCAATCATTCAACCAACTTCTAGTAATTATCATCTAAACTGCTCCAATAATCTCAAATCACCTTCAAATAAAGATCTTAAATCTGGAATTTGATGTAAAAGCATTGCAAAACGCTCTACTCCCAATCCAAAAGCATAACCACTTACATTTTCATAGCCAACAAAATTATAAACATTAGGATCAACTATTCCACATCCTAAAACTTCAAGCCAACCTGTATGTTTACAAACCCTACAACCCTTTCCTTTGCAAAATACACAAGAAATATCAACTTCAGCAGACGGTTCTGTAAATGGGAAAAAACTTGGACGAAAACGAACTTTCACATCTCCAAACATATAGCGCAAAAAATCTTCCAATACACTTTTTAAATTTGCAAAGCTAACCTTTTGTCCTTCTTCCACCACAAGGCCCTCAACTTGATGAAACATAGGAGTATGTGTAATATCAAAATCTCTTCTAAATACAGCACCAGGGGCTATCATCCTAATAGGAGGTTTTTGCGCAAGCATTGTCCGTATTTGCACTGGTGAAGTTTGTGTTCTTAAAAGCCTTTTATCATCAAAATAAAAGGTATCTTGCATATCTCTTGCGGGGTGAGATTTAGGTAAATTTAACGCTTCAAAATTATGGAAGTCATCTTCTATTAAAGGCCCTTTTTCTATGCTAAAATTCAAAGCTATAAAATACTCTATGATTTTATCCATAGTGCTCATAACAGGATGTAAGGCACCTGTTGTAATATTTTCATCAAAATAGTTAAAATTTAAAGCACCTTGTTTCATTCTTTCTTCTAAAGCAAGATTTTCCAAATCTTTAAATTTGGCTAAATAAGCCTCATTAAATATTTCTTTTTGTGCATTTAGTTTAGCAGCAAATTCTTTTTTCGCATCATCTTCTAACTCTTTAAGCTTTGTAAAGCCTTCTGTTAAAATACCTTTTTTTCCAAGAACGGAAATCCTAATAGCTTCCAAATCATTTAAATTCTCACATTTTTGAATCTGTTCTATAAAATTTTGCAATTTTCTTACCTTAAATAAAATATTTCAAGTTCTAATTCTATTAAAAACTATTTTAAATTCAGCATAAAAACCAAACTTTAAAGATATAATTGTATCAAACTAACAATAAAAAAGGATAAATAATGCAAGAAAAAACAATTTTTGAACTCATAGTTGAAGGTAAACTTCCATGCAATAAAGTGCTTGAAAGTGATGATTTTCTAGCATTTCATGATATTGCACCCAAAGCACCTATACATATACTTATAATCCCTAAAAAACATTTTAAAGACTTTCAAGAATTTGATCCTGAACTTATGGCCAAAATGACAAGTTTTATACAAGAATTAGCTGTTCTTTTAGGCGTAGATAAAAGTGGATATCGCTTAGTAACAAACTGTGGAAAAAATAGCGGACAAGAAGTTTTTCATTTGCATTTTCATATGCTTGGAGGTTTTGAACTGCCTAAGGAAAAAACAAAAAAAGAAAATCCTCAAGCTTTATTTTAATTTAAATGGTAGAAAAACTACCATTTAAATTATTTTGTCAGAGGTAGCAACATTCCCTCGTATAATTTTTGATAAATTTCATCACCGCATAACTTTTTAGCTAGTTCTAAACCAAAAAGAATTGCCGTAGCTGGACCTGCTGAAGTTATAACATTTTTATTTACAACTACAGCCTTGTTAACACGATTTCCATTAAGTCCAACTTCACAACTAGGATAGCAAGCAAACTCGCCCTCTAAAACACCTGCTTCATTTAAGACTATAGGAGAAGCACAGATTGCGGCAACAATTTTATTTTTGCTGTGAAGTTGTTTAATGATATTTAAAATAACATTTGAATTCTTAAGATTCATCATACCTTCAAAGCCACCCGCTAAAGCAATGGCATCTAGATTTTCTATATCAACACTCTCTATAGAACAATCTGCTTTTATACTAATGCCATTAGCACCTTTTACTAATAACTCGCTATTTAGCGAAGCTATAACAACTTCCAAATCTGGATTTAATTCTCTTGCTCGTTTTAAAACATCTGCAATTCCTATAAATTCAGCTTCTTCGAAACCTTGAGCCAATGGAATTAATACTTTTTTACTCATTTTGTTCTCCTTTTTTATATTTTTTAAATCTTTCTTCTCTTTCTTTGTTTTTTTGCATCATTTGACGATTAAAACCTATAATCAAAACAATCATTAAAAACACAAAAATAACTATTAGAATGAAATCTAAAATTTCCATAAATACAACCTTATTTTTGAGAAATTCTAACACATTTTTTTAAATCTTTAGAGAAAATTCAAAGATATTTCTATAAAATCTTTTCTTTAAATAATTTCTCTGAAAAGGTTTAAAAATTGAATCAAAAAAATATAAGAATTTTTGTTTTTTTTGTTATTATTATTTTATGGGGCTATTTTTCTTTCCCAATAGAAATATTAAAAATTCAAGATCCTAGTGGAGTTGTGAGCTATGGCTATACAGAAAATGTAAAAGCTTATTTAAAAAGTTATCTTATTACGCTTTTATTAACTGCTTGTGCTGTTATTATCGGAGTGATTATTGGTTTTAGTTTAGCTATTTTACACTTCTCTAAATTTAAAACGCTTAATTTTATTATAGATGAATATATAGACATTATACGAGGAACACCAGTAATTTTACAATTAATGATTTTTGCTTTTGTAATTTTTACTTTTATAGATAACCTTTATGCAGCTATTCTTGCACTAGGACTTAATAGCTCGGCTTATATAGCAGAAATTGTAAGAAGTGGCATTAATAGTGTAGATAAAGGACAAATGGAAGCTGCAAGAGCAATGGGACTTGATTATAAAACTTCAATGAAAGAAATTATTCTTCCTCAAGCTACTAAAAATATTTTACCTGCATTAGCTAATGAATTTATTTCTTTATTTAAGGAAACTTCTGTTGTAGGATTTATTAGTGTTATTGATATTACTATGCAAAGTCAAAGCTTACAAGCCGTACTTTACAATCCAAAACCTATTATTTTCACTGGGCTTGTTTATTACGTAAGTGTAAAAATTTTTAGTTATTTTGCAAAAAAACTTGAACTTAGGATGAATAAAAATGATTGAAGTTAAAAATTTACAAAAAAAATATGGAGAATTAGAAGTTTTAAAAAATATTAACACTACAATCTCAAAAGGCGATGTGATAGCTATCATAGGTCCAAGTGGAGGCGGAAAAAGTACATTTTTACGCTGCATCAATCGCTTAGAACTAGCTGATAGTGGGGAAATTTTAATTAATAAACAAAACATACTTGATAAAGAAATCGATATTAATAAGATTAGGCAAAAAGTTAGCATGGTGTTTCAGCATTTTAATCTTTTTGCTAATAAAAATGTTATGGAAAATTTATGTTTAACACCCATTAAAACGGGAATTTTAAGTCAAGAAGAAGCCATAAAAAAAGCAAAAATACTTCTTACCAAGGTGGGTTTAGCAGACAAAGAAAATATAATGCCCCATAAGCTCTCTGGTGGACAAAAACAACGCATAGCTATTGCTAGAAGCTTGATGATGAATCCTGATGTTATTTTATTTGATGAGCCTACTTCAGCTCTAGATCCTGAAATGATAGGCGAGGTTCTAAGCATTATGAAAGATGTTGCAAAAGAAGGTTTAACTATGCTTGTAGTAACTCATGAAATGGGTTTTGCTAGAAATGTTGCCAATCGTATATTTTTTATGGATAAAGGAAAAATCGCTGTTGATGCAAGCCCTAAAGAAGTATTTGAAAATCCTAGCAATGAAAGATTGAGAGAATTTTTAAACAAGGTTTTAAATCATTAATTCATAAGCCATTAAGGCTTATGAATTTTAATCCCAACATTCAGCGTTTTTAATTCCAAGTTTGCTAGCATTAAATTTAGGATCTATACCAGATTTTTGTTGCGTATTAAAATCTTTTAAAACTTTATTTACTATACCACCTAAAAGCAATAAAGATATAATATTTGTCGTTGCCATGAAAGCCATAGTTAAATCAGCCAAATTCCAAGCAAGTTTTAAATTCATTTGCGAGCCAATAAAAATCATAGCCACAGCTGTAATTCTAAACAAATTCATTACAAATTTGGAATTTGTTAAATATTTAACATTAGCTTGAGCATAATAATAATTTCCTATTAAAGAAGTTATTGCAAAAAGAACAATAGCTATAGTAATAAAATGGATTCCAAAGCTACCATAATACTCACGCATAGCTTCTTGAACTAAAGGCATTCCACCATCAATTTTACTTTCTCCAAGTCCTAAATATGCCATAGAAAAAAGAACTAAAAATCCAGAACTTGTACAAACAACAACATCAATTAAAACTGAAAAGGCTTGTATAACACCTTGTTTAGCTGGATGACTTGTCAAAGCTGCTGCAGCTGCATTAGGTGCTGAGCCCATACCCGCTTCATTTGAAAAAAGTCCTCTTTTAATCCCTATAACTAAAGCAGAACCAGCAAAACCACCAAAAATCGCTTTAAAATCAAAAGCACTTTGTAAAATCATATGAACCACAGAAGGAATTTTATCAAAATTCATTAAAACAGCAATCACAGCAAGCAAAACATAAGCTAAAGCCATAAAAGGAACAATTAAAGAACTAATTTTACCTATTTTAGCATGGTGAGAAAAAAACATCCATGCGCCAAAAATAGTTAAAACAATACCAATGATCATTGGCCAAGAACTTGATGCAAAATCTACAGCAGCATTTGGATTAAACATATCATAATAAACTTTAAAAGATGAAGTCATTGTTTGACTTTGAAGTCCGTTAAATCCATAAGCATAAGTAATAATAAGAATAAAAGCAAAAAAAGCTCCAAAAAAATGTGAGCCTAAGGCTTTTTTTATATAATAGGCTGGACCACCTTTAAATCCACCTGTATCATCTTTTGATTTGTAAACTTGAGCTAAGGTACTTTCAGCAAATGCTGAGGCACCACCAAAAAATGCCATAACCCACATCCAAAATAAAGCACCAGCGCCACCTGTAGCCAATGCCAAAGAAATTCCAGCGATATTTCCTATACCAACTCTAGAAGCAGTTGAGATCATCAATGCCTGAAAAGGTGAAATATGTTCTTTAGTGTGTCCTTCGTTTTTTTCTGTAAGAATTTTAAATACAGAACTCAACATACGAAACTGAACAAAGCGAGTTAAAAAGCTATAATAAAGTCCACAAACAATAAGCAAAACCACCATGATAATGTCTGTATTTGGGACAATCTTATTAGCTATAATATCAGACGCTTTATTGGCAAAATCTAGCATAATATCTAAATTCATCCAAACTCCTCAAAAAATAATCTAAATTTTACTTTAACATAATTTTTATAAAAAGGACTTTATGATTTTATTTGTTTTAAGTTATTGTGTAAATTTGAAACTTTTAAGAAACAAAATTACTAAAATTTTGTCTTAAAGCTTCATAAGAGATTATACCAACGCTTGTAGCTAAATTTAAACTTCTTCCATAAGATTTCATAGGTATAGTTATAGCATTTTGCCAATTTAATTGCATTAATTCCATAGGCAAACCATAACTCTCACTTCCAAAGAATAAGAAATCATTTTTTTGAAATTCTGCATCAAAATAAGCTTTTTGACTCTTGGTTGTTGCGAAAAAAAAGCGATTTTTATAAATCATATTTTCATTTAAAAATTCTTCAAGATTCTCCCAAATAATGGGTTCTAATTTATCCCAGTAATCAAGCCCTGCTCTTCTAACAGCCTTTTGAGAAATATCAAAAACAGTTGGTTTAACGATATGAAGTTTAAAACCAGCATTAAAACACATTCTACCTATACTACCTGTATTTTGCGGTATTCTAGGGTGAACTAAAACTATATTAAACATATTTATACTAGAACTCTTTGAATGTTAGGATTTAGTTTTACTAAAATTTCATAGTTAATAGTATGAAAAAAATCAGCCCAAATATCAGCATCTTTAAACACGCAAATTTCCTCACCAGAATTTTCACAAGAAAAACTATCCATTGACATCTTTCCAAGTATTACTTTTCCATTTCCAAGCACTAACTCCCCTTTTCCATTGTAACGGAAAAGACCATCAGCATAACCCAAATCATAAGTTGCTACTTCCATATCCTTTGTAGCAGTAAAAATACCTCCATATCCTATACTCTGTCCTTTTTGTAAAATCCTTTGACTTAATCTATGAGCATACAAGCTTAAAACTCTTTTTAAATTTGAATCCCCATATCCAAATTGAACAAGCCCAACTCTACAATATTCATCTTCAGGAATTTTCCCTCTAAATAATGCTGCAGAATTATGCGAATGAAATAATAAATTTGAAAAATATTTTTTTACTATCTTTTTAGCTTTTTGAAAATTTTCTTTTTGAACAAAAAAACTTCCATCCATTTCATCTGCACTAGCAAAATGTGTAAACATTCCAGTAAGTTTTAAATCACTACTTTGAATAAGATCTATAGCATACTCTAAATTTTCTACACAAATTCCATTGCGATGCATGCCTGTATCTATTTTTAGATGTATTTTTACATCTTGCTTGTATTTTTTTACTTGGGAAATATCATTTAAAGCATAAATAAATCGAGAATTTTCATTACCATGAGGACGATGTGATAGTATTAATATATTCTCAAAAAATTCTTCGATTTCTTGAGCTTCTTCTTCACTCTTAACAGCAACAAAAGAAACTCCTAAATTTTTGGCTAATGGAGCTAAAAGCTTAGCTCCATGTCCATATGCATTATCTTTAAAAACGCAAATTAATCTTTGAAAACTTCCTATTTTTTTAGCAATATGTCTTAAATTATATTCATAAGCTTTTTGATCAATTTTTATTAAAGACATTTATTGCTCTGCTAAAATTTTCATTTTACCTTTACTATCTATCTTAACGTATAAAATTTTATCGCCTCTAAACTGATAGTTTTTAGTGTAATAATCCTCATAAAATGAAATTCTATACATAGTTTCATTTTCTAAATTCGGATAAGGGCTGATATTAATATCTGAAAATTTAATTTTTTTATCTTCTTTACGAGAAAAAATAGATTTTTTCATGGAAGCAAACTGTTCAAATTTCATTTTATCAAAACGTTTAAATTCTTGCTCATCATAAAAACTCAAATAGGTATTAGTGTCACTATTTGTCCAAGCTAGTTTCCATGTAAAAAGATCAGCCAATAAACTAGCTATTTGATCCTTTTTAGCTCTAATTTTTTCTTTTTCTTCTGTCATAACAAAAATTTTTTTATCTTGTACAACTTGTGCAAATTTCTCTAAATTATTATTAAATAAAGCAATACACCCTCTTGTTTTAAATTCATCAAGTCTAGAACCATCTAAAGGATAGCCATGGATCCAAATACCACCACCTGTTTTTCCTTGTACTTTATCAAGTAAATTTGGATAAGTTGTAGCAAAAGCAAAGGGACCATAATAAGGATCACCTGGATTAAATTTACGACCTAACTCATAAAAACCTACTGGCGTTTTTAAATCTCCTTCTATTTTTTTATCGCCCATTAATCCAGTTATTATGTCTTTTTGTTCAAAATCTTTTCTTATTTTTCCGTCCTCGTAAGAATAAACACGAAGAATTTTATCTGTTTTATTTGTAAGCACAATAGCAACATTATCATCATAGTATCCAAGTGAAATATTTTTATCTCCTATTTCACTTAACCAAAAATCCTTTTGAGTCAATTCTTTTTCGATTGCCGCACCAACAGCATCTAGTCCTTGGTTAAGGTAAATTTTAACAAGATCTGAAGCATGCAATATCATTGTAGAAAGCGTAATTAATAAAGTAAGTCGTTTTAGCAATGTTTTTCCTTAAGTATTTCAAAATTTTTTAAGTTAAAAATGTTTGTGATTATAGTATTTTTTTTCTTAAAAAATATTAATTATGTTAACAATGAATCTTAATTTATGATATAATTTTTAATAAATCACACAAGGCTTATTTTAAAAGGTTATCTACAATGATAAAAAATTTTTTTATAGGAATATCTTTTTTAGGAATTTTATTTTTGGCTTTTTATGCTTTATATGATAAAAAGAAAGAAAGTGTATTTAGCTTAAACACTTGCCAACTTCTAACTTGTGACTTAAATTTACAAGATTGTGTTTTTTCTTTTAATAAAAAAAATATTGAAGTTTCAGCCTACCCAAAACCTATAAAAATTTTCAATAAAACTACTATAAAAATTAAAAATTTTCCTCATTATTCTAATTTAAAGATTAAAATTTATAGTTTAAATTCCTATATAGGCGATATCATTCCTAAATTTAATATAGTTAATGGTGATATTCTTATAAATTTTATAGGTAGAAGCATTACCGATGATTCTAGATTTAGGGTTGATTTTTTAAACAATAATGCTCCAACTGGTTTTTTCTTTGATTTTGATGTTACTATGCAAAAAAATTTTCAAACAGGTAACACACATTGAAAAATTTTCAAAATTTTATATTCAAATAAAAATATTTTTTGATATAATGAACAAATATTTAATATTATAAAAATAAGGATACAATATGAAAAAAATTCTTCTCTTAGGCACTCTTTTTGCCTTAAATCTTTGGGCTGTTAATGATATAGAGGTAAAAAATGCTTTTGTAAAACAAACTCCACCTCATGCACAAAATAGTGCTATTTTTCTTACCATTTTTAACAATACTGATAAAGACATTGCCCTAATAAATGTTAAAAGCAATATCAGTGAAGTAAGTGAACTGCATACACATATACATAAAGATGGAAAAATAATGATGCAAAAAATTCCTGAAATTATTATAAAAGCTCATTCAAGCACAGAGCTTAAATCAGGAGGTTACCATATAATGCTTTTAAAACTAAAAAAACCTATTATTAAAGACACGAAGGTAAATTTAGTTTTAAAATTTAATAATCACAAAACCATAGAGTTAAAAAATATTGATTCTAAAGAATTTTAATTAATGAGAAAAATTATTTTTATCCTAGCTTTTGCTTTTGTTATTGCTATTTTATATATTATTTTTGATTTTTATGTAATAAAAGATTCTCAAAAAATAACAAAAGCTGATTTTTCTACCCCATTAACTTGCGATCTTAATGTTAAAGACTGCACATATAGTTTTAATAATAAAGAAGTCTTAATTTCCCTAAATCCCAAACCTTTACAATCTTTAGATGTTACAAACCTAAAGATTGTAAATCTAGGAAATTATAACAACTTAGGAATTAAAATTTATGGATTGAATATGTATATGGGTGAAATTAAACCTAAAATACATCAATTAAATTCAACAGATTATGAAAGCAAAATAGTTCTTGCTACTTGCGTTTTGGATACTATGCGTTTTAGGGTAGAATTTATGGATAATAATAAACCCATAGGGTTTTATTTTGATTTTGAGCTAAAAAAATGAAAAAAAATATTATTTTGTTTATAGCTATAGTTGCCATTATTTTAGGTGTAATATTTTTTCTTAAAAATCATCAAAATTCTTATGATTTTATCTTAAAATCAGATTTAAAAGAGGAAACCACCCTAAAAGATTTTAAAGGAGATAAGCTTATTATCTATTTTGGATACACTTATTGCCCTGATGTTTGTCCAGCAACTCTTAGTTTAGTAGGCAAAGCCTTAAAGCAAATCAATAATCCTAAAGCTCACATTCTTTTTATTTCTTTAGATCCAAATAGAGATAATAACTTAAGCAATACAAACGAATGGTTACGATACTTTTACCCAAAAGCAGACGCCTTAATTGCAAAAGATGAAAAAACTCTTCAAAAAATAACAAAACAATATAATGTTCAATATCAAAAAATAAATCTAAATGATTCTTTTATGGGTTATTCTATAGCACATAGCAATATGCTTTATCTTATTGATGAAAAAGGTCATTTTTATAAAGAAATTAGCGATTTAAATCCACAAGAAATTTTAAGAGAACTTAGAATTTTTCTAAATTCTCAATAATTATACTTAAGCAAAAAGATCAGTTGAAAGGTATCTTTCAGCCGTATCATTTAGCATAGTTAAAATTCTTTTATCTGGAAATTTCTTTGCTAACATACTTGCGACAAATACATTTGCTCCACTTGATATACCTACCATTAAACCACTTTTGGCAAGTTCTTTAGCTGTATTTATAGCATCTTCATTGCTTACCGTGATCACTTCATCTATAACTTCTTTATTTAAAATAGTAGGTATAAAATTCGCCCCTATTCCTTGTATTTTATGACTCCCTGCTTCACCTTTGCTAAGCAATGGAGAATTTAGAGGCTCGACTCCAACAATATACACTTTTTCTAATTTTTCTTTTAGTATTTCCCCAACTCCACTGATAGTACCGCCGGTTCCAAAACCAGCTACAAAAATATCAAGTTCATTATCCAAATCTCTTAAAATTTCTAAAGCCGTACTCTTACGATGCGCATTTTTATTTGAGATATTTTCAAATTGAGAAACCATAAAAGAATTTGGAGTATTTAATAATATTTCATTTGCTTTATCAACCGCTCCTTTCATTCCTAAATTTGCAGGAGTTAATTCCAACCTAGCACCAAAGAGTGTTATCATTTGTCTTCTTTCTAAACTCATAGATTCAGGCATTACAACAATAAATTTAAGTCCCAAATCTGCACAAATCATAGCCAAAGAAATTCCAGTATTTCCACTAGTTGCTTCAACTATTGTAGTATCTTGATTAATTTTTTTGCTATCTAAAGCATCTTTAATCATTTCAAAAGCTGCTCTATCTTTTATAGAATGACTAGGATTTAAAAATTCGCATTTAGCAAAAACATTAATACCAAATTTTTTCAAATGTATAATAGGAGTATTTCCTATAAGTTCACTTACTTTTTCATATACTTTCATAATTTTAATATCCTTTTTTATTTAATAATGCATAGTTTTATAAAAGTTTAAAAAAATAAAGTAAATAAAAGATATAAAATATCTGAATTAATTGAGAAAGAAGGCTAGAATTTATCTAGCCGAAGTTTTATTTTTTCTTTTTGCCGCTTGCTTTTGCAACAGCTTCTTTAAGGTTTTTACCTACCTTAAATTTTGCAACTCTTGTAGCAGGAACTTTGATTGTTTTTCCTGTGCTTGGTACTCTAGCTTCTCTAGCAGCTCTTTCTTGAGTTGAAAAAGTACCAAAACCAATAAAACTGATGCTATCACCTTTAGCTAAAACATCAGTAATAGTAGAAATAACTGCATCAGTAGCAGTAGTAGCGTCTTTTTTTGTTAGCCCAGCTGTTTGAGCAACTAATGAAATAAAATCTGCTTTAGTCATAAAAGCTCCTTTGTTTTAATTGAAACGCCTAATTTTAGCATATTTAAAAAACAATATCAAGTAAAAAACAGTTTTTTTAAGTTTTTTTCAAAAAATTTTATTATTTTTTCTTATATCTTTCAAATTCTCCGCTATTATCAATTTCATTACCAATTTTCTCGTATAAATCATAATAAAATTTAACAAATTCTTTACACTTAGGCATAATAGGAAGAAAAATATTATCTTCAATTTCACAAAATCTACTTAAAAACTCTTTTGCATCAAGTCTTAAAGCATAGTGTTTTGCTAATTCATGATAATTTTTTAAAGTTAGTTCTTTAAATTTTTCATAATGCTCTAAGTCAAAATTTATCTTCAAATTATTATTTTCAAAAATCAATACTTCGCTTTCAAAAAGCAAGCTAAGATGAATAAGTCCTTCTGTATAATAAGGTCTAACTTCATCAACCCTTTGCCAAGAAATAAGTCCAATAGCTCTTTTTATAAGTTCATGAAAAACAGGCATTATCAAGTCATCTTGTTCATGATAAAAGAAATTTATAAGTCCACCTGTAGTAGCTTTATATTCTTCTATATTTTTAAAAAAACCACTCTGATTCATTGTTTTTTCAGTATCATTAGCAATAAAAAATATATGACCAAATTCATGGCCTATAGTTGATACTTCATAAACCCTTTTCCAAATTTTTTCCTGATAAAATAAAATATTTCTTCCAAAATCCAAAAATTCTTTATCAAAAACCTCGCTAGAAATTCTCATAAAAGGCTTTATTTTAGCATTTTCATATACAAAATTTATAAAGGCAAATATTTTTTTACCCGCCTTAGAACTTACAAACTCATCATTTGGAACGACTTGAGCTGAGAATAAACCTTTAAGTTCAGCACCATAAAATATCATCGGAGTGCAAATATAAAGTTGAGTTTTTTCTATATTAGATAAAACTTCTTTTTCTAATTCACAATCTTCAAGTCCTATATTTTTATAAACATGTTCAAAACTTTCCTTAATTTCACTGCCAAATTTCAAAACATCAAAATCATTCTCATCTTCTATTCTTATATCCCATTCTAATGCTACCGCATGAGTATAATTATCTTCATAATATTCTAAAGGATGTCCCACTTGTAAAGGTGATTTTACTTTCATCCAAGCAAATTCAGCTTCTTGCCAAGCTTTTATAACTCTATCTTCATCTTTTTCACAAAACGCTAATTTTAATTTTTCAAAATATTCTATATAAGCTTTTTCCTCTTCGTTGCTAGCAAATATTTTAAGCTGATCAATCATATTTTCAAAAGCAAATTCTAATTTTAAAATTTCATTTTCAAAAAATCTCGCATAAGGAACAAATTTCCATAAATTTCCTATTCTAACTAAAACACCATAGCTTCGCTCACAAATTTTTCCTTCTGGAGTTTTTTGATATAAATGATTTTTACGTAAAAATTCCATTGCATCATCTAAATTTGGAAATTGAGTAGATAAAATTTTATTATTTTTTTCTATAATTTCTTTAGTCCAAGAAATTTCAAAAATATTCATAATTAAACCTATATTATGCACTCCTTGTATTAAAGACTGATAAAAATTATTTAAAAGTTTTTTCTCTTTTATTTCATTAATTAAATTTTGATGTTCTTTTTCATAAAACTTTCTAACCTCTTCATAGAACTTATGTTTTAACTCTATAATCTTATCTTCCTTAAAATTGTTTTTTTTCCACTCTTGAACTAAATTTTCTTCCTTTAAATCAACCAAACGCCTAAGTATGGCTAGCATGGTTGTTTTATCTTGTTTTAATTCGCTTAAAGAAATCAAAGATCTAAAATACTCGCCCACATCTTCTTTGTCTAAAAACTCATATAACGCATTATTTCTTTCTTTGTATTTTCTAATCAATTTAGCTATTTCTTTAAAATTATTCATACTTTTATTCTCCTTTTTAACTTTTTTAATTATAATTCATTTTTTAAAATAAGGAGTAAAAATGAGAGATATGGGAGAGCCAAAATTAAAAATTGTAGCTATGCCAAGTGATACAAATCCAGCGGGAAATATTTTTGGCGGATGGATACTTTCACAAATCGATTTAGCAGGAGCTATCGCAGCAAGAGAACTTTCTCCTGAACGCGTTGTAACCATCTCTATGGATAAAGTAGTTTTTAAAGAACCTGTTTTTATAGGCGATATAATTTCTTGTTATTCTAAAGTTGTAAATGTGGGTAATACTTCAATCAGCGTTGAAGTAGAAGTCACAGCTCAAAGAGTGGATTCTCAAGGTTGTACTTCTTGCATTAATGTAACTTCGGCTTTAGTAACTTATGTAAGTGTTACAAGAGATGGAAAGAAAAAGCCTATTAGTGAAGAACTCAAAAAAATTCATGGCTTTTTAAATGCTTAAAGCTTATTTTGTATGATAAAACTTTATCCTTTAAGCTTATCAGCATTTATTTAAACCGCCGCTATTGTATTTTTTATCTAGACATTCTTTGAAAAATTCCTCTCTGGTTTTTGGAATTTTTCCTGGATGTTTTTGTTTCATGTGTTCTAAATACTTATCATAACTAGAAAGTCCCACCAAGGGATGAAAAAACCTTTCGGCTTTTTCATAATAATACTTAAATTTTTTGAAATTCATCAATCTTAATATACTTAGTTTCTTTAAGAGGAATTTTAATTTTACCTAAACAAATTCCTATGCAAGAAATTATAACAAGCAAGGTAGCTATCATAAAGAACACACAAAGAATTGCATTAAGCAAATTTCCAACTTTACTTTGAGTGGCTATTGAAATTTCTTTTTTAATTGTAGAAATTTCTTTTTCATCTTTAGTATTATTTAATTTAAATTCTAAATCTTTAATTTTTTGACTTTGTATGCTAACGGCGGCTACGTGACTTACCGCATTTGCTATTTCATTGCCTTCCTCATAAGGCATAATTTTTTGAATTCCTCCATACAGAGTTGCCACTAAGACAAATACCGCAGGTACTAAAGTAACCCAAGTATATCTTGCCTTGCCCATTTTTACAAGTATAGTTGTAGCAAGAAGCAAAGCCATACCCGCAAGCATTTGATTGCTCACGCCAAAAAGAGGCCAAAGTGTATAAATTCCTCCCTTAGGATCAATGGCACCTTGATAAAGAAAATATCCCCAACCTGTAACACTTAAAGCCGTAGCCAAAAGTCCAGCTGGATAATTATGAATATCTCCTAAAGGTTTATAAACATTACCCAATATATCTTGCACCATAAAACGACAAGCCCTTGTTCCAGCATCTACCGCTGTTAAAATAAATAAAGCTTCAAACAATATAGCAAAATGATACCAAAAAGCCATCAAATCCACGCCGCCAAAAAGTTCATGCAAGATCAAAGCTACACCTATAGCAAAAGTTGGAGCTCCACCTGTCCTTGAAAGTATAGTATGCTCTCCTATATTTGTAGTTAAAGTAGTAATTTCTTCAGGAGTAATACTAAATCCCCAACTTGAAATAGTTTGTGCTACATTTACAACATCTGTTCCTATCAAAGCAGAGCTTGAATTTATAGCAAAATAAAGACCCGGATGTAAAATACAAGCACAAATTAAAGCCATAATCGCCACAGCACTTTCAGCAAGCATAGAGCCATATCCAACAGTCAAAGCATGAGTTTCGTTTTCAAGCATTTTAGGAGTAGTTCCACTAGAAATCAAAGCATGAAAACCACTGATCGCACCACAAGCAATGGTAATAAATAAAAATGGAAACACTCCACCTGCAAATACTGGACCTGTTCCATCAAAATACTGAGTATTTGCTTTTGGCATTTGCAAATCAGGAGCAACCAAAACAATAGCTATAGCCATTACCACAATAACACCGATTTTCAAAAAAGTTGAAAGATAATCTCTTGGAGCAAGTAAAAACCACACAGGTAAAACAGAAGCAATGAAACCATAAGCCATCATAACAATTGCCAAAGTTGGAGCTTCTAAAGTAAATATTTTAGCCAAATAAGGATCAGCAGCTATAACGCTACCATAATGAATAGCTAAAATTAAAAGCACAAAACCTATTATAGAAGCCTCCCCTACTCTACCTGGACGGATAAAACGCATATAAATTCCCATAAATATTGCTATAGGAATAGTCATTGCGATAGTAAATAAACCCCATGGAGATTCTGCTAAAGCTTTTACAACCACCATAGCTAAAATGGCAATAATAATAAGCATAATGCCAAAAATCGCCACCATAGCAACTCCACCTGTAAATTTACCCATCTCATCCTTAATCATCTCGCCAAGACTTCTACCTTTTCTGCGAGTAGATATAAAAAGAACAACAAAATCATGTACAGCACCTGCTAAAACTCCTCCTACTAAAATCCAAAGCATAGAAGGCAAATATCCCATTTGAGCAGCCAAGATAGGTCCTACCAATGGACCTGCTCCTGCAATAGCAGCAAAATGATGTCCAAATAATACAGCTTTATTTGTAGGCACAAAATCACGTCCATCATTTTCTACAAGTGCTGGTGTTGCACGATTTTTATCAAGTTCTAAAACCTTATAAGCTACAAAACGCCCATAAAATCTATATCCTATCATATAAATACATACAGCAGCAACCACCAAATAAATCGCTGATACACTTTCGCCATTTTGTAAAGCTAAATAACCAAAACAAATAGCGCCTAAAGTTGCAACAAATAACCATAAAAATTTAGTACTTAACTGAGTCATATTTCTCCTAAGAAAATAAAATATTTTCAAAGAATAGCAGATTTATAAATTAAATTATGTAGAAAGATGTTTAGTTTTTTCACATTTTAAAAAAATATATGTTTTTTGTTTCTTTAAGTAGCATAAAAACGAAAAGCTTAAAAATAATCTTTAAGCTTTTTTAATCTAAATAAAAAGAGAATTTACACTTTCGTTATGATAAACACGACGTATTACTTCAGCAAAAACAGGTGCAACGCTTAATACTTTAATATTTGGTAATTGCTCTTTTAAAGGTATAGTATCTGTTACCACAAGCTCATCTAAAACTCCGCTTGCTATTCTCTCGTGGGCTTTTCCACTTAAAACTGCATGAGTACAGCAAGCCATAACAGATTTTGCACCTTTTTCTTTTAAAGCTTCTGCAGCTTTAACTATAGTGCCAGCAGTATCAATAATATCATCCACTAAGATAACTTCTTTATCTTTTACATCTCCAATAATATTCATTACTTCACTTTCATTGGCTTTTTCGCGACGCTTATCAACTATAACTATATCAAGTCCTAAATGCTTTGCAACACTCCTAGCTCTTGCGACACCACCTATATCCGGACTTCCTATAATAGCATTTTTAAAATGTTTGGCTTTAATATAATCATTAAAAACTATACTTCCATAAAGATTATCTACTGGAATATCAAAAAAACCCTGAATTTGGCCTGCATGCAAATCTATCGTAGCTACACGATCAATCCCAGATGCTTGAATCAAATTAGCCACAAGTTTAGCAGTAATTGGTACTCTAGGATTTGCTTTTCTATCTTGTCTCGCATAGCCAAAATATGGGATAATAGCCGTAATTGAATTTGCACTTGAGCGACGTAAAGCATCTGTAAGAATTAAAAGTTCCATTAAATTATCGTTTGTAGGAGCGCAAGTACTTTGAATAATAAAAACATCCTTTCCGCGTACACTCTCATCAATTTGAACGCTAATCTCTCCATCACTAAACCGCTTTACTCCAGCATCACTTAAAGGCAGGGAGAGATATTTAGAAACTTGCCTTGCAAATTCGACATTAGCTGAGCCTGAAAAAATTTTATAACCTCGCATAAAAAACCTTAATCAATAAAATTATGAATTAATACAAAAGATTTTAATAAAAAAAATGTTAAAAACTGCTGTAAATTTAAAAAGCTTATATAAAAATATAAGCTTTTTTAAGAAATGTAAGCTGTCTTTTTGGCATAATATCTTACCAACATAGAAAGTGAAAAACATATTATAAAATAAATTCCCGCAACAACACCTATCATCGCTAAAATTTCTTCAAAACTTGTTAGTTTTGCCAATATAGTTTTTGAATTATAAGTAAGTTCAGCTATACCTAAACCCGCTAAATAAGCTGTATCCTTTACAGTGGTTACAATTTGAGATAATAAAGCAGGTATTATTTTTCTAAAAGTTTGTGGTAAAATAATATAAAAAAGAGTAAAAAATTTATCAAAACCTTGAGAATAAGCTGCTTCAAACTGACCTTTTGGTATAGAATTTAATCCACCTCTAATAATTTCAGCCATAACCGAACTCGTATAAAGTGAAAATCCTATAGTACCCCAAAAAGCTTGAGGAAATTGTCCAAAAAATACAGGTAGAACAAAACAAGCTGCAAGCATCCATAATAATAAAGGAGTATTTCTAAAAATATCTATATAGCAAGCTGCTAAAAATTTACTTAATCTATCCCCATAATTTTTAGTTATAGCTAAAAAAGTTCCAAAAACAATCGAAATAATACAAGTTGCTAAGGCTATTTTTAATGTCAGAAATAAACCTTGCATTAAAAATTCAATATTTTGTGCATTAAAAACATTTTCCATTAACAACCCTTTATCTCGTTAAATGTGCTTTTTTTAATTTATTTTCATAAGCCTTTGCGAAATAAGCCAAAGGATAACAAATTATAAAATATAAAACCGCTGCAAATATATAAGCTGGCGCATAATTTCCATAATCAGCTGCATAACTATCAGCAGAATGCATTAACTCAGCTCCACCTACAATAAGCAATACAGAGGTATTTTTGATTAAATTTACCATTTGATTTGTCATCGGTGGTAAAATAATTCTAATAGTTTGAGGTACTATAATATAACGCATTTGCTGAATATAAGTAAACCCTTGAGAAGCAGAAGCTTCAAACTGACCTCTTGGCACAGCCAAAATTCCACTTCTAACCACCTCGCTTACATAAGCTCCGTGATAAGCCCCAACACCCAATACACCAATAGTAAATATATCAAGTCTTATACCTAAAACGGGCAAGGCATAAAACAAAAAGAAAATTTGTATTACCAAAGGAACATTTTGAAAAAGCTCTACGTAAATTCTAGTGTAGGCTCTGATAATTTTAAATCTACTTGTAGCCATAATTCCACCTATAGTTCCAAAAATTGTAGCTATAAGCAAAGCAAGAATGCTTACTTCTAAAGTATAAATAAAACCATTAATAAAAGCATCTTTATTATCCAAAGTATCTAAAAATTTCCATACCGCAAAAGGGCTTATACTATTTTCATCATATAAACCCCAAGAAGTAAGAATTTGTCTTAAATGTTCAACAAAACCTACACTTTCATTCATATTATAAACCCCATTTTTTCGCTAAAGCATCAATTTCATTTTTATGTTCTTTTACAAAATCATCAACATATTTTGCAAAAGCTGGATCATCTTTTTTGGTTACAATACCATAACTTTGTGGTTCAAAACTATTTGGCAAAATTTCACTTTTATCATCCACATAGCCTAACAATATCGATTTGTCTACAGAAAACGCATCAACTCTTTTAGCATCTAAAGCAGCTTTTATACTTGGATAATCAGGAAATTCACTAAATTTAACATCAATGCCAATTTTTTTAGCAGCTTCACCTATAGCTTTTTTTGTAGTTGCAGCTTGAGCCACTCCAATATTTGCACCTTTCATATCAGCTAAAGATTTATAATTTTTTTCTTTTAAAACTAAAAGCCCTATAGCATCTTGATAGTAAGGCTCTGAGAAATTATAAATTCTTTTTCTCTCAGGAGTAATAGTAAAAGTTGCTATCACTGCATCTACACTACCATTATCAAGCAAAGGGCCTCTTGTTTTAGCATTAACTGCAACTAGTTTTATTTTTTTATCATCACCCAATATACTTTTAGCTAGCAATTTGGCAACATCTACTTCGAAACCTTTAATTTCACCTGTTGCTTGATCAAGCAAAGCATAATGCGGAACATCATTTTTAACACCAACTATTAATTGTCCTTTAGATTTAATAGACTCAAGTTTACCTTCTGCTGCATTAGCATTGCTAAATGCAATACAAGCACCTAGAGCAAAAACTGCCAACTTTAACAAAGATTTTCTAAAAACCATTTTTTCTCCTTTCAATTTTGGTTAATTTTTAAGAATTTTCCCTAAAAAGAGTCGCGCTCTTTCAGTTTTTGGATTTGAGAAAAATTCACTAGGAATATTTTCTTCCACAATAGCACCATCTTCCATAAAAATAATCCTATCTGCTACTTCTTTTGCAAAACCCATTTCGTGCGTAACAACCACCATGGTAGTATTGCTTTGATGTGAAATTTCTTTCATTACATCTAAAACCTCTTGTATGGTTTCTGGATCAAGGGCTGAAGTAGGTTCATCAAATAAAATATAGGGTTTTTTAGTACAAAGTGATCTTGCTATAGCAACGCGTTGTTGTTGTCCGCCTGAAAGGGTTGCTGGATAAACATTTGCTTTATCCACTAAACCTACGACTTTTAAATACTTAAAAGCTGTTTCTTCAGCTTCTTTTTTAGATTTTTTTTGAAGTTTCATTGGAGCTAAGGTCAAATTTTGCAAAACCGTCATATGTGGATATAAATTAAAATGCTGAAAAACCATTGCACAATATTTTCGACAAATTTCAATTTTATTTTTATGATTTAAAACAAGATTGTTAACTACAACTTCACCCGAACTAACTTCTTCAAGCCCATTCATACAACGGATAGTTGTACTTTTTCCACTTCCACTTGGACCTATAATAACAAGCTTCTCACCTTCTTTAATAGAAAGATTGATATTTTTTAGAACATGATGAGTTCCGTAGTATTTGTTTACATTTTTTAATTCAATCAAGTTTTTTCCTTTATTTTAACTAAATATAAAATTAATTAGAATTATTTTATCATTAAATAAAGAAAATCACTTCAAAATATAACTTATTTTTACTGATAAATTTAGAAAGTGTAACTTTTTGTAATTTTTATATTTTACACTTTCTCATAGTAAACACCTCTTGGAGAAAAAAACTTTTTAAAATAAATAGTCTCTGGAATCAAATCAGCATTACCAACATAAAGCCGTCCTTTATCATTTAAAATTTTATGAAATTTCTCCATAAGCTTTAGTCTTGATTCATGATCAAAGTAAATAATCATATTTCTAGAAGCTATAATATCAAATTTTCCCAATCTTGAAAATTTTTCTTCAAAAACATTACAAAGTTCAAATTTGCAAGTGCAAAGTTCATTTTTATTAATAGCGTAGAATTTATCTTCGCATTCTATAAAAAATCTTCTTTTTTCACTCTCGCTCAATCGCTGCAAAGTTCTTCCTTGATATTTTCCAAGTTTTGCTTTTTCAATCACGCTTGAATTAATATCAATGCCTAAAATATACATATCTTTAATAAAATTTTGCGCAGCTAATAATGCTAGGGAATACACCTCTTCTCCGCTTGAACAAGGAGCGCTTAGAATATTTACTCTCTTCTCTAAACTTTTAGCATAATAAATTATTTCTTTTAATTGAGCCAATTCTCTTAAAAAATAAGTTTCACCTATAGTTACAAAATCTAAAGTTTCTTGTTTAAGCTGTCTATTGCTTTTTAATTTTCCTAAAAATTCTGAAAAATTTTTAGTATTAGTCCCTTCAAGAAATTTATGCAACTTTAAAGCTAATATATTTTTTTTATCGGTTAAATCAATACCGCTCATTTCGTTGATAATTTTTATAAATTCATTAAGTTCTAATTCGCTAGGAGTTGTTTTCTTTTCCATGCAATTTTCCTCGTTATTAATCTTGTTCAATAAAGTTTATAATTTCTTTTTTAATTTCTTTTAAGCTCATAGGTTTTAAATGTGGATTCATATCTTTTGCTCTTTTTGGCATACCATAAACGACACTATCTGCTTCATTCTCGCATAAACATCTAACTCCAGCTTTATAAAGCTCAAATAAACCTTTTACACCATCATCTCCCATGCCCGTTAAAATAATAGCAAGTATTTTATTTGTCTTTGCCAAAGAAACAGCTGAATGAAAAAGTAGATCCACACTCGGTTTAAAACTTGAAGCCACATCTTTCCAAGTAGCTACAATATTTAAATTTCCAGACAAAATAGTATTTTTAGGGCAAATATAAATTTTACTACTCAACATCTCTTTATCATTCAACAAAGACACTTCGCTAAAAGCTTCTTTATTAAATTGCCCCACAAAAGATGGAATAAAACTAGCACTCATATGTTGAGCTATAACCACACAAGTATTTTTTATATCAATATCTTTTAAAAGAAATTTAAGCTGATTAGGACCGCCTGTTGAAGATCCTATAAGTATAAGCTTCATTTTCTTCATCCCCTTAGTTTATTGAAATTTTATTTTTCTTGTCACATAATTCTAACATAATTCTAACATATATAAAGAAAAATAAAACTTATTTTAAAAAAAAGAAAAGCTATTTTTATGATTTAATATGATAAAATTAAGTCTTTAATCTTTATTTTACATGTGAGAAGCCAATGCTTAGAGAAAAAATTTATATTGCTAGCGATCATGCTGGTTTTGAATTAAAAGATAAAATTTGCCTATTTTTAAAAGAAAAAAATATAATTTTTAACGATTTGGGAACAAATACTTGTGCAAGCTGTGATTATCCTGATTATGCACATTTACTTGCTGAAAAAATAGATGAACAAAGTTTTGGTATTCTTATTTGTGGGAGTGGGATTGGAATTTCTATTGCGGCAAATCGTCATAAAAACATTCGTTGCGCATTATGCCATGAAAGCTTAAGCGCAGAACTTGCAAGAAGGCATAATGATGCCAATGTTTTGGCATTAGGCGGAAGATTAACCGGGGTTGAATTAGCTATAGATATTATAGAAAAATTCATTCAAACTCCTTTTGAAGAAGGGAGACATATGCAAAGAATTCAAAAAATTGAGGTAAAAATATAATGTTTGCAAACTGGCTTGTTTTAACTATATTGATTTGTGCAACTATCTATCTTATTGTAATGTTGTTTTACTATAAAACTCTACTTAATAAAGAAAAAACATCAAAAGATTTTATCAAAAACAATCTTGATGATACTGAGATTGTCATTAGAAAATTACAAATTCAACTTCAAAGAAGTCTTGGAAATATAGATATACTCACAGAAGAACTTAATAAAATCAAAGCAGACCTTACATCTTTAAGAACTAGAAATTCTCAATATCGTTTGGAAAATGACAAACTAAGACAAAGAATTAAAGAATTAGAAGCAAAAATCGAGGCATTATTATGATAAAACTAACACAAGAAGAACAAAAATACCTGCTTGATAGCATTAGGATTATTCCTGATTTTCCAAAAAAAGGAATTATTTTTAGAGATATTACCACTCTACTAAATAACAAAGAGGCTTTAAATTTTCTACTTAAACATTTAAAAGAACGCTACAAAGATTACAATCTAGACTTCGTAGCAGGAACAGAAAGCAGAGGATTTATCTTTGCATCTATGATTTGTGCAAAACTTAATCTTCCTTTTGTACCTATTAGAAAACCTGGAAAACTCCCTTTTGAAACCTTTAGCTGCGAATACGATCTTGAATATGGCAGCGATAAAGTAGAACTTCATAAAGATGCATTTAAAAATATTCAAAACGCAAGAGTTTTACTTGTAGATGATTTAATAGCAACTGGCGGAACAGCTATAGCTTCATATGAACTTATTCAAAAAGCTGGAGCAAAATGTGTTGAAGCTTGTTTTTTAATGAATCTTAAAGATTTAAATGGAGCAAATAAACTTGAAAAACTTACTTCAGTTTATAGTGTTTTAGAAATTTAAAACTATAGAAAGGTATAAATGGAAGAATTCTTAAAAAATTTACTTTACCAATACAAAGATCTAGCTTATATTATTATTTTTTTATGGTGCATTTTAGAAGGAGAGTTAGCTTTAATTTTAGCAGGTATTTTTGCTCATCAAGGACATGTAAATTTAGGTTTTGTTATATTTATAGCAGGACTTGGTGGTTTTGTAGGTGATCAAATTTATTTCTATATAGGAAGATATAATAAACGCTACATACAAAAAAAATTAAAAACTCAAAGGCGTAAATTTGCAGTAGCGCACCTACTTTTACAACGTTTTGGTTGGCCTATCATTTTTATACAACGCTATATGTATGGCTTTAGAACCATTATACCTATGAGTATAGGAATCACGCGTTATAGTGCAAAAAAATTTGCTATTATCAATCTTTTTAGTGCTTGGGTTTGGGCATCAATCACTATACTTCTAGCTTGGTATTTTGGAGAACAAATTTGGAAGATGGTGACTTGGGCTGAAGAACATTGGTATTATGCAGCCATTATTATTATAGCTTTTTTATCCCTTTTATTATTTGGTTTTAAACAAATGGAAAAAGCTATACTTAAAGACAAAAGGAAAAATCATGAAATTTGAATTAAACGATAAAAAACTAGATGCTATAAAAGCAGACTTTGAACTTGTTTTTATACAGGATAAAAATTTAAAAATTTTTAACAAAGAAAAAGATTTTTTTAAACTTAATAATTACAAAGGCGAAGGTGCATTATTAGACTTAAACAATAAAAAGCTTTATTTAGAGCTTAAAAGTCTTGCTTATGAGGATATAAGATTAAGTCTTTGCACAGCATATAAAACTCTTGAGAAACTTAATATTAAAAGCGTAAAACTTCCTAGCATAATAGGAGATTGTGTAGTTAGAAGTTTTGCATCTTTAGTTGAAGGCGTACTTTTTGGAGCTTATAAATTTGACAAATATAAAAGTGAGAAAAAAACAAGTACTTTAGAAAGATTTATTATTTCAAGCGAAGAATTAAATGGTAAGAAATTTAATAAAGATGAAGCTAAGATAGGTTTAGAGCGTGGAGAAATTTTAGCTAATGCCACAAATTTTACTAAAAATATAGTCAATGAAATTCCTGAAATTTACACCCCTTTAAAAATGGCAGAAGATGCACAAAATTTAGCTAAAGAAAATAAAAACATCACTTGTAAAATTTATGATGAAAAATTTTTAGCCAAAGAAAAAATGAATGCCTTTTTAGCAGTAAATCGCGCCTCAGTACATCCTCCACGCCTCATTCATCTAAGTTATAAAGCCAAAAATGCAAAAAAACGTGTTGTATTTGTTGGAAAAGGCTTAACTTACGATAGCGGTGGATTAAGCTTAAAACCAGCTGATTTTATGCTTACAATGAAAGCTGATAAAAGCGGTGCAGCAGCAGCAATGGGAATCATAAAAGCCGTAGCTGAACTTGCTTTAGATTTAGAAGTGCATTGCATTTTAGGTGCAACTGAAAATATGATAGGTGGCAATGCTTATAAGCCTGATGATGTGTTAATCAGTCGCGAAGGTATAAGCATAGAAGTAAGAAATACAGATGCTGAAGGACGCTTGGTTTTAGCCGATTGTCTTTCTTTTGCACAGGATTTAAAACCTGATTTACTTATCGATATGGCAACTCTTACTGGAGCTTGCGTTGTAGGACTTGGAGAATTTACAAGTGCTATTATGGGAAATAATGAGGAATTGCAAAATGATTTTTATCTAAGCTCTAAAAAAAGCGGAGAATATACTACAATCTTACATTTCAACCCTCACTTAAGAGAACTTATAAAATCAAATATTGCCGATGTTAGCAATACTGCCTCTAGTCGCTACGGAGGTGCAATTACCGCAGGGTTATTTTTAGATAAATTTATTCGTAAAGAATATAAAGATAAATGGCTACATCTTGACATAGCAGGACCTGCTTATACAGAAAAATCTTGGGGATATTCTAGTTTTGGCGCAGGTGGAGCTGGAGTTAGAATGTGTGTTAATTATTTAATTCAAATTTTAAGGAAAGCTAAATGAGTTTAAGTGTAGGTATAGTAGGACTTCCAAATGTTGGCAAATCAACAACTTTTAATGCTTTAACTAAAGCACAAAATGCCCAAAGCGCAAACTATCCTTTTTGCACTATAGAGCCTAACAAAGCCATGGTTGAAGTTCCTGATTTAAGACTTAATGAACTTGCCAAAATCGTAAAACCTGAAAGAATTATGCATTCTTTAATAGAATTTGTAGATATCGCTGGACTTGTTAAAGGTGCAAGTAAAGGCGAAGGCTTGGGAAATAAATTTCTTTCAAATATACGCGAAACTGAGGTTATTTTACACATAGTGCGTTGTTTTGATGAAGAAAATATCACCCATGTTGAAGGTGGAGTTGATCCTTTACGTGATGTAGAAATTATCAATACAGAGCTTATTTTAGCAGATATTGAACAACTTAGTAAAAAAATAGAAAAACTCACCAAAGAAGCCAAAGCCAATCAAAAGGGTGCTAAAGAAAGTCTCGAACTTGCAAATTCCTTACTTGATCATTTAAACAAAGGCTTAGCTGCAAGTTCTTACCCTGAAAAAGAAAGTGAAATTTATCAAGCCTTAATTAAAGAATTAAGACTGCTTTCTGCTAAAGAAGTGATTTATGGTGCAAATGTTGATGAAAATGGTATTAGTGAAGATAATGATTATGTAAAAGCTTTAAAAGAATATGCTAAAAAAAATGATCATGAAGTTATCAAGCTTTGTGCAAAAATCGAAGAAGAATTAGTAGGATTAAGTGATGAAGAAAGTCATGAATTTTTAAGTTCCCTAGGAGTTAACGAAAGCGGTCTTGATCAAATCATACGCACTGCTTTTGCTAAGCTTGGACTGACCAGTTATTTTACCGCTGGTGTAGTTGAAGTGCGTTCTTGGACAATCAAAAAAGGCTGGAAAGCACCAAAAGCAGCAAGTGTAATTCACAATGACTTTGAAAAAGGTTTCATAAAAGCTGAAGTTATTTCCTATGAAGACTATATCCAATACAAAGGCGAAAATGGTGCCAAAGAAGCAGGAAAGCTACGCCTTGAAGGAAAAGACTATATCGTTTTAGATGGCGATGTAATGCATTTTAGATTCAATGTTTAGGCAAAATAGCCTAAACAATATTTATAAATTTTGAATAAAACCTTCCAAAATTTGAATTTGCTTTTCTACACTTGCAATAGAACTTGAGCCTTCACTTTGCTTAGAATTTAAAGAAAATTCAAAATTTAAAAGTTCCATAGCTTTTTCATCAAATACAGGATCTATTTTTGAAAGATCTTTAATTTCACTTATATCAATACCTTGTGCTTCAGCTTGTGCAACAACATTTCCCACTATAAAATGTGCTTTTCTAAAAGGAATATTTTTTTCACGCACCAAATAATCTGCCAAATCGGTAGCCAACAAATGACCTTTTTTACAAGCATTAAGCATATTTTCTTTGTTGATTTGTATTTCTTTTAACATTGCATTTAAGATAATTAAGCTATCTTTAGCGGTTTTTACACTATCAAAAAGCCCCTCTTTATCTTCTTGCATATCTTTATTATAAGCTAAAGGTAAAGCTTTCATTATAGTTAAAAGAGAAATCAGATTTCCATAAACACGCCCTGTTTTTCCACGTATAAGCTCACAAACATCGGGATTTTTTTTCTGAGGCATAATAGAACTTCCCGTTGAAAAACTATCACTTATGGTTATAAAAGAAAATTCTGAGCTTGAAAATAAAATCATTTCCTCGCAAAGTCTTGAAGTGTGTGTAAAAATAACTGCTATATCATAAAGCAAATCAAGAGCAAAATCCCTATCACTCACTCCATCCATAGCATTTGGCATAATATCTTTAAATCCTAAAATTTCAGCACTCAACTCACGATTGGTAGCATAGCTTGTTCCTGCACATGCACAAGAACCAAGTGGCGAAAAGTCTGCAAGTCCTAGGCTATTTTGTAAACGCTTAATATCTCGCATTAACATAAAAGCATAAGCTAAGATATAAAAAGAAAAACTCACAGGCTGAGCGTGTTGTAAATGTGTAAAACTTGGCATAATAGTTTTTTTATGCACTTTAGCATGTTCGAGCATGGTTTGAATCAATTCTTTTAAAAGTTTTAAAAGTTCTATGTGAGATTTTTTTACAAAAAGTTTAAAATCAGTAGCCACTTGGTCATTTCTACTTCTTGCAGTATGTAGTCTTCCACCAATTTCACTGCCTATAATCTCGCTTAAACGCTTTTCTATAGCCATATGTATATCTTCATCTTTGATATCAAAAACAAATTTACCTTGCTCTATTTCACTTTTAACTTGTTCTAAGCCTTTTATAATAGCATCTAATTCTTCTTTTTTTAAAATACCACAACTTTCAAGCATTGTAGCATGCGCTATAGATCCTTGTATATCTTCATTAAACAAAGTTTTATCTACATTTAAACTCGCATTAAATTCTTTTAAAAGCTCATCGCTTGCACCGCTAAAGCGTCCTGACCACATTTCATTTTTCATTTAAATACCTTAAATTTTTGGTCCAAATTTGCTAAATTCAATACCTTCTTTGACATCTTCATAGCGTTTGAAATTTTGCACAAACATATGTGCTAGCTTATCTCTTGTTTCAGCATAGGCATTTTTATCTAACCAAGTATTTATAGGATTTAAAAGCGTGCTTTCTACACCTTCTAAAGCTTTTGGAATAGCTAAATTAAACACTTCAAAATTTTCAAATTCACATTTTGCAATACTCCCATCTAAAATAGCATTAATGCAAGCCCTAGTAGCCTTAATACTCATTCTTTTACCCACACCGTAACTTCCACCGCTCCAACCCGTATTAACAAGATAAACATTAACTTCATGTTTTTCAATCTTTTCACCAAGCAATCTAGCATAAACCGTTGGATGCAAAGGCATAAAAGGTTCTCCAAAGCAAGCTGAAAAAGTTGCTTGAGGCTCTGTTATACCACGCTCAGTTCCAGCTACTTTTGCTGTATAACCGCTTAAAAAATAATACATAGCTTGCTCTTTACTTAATTTACTCACCGGAGGCAAAATTCCAAAAGCATCTGCACTTAAAAATATAATATTTTTTGGATGCCCTGCTTTTAAGCTAGGCTCATGATTTTCAATATGCTCTATAGGATAAGAAACTCTCGTATTTTCTGTTTTTGAAGCATCAGCATAATCAACACTCTTATCAGCTCTTAAAACTACATTTTCCAAAAGTGCATTTCTTTTAATAGCTCCATAAATTTCAGGCTCATGCTCAGGATCAAGATTGATTGTTTTTGCATAACAACCGCCCTCAAAATTAAATACACCTTCATCATCCCAGCCATGCTCATCATCACCTATGAGTCTTCTTTTTGGATCGGTTGAAAGCGTAGTTTTTCCTGTACCGCTAAGTCCAAAGAAAAGTGCCACATCGTCTTTTTCTCCGACATTTGCGCTACAATGCATAGAAAGTTTATTTTCTAGTGGCAGCCAATAATTCATCATAGAAAAAATACCTTTTTTCATTTCTCCACCATACCAAGTTCCACCAATAACCGCTATATTTTCTTTAACATTAAAGATCACAAAAACCTCTGAATTTAAACCATCTTGTTTGTAATCTTCATTGATACATTTGCAAGCATTATAAACAATAAAATCTGCTTTAAAATTCTCAAGTTCCTCTTGACTTGGGCGAATAAACATATTTTTAACAAAATGCGCTTGCCATGCAATTTCAGTAACAAATCTTACTGCTTTGCGACTTTGCAAAGAAGCACCGCAAAAAGCATCTTGAACATAAATTTTCTTTCCACTTAACTCTTGCTTTGCTTTAGTTAAAAGTTTATCAAATAATTCTTTTGTAATAGGCTGGTTTATCTTCCCCCAAGCTATATATTTACTAGATGGATCTTGTTTTACAAAATATTTATCTTTAGGACTTCTACCTGTAAAAATTCCCGTATCCACACAAAAAGTATCATTATCCGTGCTTAAACCTTCATTATTTGCTTTTTCATGAGCATTTAATTCATCATAACTTAAATTATGAAAAATTTCCTTTATGTTATCTAAACCTAAATTATCAAATTTTTTCATTTTTCCCTCACTTTAATTCTTGTAAATAGCTAATACTTCGCCTTCATTAACAGTATCGCCTATTTTAATACAAAGCTCTGAAATAATTCCATCTTTTGGAGCATTAACCTCAATCTCCATTTTCATTGCTTCTAAAACCATGATAGCTTGACCTGATTTTACTTCTTCGCCTTCGTTAACATAAATTTTAAAAACATTACCCGAAATACCTGCTAAAACTTCATTTTCAGCATCTACAGAACTTGTCGAATTTGAAGAAATAATATTTTTATTTTCTTCTACTTTTTTTACACTCTTAACATTAACATCTTTATCAAAGCCATAGCTTACTTCTACATGATATTTATTACCATTTACAGCTACGGTAAATTTGTTTTCATCTACACTCATAGGTTTTGGCATACTGGCTAATTTGCGTATATTTACCTTTGCCTCTCCTTTTAAAAATGCTATACCTTTTTCTTTACAAGCTGCTGCAATAAATATATTTTCTTCACTCGTTTCTATACCCTCTTTTTCAAGTAAGGTTTTGGTATAAGCTATACTTTTACTCTCATCTTTATCGGCTATATTTATAGCAAGCTCTGTAGTAGGTTCTAAATTAAGTTGTTTTGAAGCAAGTTCAATAATATTTGCATCGGGTGTAACAGGAGTTTTTCCAAAATAACCAAGCACCATTTTTCCATAACCTTCTGCGATTTTTTTCCAAGGTCCAAACATAACATTATTAAATGCTTGTTGAAAATAAAATTGAGAAACTGGAGTAACTGAAGTACCAAATCCACCTTTTTCCACAACTTCTCTCATAGCATGAATGACCTGTGGAAATTTATCTAAAATATTATTATCCCTCATCATTTGTGTATTTGCTGTTAAAGCTCCTCCTGGCATAGGAGAAAAAGGAATAAGTGGATTTACCATAGTAGCTTCTGGAGGTAAAAAATACTCTTTTAAACAATCTTTTAAAACTTCTTCGTATTTTAGAATTTTTTCTTCTTCAAGTCCACCTAAATCATAATCTTTACCTTTTAAGGCATGCATCATGGTTAAAATATCAGGCTGAGAAGTTCCACCACTTACAGGAGCTGCAGCCAAATCGACACCATCAACACCTGCTTCAAGTGCTGCAAGATAGCAAGCTATACTCACTCCTGCAGTTTCATGCGTATGAAGCCTAATGTGTGTATCTTGAGGTAAAATTTTTCTAGACATTTTAACGGTTTCATAAATTTTATTTGGATTAGAAGTTCCACTTGCATCTTTGAAACAAATACTATGAAAAGGAATTTCTGCTGCTAAAATTTCTTTTAAAATTTTTTCATAAAAAGGCACATCATGGGCACCTTTACAATTTGGCGGTAAATCCATTAAAGTGATAGTAATTTCATGCTTTAACCCATGTTTTACTATACATTCGCCACTAAATTTTAAATTATTTACATCATTAAGGGCATCAAAATTTCTTATCGTTGTAGTACCGTGTTTTGCAAAAAGTTTTGCATGCAAATCAATAAGCTCACTACTTCCAGTGTCTAAAGTAACGGTATTGACCCCTCTTGCTAAAGTTTGAAGATTGGCATCTTTTCCTACAATAGCTCTAAATCTATCCATCATGGTAAAAGCATCTTCATTAAGATAAAAATACAAGCTTTGAAATCTAGCACCACCACCAAATTCAAAATGAGTAATACCCGCTTCTTTTGCTGCTTCTACTGCAGGAAAAAAATCATCCATTAAAACCCTAGCTCCATAAACAGACTGAAAACCGTCCCTAAAGCTTGTATCCATTACATCGATGAATTTTTTAGCCATTGTTTTTCCTTAAAAAAATATTTTTTCATTATTATACAAAAATTTGATAACACATTACCAAAATTATTGCTATAGGCGATATAAAACGAATAAAAAACAACCAAATTAAGAAAATTTTTCGACTTATAAATTTAGAAAAAATTTTATAAATTTGTTTTTTATTTATAAAAAAACCTACAAATATAGAGCATACTATAGCACCAAGTGGAAGTAAAAAATTTGAAGTTAATTTATCTAATAAAGTAAAAAAATCTTTGCCAAAAAAACTAAACATAGAAAAAAAATTTAAATTTAATGACAAGATACAACAAATTCCAAAAACAAAAACAAATAAACCTATTAAAAATAGAGCTTTAACACGAGAAATTTGATAGTTATTAATCATATAAAAAGTTAAAGGCTCTATCATTGAAACAGCTGAAGTAATACCAGCAAAAAAAAGTGCTAAGAAAAAACAAAATGCAAAAATATAGCCTAAAGCTCCAAGTTGATTAAACAAACTCATCAAGGATACAAAAACAATTCCTGCTCCTTGAGTATGCGGATTGGCTCCAAATTCAAAGATAAAAGTAAAAACAATAAGTCCCATGATAAAAGAAATCAATAAGTTAATCAAAACAATATACACTGAACTTTTTATAAAATTTGTTTTTTTATCCAAGGCTGATGAATATGTAACTATACAACCTATTCCCAAGCATAAGGTAAAAAATGCAAGCCCTAAAGCTTCGGCAATAGAGCTAAATTTAAAATATGAAAAATCAGGATAAAATAAATAAGAAAAAGCATTTGCAAAACCTTGCTTAAATCCCATACAATAAAACAACATAAAAACAAGCATTAAAAATAAGCTAGGCATTATAACAACGTTTAATTTTTCAATCCCTTTGATTAAACCTTTAGATACTATTAATAAAGTAAGAAAAAAAGATAAAGTGAAGAAAAAAACAGAACTTGTCAAATTTGTAGTAATTAAATTCTGAAAATTACTTGCTGCTTCATCTAAGGTTTTAGGAAGATAATAAAGACTAACTACAGTATATTTTAAAACCCATCCCATAATAACTAGATAAAAAGAGAGAACAAAAATACCACCTAACATAAAAACGCCGCCATATCGCCATCTATTGCCATATTTTATGGCAAGATTTGAATAAGCATTTGCAAGATCACTTTTACTTAAACGTCCCATAGCCACTTCAGCCAAAAAAATACTAAATCCTATGGTTAAAGTAAAAAACAAATATAAAAGCACAAAAACAAAACCACCATTTTCTGCACTTAAAGTTGGAAATTTCCAAGCATTACCTAAACCAACGGCTCCACCAGCAACAGCCAATACAAAACCGATTTTTGAAAAATATGTTCTCATTATTTTTCAAACTCACTTTAAAAAAGCGGCTATCATAACTATAACAACAGCCAAAGGGGAAATAAATCTCAAAAACACATACCAAAGTTCAAAAAATATACCCCTCATATAAGGTTCAAATAAAATTTTTAAAGCTTCTTTTTTCATCACAAATCCCACAAAAATAGCTGCCAAAATTCCACCTAAAGGCATAATAACCTTGCTTGAAACACTATCAAGCAAATCAAAAAAACTCATTCCAAAAAATCCAAACTGAGTACTTTTTAAAGAAGATAAAATACACAACATTCCTAAAATATAAACAACAATTCCTATTAAAATCAAAGCTTTTTTACGGCTCATGCCAAAAGTATTAATAAGATAAAAAGCAAAAGGCTCTATCATTGAAACAGCTGAAGTAATACCAGCAAAGATTAAAGAAATAAAAAATGCTGCTCCAAAAATACAACCAATCACCCCAATTTTTTCAAATAAAGTAGCCAAGGAAATAAAAACAAGTCCTGGTCCTTGCTGGTTAGGATTGTAACCAAATTCAAAGATAAAAGTAAAAACAACCAAACCCATTAATAAACCAACTAAAAGATTGATAAAAATAATATTTAAAGTACTGGTAATAAAATTAGTTTTATCAGGCAGACTAGCAGAATAAGTAATAATCGTTCCAACGCCCAAAGAAAGACTAAAAAAAGCAAGTCCTAAGGCTTCAAGAACATTTGAGGTGTTGATTTTGGAAAAATCAGGTACAAAAAGAAATTTAACCGCCATTATAAAACCATCTTTGCTAATAGCATAAACAAGCATCAAACTAAGTAAAATAAACAATGAAGGCATCATCCAAACATTTAACTTTTCAATCCCATTCTTAACACCTTTAGAGACAGTATAAAAAACACATAAAAAAACCAAAGTAAAACAAATAAACTGACTTAAAAAATCCTCACTTGTAAAAAATCCAAACTGTGCTTTACTTACTTCTAGATCCATAGGCAAATTTCCAGTGATACTTAAAAACACATATTTAACTATCCAGCCAATCACCAAGGTATAAAAAGAAACTATTAAAATCGCTCCCACCATAGTAAAACCAACATAAGACCAAGCTTTTTTATTTGAAGGTGCTAACTTTTCATAGGCATTAACCGGATCTTTTTCACTAATTTTTCCTATGCTAAGCTCAGCTAAAAATATCACAAAACCTACACCTAAAGTAAGAATTATATAAAGCAAGATAAAAGCAGATCCACCACTTTGACCTACTAGTGTTGGAAATTTCCAAGCATTACCTAAGCCCACCGCTGAACCTGCTACCGCTAAAATGAAACCTATTTTTGAAAATTTAGAACTCAATGTTGCAACCTTAACTTAAAAATTATTTTAAAATATTATTAAAGCAAAAAAACTTTTAAGCTTTATTGAAAACAATCAAATTTAAATCAAAAATGTGAATTTTTGTAAATTTCAATAAAAATAAAGATACTTTTGGTTATAATTCGGCTTTATTTTTAAGTCTTAAGTAGGGATACGCAAGCCGAACTGATTTAAAAATTGAAAAAATTTTTTTATAGAAAGGTTAAGATAATGAAAAAAGTTCTTTTTTTATTATTAGCATGTGCAGCAGTAGCTTTTGCAGCTGAAACTAATGCTCCAGTAGAGCAAGAAGCTATTAATGTATGGATTAAAGCATTTTCAGTTCTTGCAGCAGGCTTAGGTCTTGGTGTTGCAGCACTTGGTGGTGCTATCGGTATGGGTAATACTGCAGCGGCAACAATTGCAGGAACAGCTAGAAACCCTGGCCTTGGGCCAAAATTAATGACAACCATGTTTATCGCTTTAGCGATGATTGAAGCACAAGTTATCTATGCTCTTGTTATCGCGCTAATAGCACTTTATGCAAATCCTTTTATAGTTTTACAATAAAACTTATTAAAGCCCTTTTTTGGGCTTTTTTCTATGCGGTTATGGTGGAATTGGTAGACACGCCATCTTGAGGGGGTGGTGCGCTCCGCGTGTGCGAGTTCAAATCTCGCTAACCGCACCATTGATACTATAAATATCATACTTCTAAAATATCGATAAAATAGGCATTTATAGCTATATAAAGCCTAAATTAAAGTTTTTCCGTTAAAATCCATTTTAAAAAATTTTTTCCTAACTTTTTATTTTTTACTCTAAAAAGTTAGGAGAAATTACCACAAGGAGCCTATTTTTAAATGCTTACACAGAAAGATATAGCAAATATTAGTCCAAAAGATAAAAAATTTTTAATTAGCAATAGCGATAATTTATTTGTATTAGTTTATCCTAGTAGCAAAAAATCTTTTGTATTTGATTATAAAAATCCAAAAACAATAAAATTAAAAAGAATAACTTTGGGGCAATTTCCACAAATATCGATTAAAGAAGCTCGAGATAAAAAAATGAGATAAAAATTTTACTAAAAACTAATGAAAGCATAAGAGAAAAAGAAGAATGCGATACAAGTTTTAGAAAAATTGCTGAACAGTACTTTCTTCAAAGAAATGACATAACAAAGCGCACCCTCAATGAGTCTATTAAGCGAATGGAAAATCATTGTTATCCCATTATAGGAGATATTCCCATTAGTAATCTTAAAAGAAGCGACATTTTAAATGTTCTTGAAAAAATAAAGCTACAAAAAAAACTGAAGTTTGTAAAAAAATATTTACAACATTAGATTCTATATTAACTTATGCAGTTAACAAAGAGATGATTGAAAATAATGTTATGCTTGGCATAAAAAGAAAAGATTTGGTTTATAATAAAAAAACAAGGCATTTTGCAACCATTACAGAAACTTCAAAAGTTAAAGAATTAATTGAAAATATTATTTATGTACAATGTGACACAAATACAAAAATGGCAATCTTATTATCGCTTCTTACTGCGCAAAGAAGTTTTAGTATAAGAAGTGCTGCTTGGGAAGATATTGATTTAGAAAATGGCTTATGAAACATACCTGCTTCAAAAATGAAAATGAAAAAAGCGCATTGTATACATTTTTAAGTGATATTGCAGTGCGATTCTTGAAAGAATACAAACAAATAATTCATCATAATCTTTTATTTAAATCCATTAGAACAAAAAAGAAAGGCGATGGACTAAATGAGATCTTGAGTGATAATACAGTAAGAATGGTATTTAGAAGAATGGGATATTCAAATGAAGATTTTACTCCACATGGTTTTAGATCTATGTTTAGTACTCTAGCTCACGAAAATATTCAAAAACATCAGTTTAGTAGCAATATTATAGAAATGTGTTTGGCACATACGGAAAAAAATAAGGTTAAAGCTTCATATAATTTTGCACAAAATTTAAAAGAGAGAAAGGGGTTGATGCAATGGTATAGTGATTATTTGTGCGAAATATGCTCAAAATTAAAAGATTTTATTTTACTTGATTTTATATAAAAAGGAATAATATGAAAAAAGAAAATACAAAAGAAGTGCTTATGGAGGGTGAATTTTTTGAAAATAAAAAAAATAGAGAAAAACTCATAAAAACCCTAATAATACACTTAAATTCTTATTTGGAGGCTGAAAATAATCTACAAAAAATCAAGATTTTAGTCAAAATATATCAAAATTTACAAAAATGTAGCCGAACTCCTGATCTTATTGATATAGAAGAACTTGAATTTAACAAAGAAGACATTTTCGAAGAATTATTTTATGCTTTAGGCGGTTTAGGAGGTATGTATTCCGTAGAAATGATACAATCAAGAATTGCAAATTTCATCAAAATACTTGGCGGAGAACCTAAACTTTTATTAGAACAATTTTAAACACATAGACTTCTTCTTGAAGTCTATGCAAATACTCAATTTTAGAAAAATTAATTATTCAATAACGCAGCTTTTACTGTATCATTTGTTGCTTTGGCATATATAGTAGTAGTATTTAGATTTGCATGTCTTAGAATTTTTTGTATGACCACAAGGTTTGTTCCTTTGGCTGTTAATCTCATGGCTAAAGTGTGTCTAAGCAAATGAAGTCCTTTTTTGCTGATCAAAGCTTTAGCGTAAATATTATTTACAATCAAAAAAGCATTACTTCTATTTAAATGTTTTCCTGTGCTAGTTTGCATTATGTAATCACTATCTTGGATATTTTCTTTAAAATATTCAAGCTCATCATCTACTTCTTCTTTTTTAATAAATGCAAATTGTTCTTTACCGCCCTTGCCTATTATGGATATTTTTAATATTTCATCATCAACCTCTTCAAAATCACAAAGTTTTACATTTAAAACTTCAGAAATTCTAAGTCCTCCATAAAGCATAAGTTTTATCAGTAAAGAGTTTCTAAAACTATTATAAACTTCTTTTTTTGCTTTTTCTTTCTCTAAAACATTATTTAGCCTTATAATTTCATTTTCATTAAGATAATTTAATTTTTCTTCTGATTTTTCTGTTCTAAATCTAATTTTCTTCATATCAAAGGAAAAAACAAACAAATCATCATTATTATCGCTTATAAAAGAAAAAAAGCTAGTTAATACTCTCAAATAAGTTATTTTTGTTTTTTTTGATAGTTTATTGCCATTTTTTGAATTATTTTCTAAATAATTAATAAAATTGACTAAAAAAGTCGTTTTTATATCGTTTATTTGCATTTCATCTTGATAATCTAAAGAATATTCTACAAATTCTAGTAAAATACGCCTATAAAGTAAAAAAGTATTATTTGAATAGGATAATGCTTGAATATGTTTCAAATAAGCTTCTATCCAACGCTCTAAATCTTCGCTTATTGTAGTATTTTTAAGTTTCATTTTATTTACATCCTTTTTTTATAACATAATTTCTAATTATGTTATATTTATTTGCTTGTGTTAATATCAAAATATATATTTTAATAGGCTTATTTTGATATAAGATTATGTTATATATTTTAAATTATACCATAAAAATATTTATATTTTTGCATTATTTGTCTATTTATACAATTTTTTATTAAAATTATGGTATAATTTATATATTTTAACAAATAAAGGATAAAAATGGAAAAAAATACAATAAATAATGAAAATATTCAAAAAAATGAAATATTAATTCCAAAAAGAGTATTATTTGATGAAAAAACATTAAAAATGATAGAAATGATGATTCCTACTTACAAAGATGAAATTTCTAATACAAATAAAGAAAATGAGAAAATTAATCAAATGATTAAGCTTGCTATAGAAAAAATGTTTAAAAATGATTTTTTGAATAAAATAAATAATTTTTAATTAGGTTTTTTTACGAATAATGTTTTGTTGCACAGAATAACTGAGAAAGGAAACATTCGCTATTATAGCATAGAAATTATTGCAACTCTATTTGAGGAATATATTGTTGAGAGAGTTTACGGAAATGTGTGTTTTAAAAGTTGCACAGGAAGAAAAAATAATGTATTTCCAAGTTTTAATGAGGCACAAATTTTTTTGAGAGGTTAAAGAAACAAAAAATGAAAAAAGGGTATGCGTAAGTTTTTGCTCAAAAAATAAGAAAAAACATTGATAAAATAGGCTTTTGAGATAAGCTTTTAGCTAAACTCTCAAAAACAGGTAAAAAATCCTTATCAAATCCGCTAATTTCAATTTTTATAGCCATTTGTATCCTTTCTTATATAATTTTTATTTTTATTATACCATAAAGGATTTTGTTGTAAAATTGGAAAAAACTTTTTTTATATATAAAATTACATAAATAAGACAATCAAAATACAATATAAAAGATTAAAGAATAGTAAAAACGGTTTTTTAAAAAAACTAATATAAATATATGGCTAATTATATAATTAATCCTCCTCTAAGCCATCATTAATTCCTGCTTCTGCAAGTTCAAGCTGTTCTTTTTGATACACTTTATCATCTTTAAAGGCTTCAAAACTTTTTTCCCATAAAACCTTTCTTTGCTCTATATATTCTTGATCTTTACACATATTAATCCTTTTTATTTATCAGGTTTAAAACCACTATCTAAAATTATTTTTGTCATTGCACCTTTAAGTTTATCAAAACGATTTAAAGCTTGCATATTACTAACTCTAAGCAATCTTATTTTATCATCTTTTTTATAAAACACTTTAAAAACTTCATCGCTTTGTTTGCATTTCACCATGTCATCTGAAGTAGGACTATCTATGAATTCATATTCTTTGGTAAAATCTTCATTTAAAACATCGAATAAATCTTGTTTATAAGCATTTGATGAATGGGGATCGCAAGAATGAACATCAATAATATAATCTTGTATATTTTTTTGCATAGCAAATCCTTTAAAAAATAGTATAAATTTTTATTTTTAGAATGACTTAAAATCTTTTTTAATTTTTATAAATATTAAGGATATTATTTTTTTATATTATGTTGATGATCTTTTTTATCAAAGTCATAAAATGTAACAAATATGGCTACGGCTATTGCAAAAGCTAAAATAATATATTGTCCTAATGAATGAGATAAATCCATATTGTTTCCTTTGTAATATGTTATTTTAACATATAAATTATAATAAAAAAGAAAAAAATAAAATGAAAATAATAAGAAATTGATTTTTTATTATTTATTATGATAATCTTATTTGAGTACTTTTAAAAAGCTTAGAGTATAAAGTGTTGTGATGTAGCTTTTAAAAAGAAGAATAAAAACAAAGAAGCAGAAAACACCCTTATAAAAATTATTAATTATATTCACTAACCATAGATGTAATAAAAAATATTGAGTAAAATATAATCAAAACAAATTTCTATTTATTTTTATAAAAACTGCATTTTTAAATTTGCTATGTTATAATTAAAAAAAGGTTGTATAAATATGAAAAATTATTATATTTCAGAAGGTGTAAAAGCTTTATTTTCTATCTATTTTAAAGATCAAACTGAAGAAAATTTCATTAAAGCTCTTAACGAATTTGCTAAAGAAAGCCAAATAAATTCTCAAGAAATAAAAGACAAATCTTTTAGAGAATTTAAAGAAGCCATTTCTAAATTACCAACTATAGATCTTTTGAATACTAGATTTGATAAGCTTGAAGATTCAGTAGGTGCTAAACTTGATAAGCTTGAATATTCAGTATGTGCTAAACTTGATAAGCTTGAAAACAAACTAGATAGCTTTAAAAGAGAAGTTAGAACATATGTAATTATTCTTGCTGCTTTAATGTTTATTTTACAGCCTACAATTTTTGATTTAATTTTGTCTATCTTTAAATCATTTCTAAGACAATAAGGTTTTTAGTTTTCACTTTCGTTAGTGTGTTTATCATTGAGATAATGAGCTACTAAAACCAATGTGCCAAAAACGAGAGTGATAGCACCAATTAAAATAGCTATATTATAACCATCCATTTTTTTCTCCTTTTTTCAAAAAAAGTTCAATCTTTAAGAAAGATTGATGATAATGCAACTATCGTAAAATTAGCAAACTTTCGATGAGGATAATAAAAGCTCGACTATCGCCTGTTTGTAAACCATAAAGACTATTTACAAACAATCCTATGCCAATAGATTCCATGAATCTTAAGATTGCTTTTGTAGGTATTTTTGTAAATATTACTATTTTTTTTTGAAAAAATCCTTCTTTTTTCTTCTTATCTTATAACAAAAAAATACTAAAAGTCAAGGGATAAAATATCCCACCTTAGGGTTAAGTTAGCACTAGATTGTTTCTAGTGCGAGAGTATTATTTTAAGTGTTCTACCATAAAGTCCATTATTGCCCAAACACTTGAAATTATAGTGGCAATGCTAACAACACAAGCTCCTATAAGCCAATAGATTCCTTGTTGTTTTAATGAACTTATTGATAGTTTGATTTCACTTTGTAAGGAACTTTCCATTCGTTTGATTTCGGCTTCAAGTCCTTTAGTCTCAGATTGGAATAAATCCTTGCTAACCAACTCATTTCTTATTTGCTCAATGGCTTCTTGCTTTAAATTCTCAAAATTAAGCCTTTGCGTTGTTGCTCTACCATTAGCAAATTCTTCAAAAGCTTGAATGAGCTTTTTAGCTTGATCAGTATCTGAAAAAATACTTTCCAATAATGCTTTAAAGCTCTCATTGAGTGTAATTTCTTTTTTCATGGCATATCCTTGCATACTAACTCCTAAATTATAACATATTTTCATGTGCGTTCTTAGGCTACATTTCCAATTTGTTTCCACCATGTTTTTTTCTCAGGGTGAAATCTATAACCTAATTGCTTGATTTTTTCATTTAAACCATAGGTATTTCCTACAATCCAATAATAACCATCTTCATTTTTCACTTCGAGTCCCAAAGATAACAAAACTTGTCTTTCATCTTCGCTAAAAGTTGTAGCGTTTGATTGTGAAAAGTTTTGTGAGAAATCAACTTTCTTTTTGTTTTCCTGAGTATTGTTTTGGTAAGCTTCAATATCGATAATAATATTGCTACTTTCAGTAACTCCAACACCCATTTCTTCAGAAGAATATAATCCACTAAGTTGGAATTTTACCACTAGCCCAAGTATTTATTGTAGAAGCAGAGACATCTAATTGTCTTCCTAATTCAGTTTGAGTAATGTTTAACTCTTTACACACTTCTTTAATAATATTTTCTTTCTCTTCTGTCATGCTAATCCTTTATTTTAGATTAATATTTTTTAGTAATAATTTTTTCATTACTTTTCAGAAATGAAAGGATTTGGCTCATTTTTTGAATTTCCCTGTCTTAGTGCAGGGCTTATTATATTTTCTACTATTTTATTTTTAATCATTTCAAAATCTTTGTCATTGATTTTTCCTATGTAAGTTTTTATCCTTTTAGTATCAAAAACTCTCATTTGTCCTAAAAGTGCAACTTGTAAAGCGCCTTTATTATCCTTAAATTTGTGAAATAAAAAGCCTTTTTTTGTTTTTAGTCTTAGAACTTAAAGGTGCGCCTAAAAATGTACCATTATAAAAACTATTTATTACCAAAACAGGACGCGTAAAAAACTCATTTTTACCTTAAACTTCAGCACCGATATTTAAACCAATGCTAAGCCAATAAATCTTTTTTTACACTAACTTTTCTGATTAATTTTACTTTGTTTAAGCTCTTTTTTCGTTCGTTCCAGCTGTCAAATTGCACTTCGTTCATTTTATTTCCTTTATATCTTTTGACATAATGCTATGTAATGCTGCAAGCAGAAGTTTTATCTTTAAATATTTCTTTTCTATATTTTTCTAAGTTTTTTTCATTGTTTCTCCTGCCTTTTTAAAAATTAATTCTCGATTTGTTTTTCAACTAATTTTCTCTTTCTTTTTTTAATTTATTGGTATTTTGGTTTATGATTTATATAAAAAGCAAGATCCTTATTATAACAGTTCCATTTTTTTAAATAGCGAAAAATGAAAGGAGTGATAAAAATTTTGAGATTTTTCCATGTATAAAATAAGGCAGATTTTTATTTTATCAATAGCAATTATTATTAAAAAAAATAGCAGAAAATTTCATTTGCCTATATTAATGTAACTTTTTATTACAATCAGCATTTTCAAAAAACTTTATCATTATTTCAGCTTAAATTTTATCATTTAAAATTAAACTTGATATAAATCTTTTCGTATACTTTGCTTGCTCGATTTAAATATATAAAAGCATAATATTGAATAACCTCTTTTAATACTATGTAATTTTAAACAAGGCATGGTTTTTGATAAAATTTTTAGATGAAAAAATCTACAAGCTTGATTGTTTTATTGATTAATTCCAAAACAAGAACTAAAAATTAACAATCTTAGTCTATTAAAATTCTTTTTATACAATTAAAAAATAATTATTATATACTAATGTGAAAATATGGATAATACGCAAAAATATGCAGCTATAGATCTTAAGTCATTTTATGCTTCTGTTGAATGCATTTTAAGAAAATTAGATCCTCTAAATACCAATCTTGTAGTTGCGGATGAAAGTAGAACTGAAAAAACAATATGTCTTGCGGTATCTCCCGCATTAAGATCTTATAATATATCAGGCAGATTAAGACTATTTGAACTAATACAAAAAGTAAAAACAATCAATTACGAGCGCTTAAAAATTGCTAAATATTTCAGTGCAAAATCATACAATCATCTTGAACTAATAAATAATCCCAATTTAGAGCTTGATTACATTGTCGCAAAACCTAGGATGTCAACATATATAGACTATAGTTCTAAAATCTACAGTATTTATTTAAAGTATTTTGATCCAAAAGACATTCATATTTACTCCATTGATAAAGTATTTATTGATTTAACTCCTTATATCAAACATTATAAGCTATCTGCTGACAAACTCATTGAAAACATATTATTTGAAATTTTAAAAACAACTCAAATAACAGCAACTGCGGGAATAGGAACAAATCTTTACTTAGCAAAAATTGCAATGGATATATTAGCCAAAAAACAAAATACTAATAAAGATGGACTTTGCATAGGGTATTTGGATGAAATGCTTTATAGAAGAAAATTATGGCAACACACGCCCATAAATGATTTTTGGCGTATAGGCAAAGGATATGCAATAAAACTAAAAAGCATAGGCATTAACAATATGGGAGATTTAGCAAGATACTCTCTTAATAACGAGGATAAACTTTATCAAATTTTTGGAGTAAATGCTGAGTTATTAATCGATCACGCTTGGGGATTTGAAAGCTGTACAATGCAAGCTATTAAAGAATATAAAAGCAAACATATCTCTAAGGTAATGGCTAAGGTTTTGCCTAAGCCTTATAGTTTTAAAAAAGCTAGAAATATGCTTAAAGAAATCGTCGATCATATGGTTCTTGAGCTAATTGAGCAAAATTTAACATGCAATCAAATCGTTTTAGATGTACAATATGATAAAGAAAGCTTAGAAAAGGTACAAAGCTACAATGGTCCAATGAGCAAAGATTCCTATGGAAGATCTATTCCAAAAAATGCACATTCAACAATCAATTTGGATTACCACAGCTCTTCCTTGGAAACTATTTGCAATAAAGGTTTAGAATTGTTTGATTTAATAGTTAATGCTGATTTTTTAATTAGAAAAATAAGTCTTACTCTTAATAATGTTGTAAAAAATGACACGATAAAAAAAATTAAAGAACCCAGTCTTTTTGCCGACATAGAACAGAAGGAAAATAAAAATTTTATAAAAGAAGAGAAATTACAAAAAGCTAGACTCGCGATTGTTCACAAATATGGAAAAAAATCTATTTTTAAAGCCTCGAGTCTTGAAAATGGCTTAAAAATTAATTCGCAAATAGGAGGACACAATGCCTAATAACCACGATGATATTATTAATATTAAATACAAAAAATCTACAAAATATCCTCTTATGCCATTAGAAAAAAGAGCGGCACAGTTTGCTCCATTTTCAGTGCTTAAAGGATTTGATGAAGCAATTGAAAAAAAGAAAAAAGAAATGGAAAGAAAGCTTGAAAAGTCTATCTATATAAACGAGTAATCATGTTTTTATGAGAAAAATATTTTAGATATAAAAATCAATTAAAAACAAGTAAAAAAATAAGTATTTTTTAAATAGTGTATTTTTTATACCACTTTTATCTCTATATATTTTAGACTTAAAATAAAATTAATTAAAATTAGTATTAAAATTTTATCTTTTTTTTCTGTGAATTTTCATATAAAAAATATTGTTTTTTAAATGATTTAAAAAAACAAAAAATTATCTTGTACTTTTCACGAGTAAAAATTCAAAGAGAAAATTACAGCAAAACTATATTTATTTTGATTTATTTTTTTTGTTTTTTTATCTATCATTTTTTATTTTTATTTTTATTTTTTTTACCTATCTTTACTCTAAAATTTTTGTAAATTTTTCAATTAAAAAATACTCCAAATCCAAACCCACGAAAAGACAAAAAATAGTTTTAATTAAGCATTAAAAAGTCTAGCCTTTAGTAATGGCATTTTTATACCTACCCTAAAGCAAAGAATGCCTATTTTTAGGGACTTTATAGCATAACTTATTGCGATTTGTCTTTTTTGAAATATTGCACCCAAAAAATTTTTGTACCTACCATACATTAACTTCGTAAATATATTGCCATTTTTATACCTACCCTAACCCTAAATTAGAAAAGTATTCTTCTCACCCTTTATCACCTCATTCTTTCTCATTTACTCCCTATCTTTGCCATTTTTTAAACATATTTCTAGCATAAACTTTCCCTGATATATAAAAATACTCATTTCATACCCAAGTTAAATAAAAATACGGTATAATTTCATAAAGCACTAAAACCATAGGAGAAAACTTATGTCAAAACTAATACACGCCCAAGCGAAAAAAACAAAATGCACAAAGCCATAGAAACTTGGTTTACCAAAATATACCTAAACAAAATAATCCACAAAGAGAAAAACGATAAATTATTTATCAATATAACTAGCTGTCTAGCATTCATACTCTCAATCTATGGCAAAACCGAAGAAAACAAAAGCAAAATGACACCTGCTGTTATGGCTTATATCAAAAAAACAAAAAACACTTTTATTGCCAAACTAAAAAGAGTTAAAAACCATGAGAGCATTATCGATTTACAAGCCAAATACCCAAAGCTTGATATAGTTTCAGCCTATCAGTTTCTAACACTCAAAGACAAATTCAAAATCACCAAATCAGAAATCCAAGATTTTGAAACACTAATCGATATTCTTTCAAAAAACGCCCAAAAATCAAAAAAATAACCCTAAAACGATAAAAACATTAAAAAAATCATTTTAGCCTTTTAAAGGCTAATTCTGTCATTTTAAACCCTATATCCATTCAAGATACCCACTTGCAATCAAAAAAACACAAAAAAACCTACAAAAATCGCAACACAAAACAAAAACCACAGCCCATTTCAAAACTGCAAAGCATTTTTGAAAATTCGCAAGAACTTCTAAAATAAGCCCTTGATCTCATATTATCGCTATAAATCAAGCACAATCAAAAATACACGCCATGAAGAAAATCTCGATTATCAATAATGCTTAAAAACCTACAAAATAGATATTTTAAAAGCTTTTTACAAATCGCAAAATGTCGGTAAAACATTAGCATAATTTGCCTACAACAATAAGATTTAAACGCCTATATTTAGGCTATATTATTGCATTATGCCCATTGGCTCAACTTTTTACATTTTTTTCAAAAAAAGCAAAAGAGCCTAAAAATAAGGATTTTAGCATAATAAGCCCTAAATATTGATATTTTATTTTTTTATTACACTTTTTAGTATATTTTTTTCAACAATAAAAATTAAATTAATATTAAAAACCCTATGAAATAGTATTTTAAACAAACTCTTTTTTGTAGTTAAGTTGTAATAAAGTTGCACTCAAGTTGTAGTAAAAATAACATTAACTACATATTAACTACACTTTTACTTCAAAAAACATGCAAATTTTCACATTTTTGTAGTTAAAGTGTAGTGAAAGTGTAATAAAGTTGAACTCAAATTGTAGTTAAGTTGAAAATAATTGTAATAAAGTTGAATTCAAGTTGTAGTTATGTTGTAGTAAAAGTGTAGTTAAGTTGAAATAAAAATTTACATAAACATAAACTATACTTGAAGTAAAGTTGTATTAATGTGTATCACATATTGAAATAAAATTACATATTGCTTGAAAACAACTTGTAATATATGTATTTTATTTAGTTGATTTGTAATTAACTCGCAACAACTTATATTTTAACTCCAACAGGAAAAGTAATAGGCACTCCTATTGAAGGAGCGGTTGATTCTGACATACTTTTTGGACTATTGAAAGGTTTAGAAGATTATAAGAAAGGACAATTAGGTTTTTAGCGTGGAAAGAAACATAGAAAAATTAATTTTAGAAGCCTATGAAGATAGTAAGACTAAATTTGACCATGTTACTACAGGACATATCAGTCAATATTTGAAAAGAAAATATGATTTAAAAATCAATTGTAGTAAGGCATTAATAGAAGCAGGTTTTGATCTTGAAAAAGATGAAAACGAACCTTCTTTAGTTTATGTTAAAAAAGCTACCACAAGAAACAAGACTTCAAATCGTGATCAAATTCAAAACAAAGTTGAAGAGAAACCTTTGTTGTTTCAATTTGCCTATTTTCCAAATTTTCTAAATACACTCCAAGAGCTTTCTAATATAGCTCAAAAAGAATTTTGGGGAAACGGAAATAATATTTTATTTTCTTATCTATTTAAATATTTTGAGTTCATTTATGAAAATAAAAGCTATCCTGATATTATTACTTATAATAAAGACAAAACAAAGGCATGTTTCAATACAGGTTTGTATAGTACAGGTGTTTTTCCAATATTTGCATACTTTGAAATTCAAGAAAACGGAGGATATGTTTTTAGAAAATTTTGTTCTAATGGAGATAGAGTTTTAGATGATTTAGAAATACCTAAATCTTTAAGCGATTATGATACATTCAAAAATGAAATCATTTTTGACAGTAAATTGGATTTTAGGGTAAATCATTTGCATCTTTTTGAGAGAAAAGAGCGATTACCTGAAATTGTGAAAAAACTAAATGATAGGTTCATAGGACACATTATTAATGGTGAATTGAAAATCATCAAAGATAATTATAATCTTCAAAAGATGATTATTCCTGCAGCTTATAAGCAAAGGGTAGTTTTATACATTCCTTTGAAACTTCAAGAAGAATCAGTTGATACGATAGTTGTAGTTGAAAAAGAGGAAGTTAAAAACGAACAGTATTACGCTGTGAGAACTATACTAAATCCGCAAGATAATATTTACAAAACCGCAAGAGTTCTTTCGATAGTTGAATCTGAATGGGTAAAAAACACCATTTGAAAGTGAAAACATTGGTAAAATAGGCTTTTGAGATAAGTCATTTTACCATATAATTTTATTTCCAAAAAAAGAAATGGAAAGAAAGCTTGAAAAAAGTACTTACAAGTGTGAATAATAATATTTTTTGTAAAAATTTGATATGATTTAAGAATATTAATCCAATATTAGAGAAATTCATGCCAACAGAACAGACCGATCTTGAATATTTGTTTTCTAAAGAAAGATTAGAATCTTATAATAATATTTACGAACATTTTGATAATTTAAAAATGATTGCAAGCATAACAACAAAAATAGCAATACTTGAACTAGTATTAAGAAATTTACTAGATAAACATATGAAAGAAAAAGATTTAGAATGGTTAAGAAATTATAACGAAGAAAACATCAAACAAAAAATAATTAAATTGCAAAACAAAGAAATATTAGATAACAATCAACTCATTTCAAGAATTTCTTTAGGAGATGTAATATTTATAATTAAGCTAGAACACTTAGAGGCAAAAATAATTAATTCTTCTAATATAAATTTTAAAAAATATTATGCACACAACAAAGAATATTACTTTCACTATGTAAATAATAAAAAATATTATGCACACAACAAAGAATATTACTTTCACTATGTAAATAATAAAAAATATAAAAATAGTTTTAGCAATATAGAAAAAGCAAATACTGTTCTTAACCTTTTACTCACAATCAGAAATAGAAGTTTTCACTGGGAAAATTTATATAAAACAAAAATAACAAATCAAAAGGCTTTAGCTCCTAGAATCACCACAAAATCACATAATACCTTTATAGGCGTTATGCCAAATAAAATCAATACTTTTTTAAGTGATTTAATAGAGAGTTTTGAAAAAGATTTGAATAGCTACTTAAAATAGTATTTAAGATGGGCGATCTCGATCCGCCCTTATAATGATTTTAAATTATATCATACAATAAAAAAATTGTCAATTTAGTTTATGAGGAACTAAAAAATAAAGAAATTTTTATAGAAGTTTTATAATAGAACATATTAACGATAAAGACTTTGCAAGAACAAATAGCCGAAAGCCACGCCTCTTTCGGTTAAGTGTTTTTTGTTACAATTGTATTAAGCTTAGACTAAGTGTGGTTTTTATAGAATTTTCAACGGTTTTTTTAAGTAAGATAATCAACAAGCTTGATTATCTCGTTAATTAATTCTAAGACAAGAACTAAAAAATCAATGACTACTCATCATGTCTCCTTCTTATAACCGAAAGAGTAGCCATGCTTAATACGCTTTAATTATAGTATTTTTAAATGAATAAGTTTTAATGTTTTATATGAAAATTTGAGTGTTATCTCAATTCTTTCCTATAATTTGTTTTTTCTTCATCATTATGAAAAACCATTGTTTCAATACAATTTTCTTTACAAAATTGTTTTATTTCATAATTATTGTTTGTTTCATAGAATTTAACAAGATGGGTAAAAAACTCATTCATATCATTCTTAGCAATTGCCAAAATACCGAATCCATTTTCAATTAAAATTTTATTAGCAATTAGCATTGAAGTTCTTTTATTTCCATCAAAAAATAATTGACTTCTCATAAGATATAACATCAAATCCAATGCTACTTCTTTTTTATTTTCATTTTTTAAAATTGTTTCTATATTTTCACTAACCTCATAATCAATAGGTAATTTTGGTTTAAAATTTGTTCCACTTATTTTAACATCAGCTGTTCTTAAAAATCCTGATTTATGAACCAAATCTCTGCCTACAATCCTATTAAAGTCCTGTATCAAACTCAAACTAACTTTTTCATTAATGGTATCAAACAAATAATTCCAAGCTCTTTTGAGATTTAAAATTATTGTTAAATCTTGTATTGTTTTATCAGGAACACTAAAGCCATCTATAATCATTTGAGTTTCAGGAAAAGTAACATTTACACCTTCTAAATTCGCGGATTTCCAAATAATATCTACAAGGTTTCTTTTTGCTAAAAATATATTTTCTTCTAAAGTTAAATTTCTCATTTTAAATCTTTCCTTCATAAAAATCCGCCTTGAGTTTTAACTCTTGGCGGAAATAACCCTAAAGGCTTAACTATGAAACGACATAGTAAGCGTTTTGTGAGATTATATCTAAACTTTATTAAAAGAATTGCGTTCGGTTTATAAGTGATGCTTAATAAAAAGTGTGTATAATACATACTCATAAGGATATTATAGTGAGTAAAAAAGATAAAATTATTAAAGATTTAAAAAATAATCCTAACAATGTGCGCTTTGAAACGCTTAAGATTTTATTAGAAAGCGAAGGTTATGAATGTTTTAATAAAGGCGGTTCACATTATCAATTCAGAAAAGAAGAATGTGATCTTATTACTATTCCATTTAAACGCCCTATAAAGGCTATATATGTCAAAATGGTTTTAAAAGCTATAACAGGAGAATGAATGATGAAAGACTTAGATTACTATCTTAATCTACCTTATGAAATTATTATAAAAAAACTTGATGAAAAAGATGGTGGAGGATATTTTGCAAGATATAAAGATTTCCCTTATATTATGGGAGATGGTGAAAATGAAATAGAAGCCTTAAAAGATCTCAAAGAAGCATTTAAAGGAGCATTAGAAGTTATGCTTGAAAAAGGTGATTATATTAAAGAACCTATTGATAATGAAGCAAAAATTAGAATTAATATTACCTTGCCTAAAAGCTTAGTAGAGGCAATAGATACAATAAGCGATAATAGAAGCAAATTCTTAGCCGATCTTGCAAATAGTGCTATAAAGTCTTATAAAATAAGCACTTAAAAATTGACATAGTTAAATAAAAAAATCCGTTTCAAACCCCTAAAAAATAGGTATTTTATAGCAAAAATACTTGCAAAAATTATTAAAAATGGTATAATTATGTTATATAAATTGAGAAAGGAGTTGCTTATGACTCTTATTATTGAAAATGTTAATGAAGATTTTTTACCTGCATTCAAGGGTTTAGCAAAAAGCATAAATGCCAAATGTAAAATTTCTAAGCCTAAGTTGAGTAGTTTTGAAAGTAAGATATTAAATGCAAGCAAAGAACTTGATAAAGAAAAAAAAGTCAATACTGCATTAAGCTTTAATTCGCATCAAGACTTTGTGAAAGCTTATCAAAATGGCAAAATATAAAATTTATTACCATAAAGATTTTATAAAAGCTTACAAAAAAATAAGCGATGAAGAGCGTAAAATAACTGATGAAGTTATTGTAAAACTTTCTAATGATGAGAATTTAGAACCTAAATATAAAGATCATCAATTAAAAGGTGTATTAAAAGATTTTAGAGAATGTCATATAAAGTCTAACTTGTTATTAATTTATCAAAAACATAATAATGAGTTAGAGCTAAATATTTTAAAACTAGGTAGTCATAGTAAGTTATTTAAAAAATATTGAAAGGAATAAAGATGGATAAAGCGCACTTAATTATTTATTTAGCAGTATTTGCATCTATCGTTAGTGTTTTAATAACTTGTTGTCTTTTATATCTAATCAGAGATAGGTTAAGCAAATTGTATCCTAAAAATACATTATTGAAAATCAAGAAGTTTTTAAAAGAGAATGTTAGAGTTGTTAATCGCCCATTAGATGAATTAGATAAAGATGATTATAGTTTTATAAAAAAAGATATTTTAGGATATGTATAAATACTAAGCCTAGTTAAAACTAGACTCAGTGCATTATTATTTATAAGTATCATTGATTTTTTCATTTCTTTCTTTAATAGCAGTTCCTGCTTTTTTCTCAGTTGCACCTGCTGCTTCTTGCACCTCAAATGCTATTCCTTCTGATTCAATTTTAGTAGGAGCATTTCTTGTTTTTAAGAAACCTTGATATCTTGAATTTAAATCATCTATGGCTTTATTGTGATCAGTCATAACGCCTTTTGGATCATAATAATTATGTTTTGATTGATCGTGTAATCCATTTGAATTGACATTAGAGTTTACTCCTGCATAGTGTGATAATCCTTGCATATCTCCCCTTGCAGCCATATTTTCAACAGCATTCACAGCAGAAGCCACATTTTCTTTATTAACTACGCCACCATAATTTTCATTGATATAACCTTGAACGATAGAAGCTCCACCATCATAACCCACTGAATTATTAAGTGTTTTAGCTTCATTATAGCTATCCATAGAACTTTTGATGCTAGCAGAATTTGTAACATTTCCTGTTTTAAGAAGGTTATTAAATGAAGAATTTGCATCTCTATTTTTACCAATTTCATTAGAAATACTTTCATTGAATGATTTTTGGAATGTTTCTTTTTGATCTTTGCTTAGATTTTGATACCAAGCTTCAGATTCTATTGAATTTGTAGATGCACTACCTCCTGCATCAACATTTATTTTAACTCCTTTTATTTCTTTGCTAAAGCCAATACCACCGCCAATTTTTCCACTCATCATATCTTGATAAGCTTGTTTTACATCCACACCTGTTGCTTTAGAATAAGCATTAGCTAAAGCATGTTGCGTTGCATTGGTAATAGCACTTCTATCGTTTTCTGATAAGGCTAAGCTATCTCCTTTTCCGCTAGCAACTTCTAAAGCTCTTTGAGATAGGTTAGAATTTTGAATCGCATCACTTAGAGCGTGTTGTCTAGTTTCTAAATTGCTTGCAGTCATACCCGCATTTAATCCTTTAATAGAAGCATTACCTATAGAACCATTAGCATTGATTACAGCGGAACTTCCTGTCATATTATCTTTAACTAATTCACCACCATGTTGCATATCTCTTGTTCCCATAAAACTTCTACCACCTACACCAAACGAAGATTGAAGAGTATTATAACCTGCACCCATAGCCCAAACTTCATCTCCTCTAGGAGCGGCTATACTTGTTTGTGTAGATAGAGCTTGCTGATTTGCAAAACTTCCTGCTGCTCTTGAAGCACCTGTTAGAGCTTGAGATAATCCAGAAGCAAAAGTTACAAATCCTTGCTCACTTGCTTTAGCTATGGCATAAGCTAAAACAGGAGTACTCATTACAAGATAATTCATGAAATTTGATCTACTTGCTACTTCTTTAAAGATAAGCATATTATCTCCTAAGCTTAAAGCTGCTTTTCCACCTGTTATTACTTGCGCAACTTTCATAAGATTATAATCATTTAGATAGTTAATAATACAAAGAATAGGAGTCCAAAGCACTATCCAAATACATAGAGTAAAAAACATCTTAATATGTGCGTAAGAGCCAAACACAATAGAAAGCAAAGCAACAAGCCAAGACAAACCTATGATAATGGCTGTTAAATAAGCTTTAGCTAAAGGCAAATAAGTTTGCGCCAAGTGTCCTTGTGCTTGCATACTTGCATAAAATTGCTGATCCGCATAAGCAGTATTTGCAGCCACAGAAGCAGGATTTAATCCTACTGATTTAGCGGTATTAATGATTGCATCTTGAGAAGCAAGCATTACCATGGATTGTTGCAAATAAGATCTAGCACTTACAGCTTGTTCATTATAGATTTGTGCAGCGCCTAAGAACTTTTTCTCATAATTTGTCATATCATCTACCATACCAAGCAAAGCAGCATGAATCTTCATAGCTTCATCTGTATCTTTTTGAATCATTTCAACGATTTGAGGACCTGCATCAGAACAAGGCGCAACACTTTGTTCTTCAACATTATTGTTATTTGTAAACAAAGGAGTAAGCTGAGAGCCATTGCCTATGTTTGTGAAAAGATCTTGCATTAAATTATCAGAGTTTTGAAAAAGATTTCTACCTTGTTGATTAAGCAAGATACCTACTGAAACGCAGTTTCTAAAATAAAAATCAATATTTTTTTTGTAAAGTTGCATCAATAGCCGAAAGCTTTACACTTGGTAAAGTACTCATCACTTGAAGTGAAAAACCTAAACCTGCGTTAGAAAAATTTGTAGATTGTGGAGTTGAAAAATGTTTTTCCATAGCTTCTAGGATAACCTTCTCAAATTGCGTCATCAATGCAAAGCTTTTTCCTATGCCTATAGGAATTTGAGAAATGACATAATCTTTGCTAGTGACTTCATCGTGAATCATGAAGCGGTGATTATTGTCATTTAGTGCTTTTAAAAACATGACCCACACTACAGCAAAAAGTACAAACATTTTTCCAAGTTCAAACACAGGACTTGTTTGTCCATCCATTGCTTTTTTAATACTAAAAAGTAACAATGAAATAGCTAAGACTGCATTAACGATATAACCTGTTTCAGTGGTTATTCCTTTAACAGCTTGCATGATTTCATTCATCACATCGCCATAACCCCAAGTATAAATTAGATTTCAGTTGCACCAAATAAAAATGAAGGTGCAAAAAACAAAGTGCTAAAGAATAACAAGTAAAATCTTTTCATGGGCTATATTAAAGAAGTTAAAGAGTTTGTTTGGTATAATTATAAAAGGTAGATGCCAAAGGCGGCTACCTTTGGCATTAATCATAACCTAGAAAGGCGGTAATTAAATTGTCCAATAAAATTATAGTAATAATTATACTACTTTGTATAATTATAGTCAAGTGTTATTAACACTTGATTTCCCCTTTTTTAAAGGGGAGCTATAATTTTCCTTTGGCTTACCAAACAAACTTTTAACTAAGCTTCTCTTCTTCTATTGAATTTCTATATTTTTTTATATTTTTTATTTGAACTAAATAATAAACTTAACAAGATTTAAATTTACCAAATCTACTATCTTTTTACTTCAATCTCACATTCATAATCATATTAGATAAAAAGATACTATCTTTATCAAAGTCTTTTGAGTTATATTCATTTTTTGATTGTATATTTTGCATAGTTTGCATTAAAGTTGAAAGATTGTATAAACTTAAACTTTCTAATATATTTATGAGTTCTATCTTGCTTAAAGTATTAAAATCATTTAACAATCTAAGATAATTACTTATAATAGAAGAAGAGTGAATACTATGAAATAAAATTTTATTTTTTATATCTTTTTTAATAAAAAATTGATTATTTTTTATATAAAAATAATTTCTAAAATGATTATTGCTTATTATTTGATTATAAAAACTTAAAAGACTTTCTTTGCTGTTTAAATCTATAAAATTAAGATAAAAATTCTTTTCTTCTAAGGCTAATTTTAAAGCATTAAGATTTGCAAAAGAAGCATTAAGATTTTCATTATTTTTTAAAGCATAAACGATATTTTCTTGTTCTTGTTTTTGGGTAATAGCATATTGTAATAAAGGATTTTTATAATGTGTATCGCTATTGATTAAAACATTGATATAAAAAGCTTCTTTGCTTTTCTTAGTTAATTGAAGCAAAGATAAAAGTGTAGAAGGGATATAAAAAGAATCAAGCTTTAAATTTAAATACTTATCATAAGTATTTATATAAGTTAATTCTTGACTAAAATCCAAAGCTTGTTCTTTTAAATTTAAAAGCATTGTTCCACCTAATCCTAATAAAGCTAGATTTTTGAAATTCTCTAAAGCTTTTCTTTTTTCTAAATCGATTTGAAGTATTTTTTGCATTGTTTTTCCTTTTGTTTTTATTTTACTTTAAATATTTTTTTATTTTGATTAAATTACTCTTTTATATTATGCTCTTTAGCATAAGCTAGTATTTTAGCTCGAAGTTCTTGCGGAAAATTATATCTATAAATAGCAGGAATTCTTGGGTCAAGAAGTTTATCAAGCTTATGTCTTTTATAATACCATTCTAGTTTTTCAGAAAATGAAAGAACTCACCCTAAAGGAGAATAAAAATGGTTAAAAAATATTACAATAGAGAAGAAATAGCAAAGATGCTTAATGTAAATATCCTAACAATTGGAAATTGGGTTAAATCAGGATATATTAAGGAATATAAAATTAGTACAAATATAAGAAAACCATTGTACAATCTTGAAGAAATTGAAAAAAATTAAACTCCAGTTCAAACAATATATAACAATCAATCACTCGCCTATGCTCTCGCTTCTTTTAGTGGGAGCGGTATATATTCAATCAACTTTTTAATAGACACTTTTAAATACAATGGTAAAAAATATTAAAAAACAGGAATAAACATAATGTTTATAATTTCCCTAACTTTTATCCTAATTTTTTATTTTTATACTATTTATAAATATTGTATAGTAGTGTTTTTATTAGCATTATTCAAATCTCGCTAACCGCACCATTATTTAAAATTATAATCATTCAACTTAAAATACTAACTATTTAAAATCAAATTTCAACTTACAATTTCTTAAAGTTACAAAAAATAAAAAATATTAGTTTTTTTTAAAAAACTTAAAAAATATTAAGATTTTTTTTAAGTATAAAGAATATAATTCTATCCGTTTTCAAAAACCATCCCTTAAAAAGGATTATTCAATGTTTGTTTTTATACCATTATTTACAATTTTTATTTTACTTGCAGGCGGATATTTTGCCAAAAGAATTGGCGTTTTAAAGCAAAAACAAGCTAGGACTTTTTTAGATTTTGCTATTATTTTTGCTTTACCTTGTTTGATTTTCGATAAAGCATATCATTTAAATTTTGATTTTTCATTGATTATTTTTATTTTTATTGGATTATTTAGTTGTATATTGGCAGCTTTTTTTGCTATTCTTATTGGAAAAGTTTTTCACTTTTCTAAAGTAACTTTAGTCAGTATGTTTTTGCTTTCTTGTTTTGGAAATACTATATTTGTGGGTATGCCTATTGTTGCTGGTGTATTTAATGACCCACAATTTAGCGCTGAAGTTATATTTTACGATGCTTTAGCCACAACTTTACCTATATCACTTTTTGGACCTTTTATACTTTCTTTGGGAAATGGAGAAAAAGTCAGTTTGCTTGCTAATGTTAAAAAAATTCTTAGCTTTCCACCTTTTTTAGCTTTGCTTTTTGGTTTTTTGTGTAAATTGATTACTTTACCTGAATTTATTTTCTCTCCTATTCGTTTATTTGGTGCTTCTGCAACCCCTGTTGCACTTTTTGCCATAGGTTTAGGACTTGGTTTTATGGCAATTAAAACCTCTTACAAACCTACAATAGTTGTCATCTTTGCTAAAATGATTTTAGCTCCTTTATTTTTTGTATTTTGTTTAAAAATATTTAATTTAGAATTAAAAGATTCTACCATCGTTGCTATTATAGAAAGCGCAACTCCTACTATGACCTTAGCAGGAGCTATGGTAATGAAAGCTAAACTAGATAGCAATTTAGCCGTGAGTGCTGTAGCCTTTGGAGTTCTTTTTGCTTTTGTTTCTATGCCAATTTTGATTTGGGCTTTACTATAAGCTCAAATTATATGGCTAAATTTTTAGCTAATTCTTTAACTTTTTTAAGATCAACTTTTCCTGAACCTAGGAGGGGAATTTTTTCTATTTGAAAATAATATCTAGGTTTAAAAAGTGTAGGTATATTAGAATTTTTTATAGCCTCACATACTCCTTCAAAAATTTCATTATTACATTCTATGAGTAAAACAATTTGTTCCCCTTTTTTCTCATCTTCTAAAGATGTGGCACAAAATTTAACCACTTCAGTGTCTATAAATTTAGCAATTTCTTCTTCTATTGCACCCAAAGAAATCATCTCTCCGCCAATTTTTGCAAAGCGAGAATAACGATCGACAATATATAAAAAACCATCTTCATCCAAATGTCCCTTGTCTCCCGTGTTATACCATCTTATACCATCAATTTCTTTAATAACTTCATCGGTTTTTTCTTTGTCATTAAGATAACCTACCATAACTTGATGACCGCCTATAAGTATGAGTCCATCTTCATTTGCTTTTAAATTTTCATAATTATTTGGATCAACAATACGCACTGCAGTTCCAGGTAGAGGCATTCCTACGCTTCCTTCTTTATTGGCACGATGTATAAGCCAATAATCTGCATCAAAACGATTCGGTAAATTTACACTCGCTACAGGTGTGGTTTCCGTAGCCCCATAACCTTCAAAAATGCTTTTTTTAAACTTCATTTCAAAAGCAATTCTTACTTCATTTTTTAGTTTTTCAGCACCTGATACAACTATTCTTAAACTTTCAAACATTAAAGCATCAAGCTTTTTATTTCTTGCATAAACTCCTAAAAAGGTTGAAGTTCCACACATAATAGTGACATTATTTTTAGCAACAGCTTTGGCAACCCCTAAGGCATCAGTTGGATCTGCAAAAGTGATACTTTTAATACCTTCAAGCAAAGGCAAAAACGTAGTTACTGTAAGTCCAAAAGCATGAAAAGGTGGCAAAGATGAGAGAATGACATCATTATTTCTTGTACAAAGCACATCAGAAATTTGTGCTATATTGCTTAAAATATTACGGTTATTTAGCATAACACCTTTTGGAGAACCTTCGCTTCCACTGCTAAATAAAATAGCTGCGATGGCAAGATTGTTTTTTGAAGGGGTAAAGATACTTTTAAGTATAAAACTAGGCATAATACTAACTGCTAACATCATGCTAAAAATTTTAGTTTTTTGCATTTTAAAATCTTCTACAATATCTTCAAAATAAATTAAATGTATATTTGTATCGAAATTTAGGTTTATACCTTTATTTGATAATTTTTCTAAAAAAGTTTTAGAAGTATAAATTTGTGAAATTTGCGCATTTTTTATAGCTGCTTTTAAAGCTTTTTCTCCAGCAGTAAAATTAAGATTTACTGCAATTTTTTCTGCGATTAAAACAGATAGATTGGTTAAAGAACTTGCAAAAGAAGCAGGTAGTAAAATTCCTATAGCTTCCTCTTTAGGGGCGTAACTTCCACGCTGAGGGTTAATGTTTAATTCTTTGGATTTTCTTTTAATAAAAAAACTAAGAAATAAGCTAAGAGTCAACATTTTTCTATAAGAAATATCTCCAGCTAATGTATCGATAATAGCTATTTGATTTAGATTTTTTTTAGCTGTATCTATCCAAGCTCTTGCTATAGTATGCATAGCTTCGCATTGTGATTTCCAAGCCATAAAAGAAAGTTCAAAAACTTTAGCTTTAACTTCATCTTTTTTAGAATGCAAAGGCATAGCTTTACCAAAAGCTATAGCAATTTTTCTTTTATTTAAAGTGCGGTTTCTTGCCGAAAATTCTTCATCACTCCTTGAAAAAGCGCTACCCCAAAGCCCTCTTATATAAAAAGGAATAATTTTTCCATCATCTTCACTTAAACATTCACAAGCTAATTCAAATCCTGCTTTAAATTCATTTAATTGTCCATGTCGCGAAAGTGTACCTTCAGGAAATAAGCAAACTAAATCACCTTCTTTAATATGCTTTGCTATCAGTTCTAAACTCGTCTTACTCCCTGTACTTGATACAGGAATAATACCAAATTTATCAAGAAAAATTTTAATATACCATTTAGAATAAATGCTTCTTTCCATAACAAAATAAATTTTTCTTGGAATTGCCATTTGTACAACAGCCCAATCAATAAAAGAAATATGATTACCCAAAAGCAAAGCTCCGCCTTTTTCTGGTATATTTTCAAAACCTTCTACAAGTAAGCGGTATCGTTGCAAAAAAGCTATGCTTAAAAGTATGCGTACTAAAGAAAAGGGAAGTTTTAAAAGTATGTAAAAACTTCCTATAAAAGTTACCAAAGCAATAAAATAAAACAAATAAATCACATTGATTTCAAATTTTGCAAATAAAGTTGCCAAGTGCAAAAATCCCAACATAGCAATATTTTGAAAAAAATTATTTCCTGCAAGAATTTGTCCTAATTCATTTTCTTTGGCATGAAATTGGATTAAAGTATTTAAAGGAATGATAAAAAGAGCTCCGCAAAATCCAAAAAAGAAAAATAAAAAACTATAACTTAATAAACTTATAAAATAAGGCATTAAAAAAGCCATTAAAAACATACCCAATGCACCAAGTGGAATAAGTCCAAGTTCTATATAATTTTTTGAAAATTTACCAGCTACTAAAGAGCCTAAAATCACTCCCATACCAGAAAAAGCGAGTGAAAATTGCACATAAAAAGTATTTTCTATGAAAAGTTCATTTTTGGCAAAGACAGGAAAGCTGACAAGATAAAGTTGAGATATAGCCCAAAAAAATGAAATTCCAATTATGCAAAGCCAAATAGTTTTATTTTTAAAAACAAGCTTAAGATTATTTATTAAAAGTTTTCCACGAATATAGTCTTTTTTATTAAAAACTAAATTTTTATTTGTTTGTTTAAGCCTAGGTAAACGCCACGCAAAAAATACTTCGATACAAGAAAATAAAATTAGCACAATTCCTAAAGGCGCTACTTCTTTTAAAATTTCATCTGTTTGATTATATGTAGAACTATAAAGACTTTCAAAACTTAAAGAAAACAAAGCCATTCCTGCTAAGATTGCCACAATGCTTACTGCATTAATTACACCATTACCCATAGCAAGAAAGTCTTTTCCTACGAGTTCTTTAATAAAACCATATTTACTCGGCGAATAAATCGCTGCTTGTACTCCCATTATAAAAGTAAAAATAAAAGCCATCCAAAAAGCACCGCTATAGTAACAAATGCAAATTATTAAAGTGAGTATAACATTAAAAATTGCTGAAATTTTCATTACAATATTTTTTGGATATTTATCCGCTAAAAAACCAGAAGGAGAAAGCATAAGAATAAAAGGAAGTAAAATCAAAGCATTAACTATAGCATTTAAAAATAACTGCTCACTTCCTTCATAAGCTTTATAAATAGTATTTTGAATAATAATTTTATGCCCTAAATCTACAAAAGCATTGATGAATGCTATAATTAAAAAAGGAATTAATCCGTAAATTTTCAAAAAAGATTTTTTTTGCATTATTTAAACCTCGTCAATTAGCACTTATTTTATAAAAGAATTTATCAGTTTTTAGGAAAATTATCTATATTATCTTTTAAAATAATTCCATCGATTTTTAATTTATAAAATTTTTTAAAATTCTCTAATTTATCAACAATCATTAAAACCCTACTATCAAAAACATAAAATTCTGCAACCTTGCTAGCAAATTTTGCAAGTTTTTTATCATTACAAAGCAAAAACTTAGCTCCTAAAGCATTGGCTAAAAATATCTCGTCTTTATTTTGAACTAAAATAGCAAATTCAAAATCATTTTGACTTAAATAAGAAATCAATTTTTCATCATAAACAATACAATAAACTTTATTATCTTTAACTTCTTCAACACTTTCAATAAAAGAAAAATCTAAATTTTTTAATAATTTATGTCCAATAATAAGCATTTTTTTCCTTAGCTCTATTTTTTATTATTTTGCAAATTATACTTATAAAATTGTTACCAAGCAAGATGGCGCAGCGGACGGGGCTCGAACCCGCGACCTCCGCCGTGACAGGGCGGCATTCTAACCAGCTGAACTACCGCTGCATCCAAAGTAAAGAAGTAGAGATTATAAAACCTATTTATGATTTTATAAAATGGTGGTCACTATAAGACTCGAACTTATGACATCCACCTTGTAAGGGTGGCGCTCTACCAACTGAGCTAAGCGACCTATGATTGGCGACCCCTAGAGGATTTGAACCTCTGTTTCCACACAGAGAGAGTGTTGTCCTGGGCCACTAGACGAAAGGGTCATAACCCTAACAATAAAAATGGTGTCCCGTGTTGGATTCGAACCAACGGCCCCCTCCTTAAAAGGGAGATGCTCTACCGGCTGAGCTAACGAGACAAGATGGCGCAGCGGACGGGGCTCGAACCCGCGACCTCCGCCGTGACAGGGCGGCATTCTAACCAGCTGAACTACCGCTGCATCCAAAGTAAAGAAGTAGAGATTATAAAACCTATTTATGATTTTATAAAATGGTGGTCACTATAAGACTCGAACTTATGACATCCACCTTGTAAGGGTGGCGCTCTACCAACTGAGCTAAGCGACCTTTATAATGGTGTCCCGTGTTGGATTCGAACCAACGGCCCCCTCCTTAAAAGGGAGATGCTCTACCGGCTGAGCTAACGAGACATTTTCTGAAATAAAAATGTGATTATGCCAAAATTAACTCTATTTGTCAAGCTTTTTTAAATCATTTTTGGCATTTTCTCTCCAAACAACGAGAAAATATACTTATAGGTAAAGTCAAAACAAGATATGTAATAGCCAAAATTACATAAGCTTCAAGAGTAGCAAAAGTATAAGAATTTATCTCTTGCGCACTTTGGGTTAATTCATTTACAGCAATAACACTTAATAAGGAACTATCTTTAATTAAATTTGCAAATTGTCCACTCAGCGGTGCTAAAATATTTTTTAAAGCTTGGGGAAAAATTACATACGCAAAAACCTGTATCTCTTTTAACCCTAAAGCCCTAGCGCTCTCAAGCTGAGATATAGAAATACTTAAAATTCCAGCTCTAAATATTTCAGCTAAGTAAGCAGCAGAAAAACATGATAAAATAATAACTCCAGCCACATATCGATTATCAAGTCCTAAATTATTTGCAATGATATAATATATCAATAATACCTGCACTAGTAAAGGGGTTCCTCTGATAAGCTCTATGTAAAATGTAGATAAAAATCTTAAAAAAACAATTGAACTTAAAGAAAAAGCACAAAAAACTCCACCCAAAATTATACTCAATAGTAAAGAAAAAAAACTGATTATTAAAGTATTTAAAAAACCTTGAAGAAATTTTTCTTTATAGGTCGCAATTACGCTAAAATCAAAATGATAAGCACTTATACTAAAACTACAATAACAAAACAATATTAAAAATAAAATCAAAAGAATTAAATTGGTGATTATTTTTGACTTTGATAGAGGTTTTAAAGGTTTAAAATTCTTATTTTTTTGAATAAACAAAGACAATAAAAATCTCCAAAATTACAATTTATTCATTTCTTAAAGTATCTAAAATATTAATTTGAGTTGCTTTTTTTGCAGGATAAAAAGATGATAAAGCTATGATTATTAAAGCACCCACAATGGTTAAAGAAAAATCCATTAAAGACAAATCAAGTGGTAATTTACTGGTTCCATAAACATCAGCAGGTAAAGTTACAATATCAAAATTTCCCAAAAGCCATAAAGCAAAAAATGCAAGCACCACACCCACTATCATACCACCGCCACCAATAAGCATACCTAAGGCAAAAAAACTCTTTTTTACCTCATTTTTGCTTGTACCTAGAGCAAGTAAAAGTGCTATTTCACTGCGACGATTCATTACTATCATCAATAAAGAACTTACTATATTTAAACTTGCAACCAAAATAATAAGCATCAACACTATAAAAAGCGCTCTTTTTTCAAGTTCTAAGGCTGAAAAGAAATTTTTATTTTGTTCCCACCAACCTACCACAGCATAATCATCTTTTAAATAAGATTTAATTTTTTCAACATCTTTAAAAGCATTATCACTATATACATGAGCTCCATCATAATTTGGATTTTTGGGCATTCCAAGTACTTTTTTCAATGCATCAACATCTGTGTACATATAAGCTTTATCATAAAATGCAAGCCCTGAAGTAAAACGCGCTTTAACATCAAAACGTTTAGTTTGCGGTACTAAAGAAAATCCACTAGGATTAAGATTTGAAAAAATAAGTGAAAGTTTGTCATTTTTATGCAAACCAAATTCATCGGTAAGTGCTGATCCTACAAGTATATCAAAACCACTTAAATTCTCATCCTTTAAAGCTTTAGCAACCACTTCGTTTATTTTTTTTTCATCATTAAAATTAACGCCAAAAAGCACACCACCTTCAAAACGATTATCTCCCTTTACAACAACTTGAGTGCTTATATAAGGGCTAAATAACAAATTTGGAAATGTTTTTCTTAACTCATCTATAAATTCATCATTTACAGGAGCGTAAAATTTAGGCAAAATAGTAATAGGATAATTCATCACAAAAAAGCGTTTTTCAAATTCTTTATCAAAACCATTCATAATTGCCATAGCTACAAGCAAAACGCAAAGTCCTACACAAACTCCTAAAAAGGCCAAAAGCATAGAAAGATTGATAAAGGGTTGTTCTTTATCAAATCTTAAATATTTAAAAAGTAAATATTTTAAAACGCTTTTATTCAAGCTAAAATTCCTTGCTTAGGACCACTTTTTCCATGGCATTCTTTAAATTTTTTTCCACTTCCGCAAGGACAAGGAGCATTGCGTGGAACTTTTTTAAACTCAGCTTCGCCAAGATTATCTTCGCTTGCACCCATTTCTACTGAGCTTTGAAGTAGCTTTTCATTTTCTTCATTGGCTTTATTTTCTAAATTTTGTACCTCTTCTTGATTAAATTGCACGCTAAAAAGTAGTTTAATACTATCAAATTTAATACGATTAACCAACTCCAAGAAAAGATTATAACTTTCTTTCTTATATTCCACAAGAGGATCTTTTTGATTGTATCCACGAAGCCCTATTCCTGTTTTTAAAATATCCATTTGATACAAATGCTCTCTCCAAGCATTATCCAAAACTTGCAAATATAAAATACGCTCTATATTACGCAATTCTTTAATCTCAAGTCTTGACATCTTTTCGTTATAAGAATTTTCAAGAATTTGACTTAGCTTATCTTGCATTTCAATGACGCTTAAATTCTCAAAATCTTTTTCACTAATCTGAGTTGAACATTCATATAAAATTTTTGCTTTCAAATTTTCAAAATTTACATTAGAACCGCTTTCATCAAGTATATAATCATTCATTACATTTGCACTATATTCAGCGATATTTTGAGAAATTTTAGCTCTAATATCATAGTTTTCATCTAAAAGCTCATTGCGATAACGATAAATAGTTTTTCTTTGTTCATTTGCTACATCATCGTATTCTAACAAATGCTTTCTGCTTTCAAAATGTAAGCTTTCTACTTTTTTTTGCGCATTTTCAACCGCTCTTGTAACAATTCTTGACTCTATGCTTTCGCCCTCTTCTATGCCCAAGCGATCCATAATACTTTTAATACGATCCCCGCCAAAAATTCTTAAAAGATTATCTTCTAAACTTAGATAAAAACGACTTATTCCAGGATCGCCCTGCCTTCCTGCACGACCACGAAGTTGATTATCAATACGGCGGCTTTCATGTCTTTCTGTACCGATGATATAAAGCCCACCCAAAGCCCTAATCTCATCATCGATTTTTATATCCACACCACGACCTGCCATATTTGTAGCGATAGTTACAGCACCTTTTTTACCTGCATCTTGGATAATCAAAGCTTCTTGCTCGTGGTTTTTAGCATTTAAAACATGATGAGGGATTTTTTCTTTTACAAGCATATTGTGAAAAACTTCACTGCGTTCTATACTTGCAGTTCCCACAAGAACAGGCTGACCTTTGGCGTTGGCTTTTTTGATCTCTTCAATTACAGCTTTAAATTTTTCATTTTGAGTTTTATAGATAAGATCATCTTTATCTTGTCTTTTAATAGGAATATTTGTCGGTATAGAAATAACATCTAAACTATAAATTTGAGAAAATTCAGTCGCTTCTGTTTGTGCAGTTCCTGTCATACCTGCGAGTTTGTTATACATTCTAAAATAATTTTGAAAAGTAATATCTGCTAAAGTTTGGCTTTCTTCTTGAATTTTTACATTTTCTTTGGCTTCTAAAGCTTGATGCAACCCTTCGCTAAAACGACGCCCTTCACTTAAACGCCCTGTAAATTCATCAACGATGATAACTTCATTATTTCTTAAAACATAATGCACATCTTTTTCAAAAAGATTATGCGCCTTTAAAGCTTGATCAAGCTGATGTGCTAAGATAGCATTATCAAGACTGTATAAATTTTCTACACCAAAAAGTTTTTCAGCCTTAGCAATACCTGCTTCCGTGATTAAAATATTACGATTTTTCTCATCTACTACAAAATCACCCTCAGGTTTTGCAGGGGGTAAAACTGCTTCGCCTTTTTGCATTTGCTTGGCTACTTCATTGGCTTTAATATAACCATCTAAAGTGCGATTTGTAGGACCGCTGATGATAAGCGGAGTTCTTGCCTCATCAATTAAAATACTATCTACTTCATCTACAATAACAAAATTATGCTCTCTTTGAACTTTTTCAACTTTTGAAAATTTCATATTATCACGCAAATAATCAAAACCAAACTCATTATTGGTTCCATAAGTAATATCGCAATCATAAGCTTGCTTGTGCTCTATGTCACTGTTTTGAGAAGAAAGAATCACGCCTACACTAAAACCTAAAAAGTTATAAATCGCACTCATTTGCTCAGCGTCTCTTTTGGCTAGATAATCATTTACTGTAATGACATGTACGCCTTTTCCACTCATGGCATTTAAAACAACAGGCAAGGTCGCTACAAGGGTTTTACCCTCCCCTGTTTTCATTTCTGCAATTTTTCCATCGTGCAAAACCATACCACCGATTAACTGCACATCAAAATGACGCATATTTAAAGTTCTCTTACCTGTCTCTCTGACTATAGCAAAAACATCATTTAAGATATCATTTTCGTTTTTTTCTCCGCTTAAAATTTGCTCTTTAAATTTTGCAAATTCGGCTTTTAATTCATCATCGCTTAAATTTTGATATTTGCCTTCTAAAGCATTGATTTGTGCTACACGCTTAAAGTATTTTTTAACTTCACGATCATTTTTTGTTCCAAAAACGGCTTTTAAGGTATTTAAAAACATTTTTAAACCTTTATAAATTTTTCAAACTATTATTATAACAATTATTTAATTAAAATTAGCTAGAATGATATAAAAAATATAATTTTTTTAAGGGAAATAAATGAAAAAAACATTCTTGATATTTTTTATTTTTATAGGACAACTTTTTGCCCTTGATCTTAATTTTAATACCTTTTCAAGCAATTTTACCCAAATAGTGAAATCCAAAAACTCTACACTTTCTTATTCTGGGCATTTTATACTGAGTAAAGATCAAGCATATTGGAGTTATGATACTCCTAGTAAAAAAGAGATTTATATCAACAAAAATCAAGTAACCATAGTAGAGCACGATCTAGAACAAGTCATTTTCTCTCATCTTGATAACATTCCAAATCTTAATGAAATTTTCAAAAAAGCAAGTCTTATAGACAAAGATAAACTTGTAGCAAAATATGATAATATAAATTATACAATTAAACTCAATCAAGAGCAAATTCAAAACATATCCTATAAAGATGAATTTGAAAATGATGTTATAATCAATCTAAACAATCAAATTAAAAATCCAAAAATTAATTCCGATGTTTTTAAGGCAAAAATTCCGCAAAATTATGATATAGTTCGCTAATTTTGCGTTGAATTTTCATCAAGCTTTATATCATAGCCTGTTTGTGGCAAATGATAAGGCTTGCTTGCATTATTTTCTTTGAATATTTGCGGAGGATTGGCGATTAAATCTCTTTTAATTTTTTCTTCTATATCTGGAGTCATTTTAGGTGTATTTAAATTATCTATATTGATTTCTCCATTGTCATTTTTATTTTCTTCATCTGAATCTTTGAAAAGCTGTTCAACTTGTTTGGCTTCTAAATTTGGAACACTAGGAGCTGGGATCTTTTCAACACTGGGAACTTGAGTTTTAGGAACTTCTAAGTTTTCAAGTGCTTTTTTTACCTCGCTACCCATACCTTTCTCTTTAGCCTCAGTGCTTTCTAAAAAGCGTTTAAACTCCTCTAAATCAAATTTTTCCACTCCGCTTAAAGATATGATATATATATCATCTAATTTAATCTTATACTTCTTATCTAAAAATTTTTCTAAAGTTTTTTTAAAATTATTTTTTCCAATTTCTGTAAAAATATCTTCATAAAAAAACCCTGAAATTACTGTATTTACAGCATCAATTAACTTATTTTCATTTTCTTTTAAATTATTCCCATCAAATTCCAAAGAAATTTCAACTTTTTTAAGAACATTTGCCCCACTTTTAGAATACAAATCTGTTCTTATTTTATCTATTTCAAGATTTTGAGCATTTAAACTCAAAACCAAAAAAACACTTAAAAATATTTTTTTCATTTAATGCCTTTAAATGATTTGTTCTTATATTTCAAGATCTAAAAAATTATGTTTTTTATAAAATTCGATCACATTAGAATCTATTTTTAAAATATTAGCAAAATAAAATCCAAAATTTATCTTTTTTGTAGAATAAATTTTTAAAGTATTTGGGTTTGTAGCGCGAGAAAGAGCGACATAAAGCTGTCCATTTTCAAAAATATGATCAATATCACACACTAATTTTTCAATGCTCATACCTTGTGATTTATGTATAGTAATAGCATAAGCTAATTTAATAGGAAACTGTGTAACACTTGCGAGAATATTAACAACAAAATCTTTACCTGATTGCTCAAGTTCTTCCATAAAAAAAGTATAAGGTTCAAGTAAAATTTTCATCCCATTATTTTTAATAATGCTAATATAAATTTTCTCCTCTTCATAAAGAATATCTTCTATAATGCCTTGCTCTCCATTATAATAATTCTTATCCCAATTATTTACACAAAAAATAATACGAGCGCCTATTTTAATATTTAATTCTTCCAATATATTTAAGCTTCTAATCCAAGAATCAAGCTCTTCATCTTTTATTCCCTTATCTTCTTTTTTAACCTGAGCCTTAAAGCATACAAGTGGGGTCTCAAGTTTGCTTAATTTTTCTTGATTAATATTGTTTACTTTTTTATTGATACCACAAAGTAAAGTATAATCATCTTCTAAATTTTCTAATTCTTTATAATCAATTCGCAAAGATTCAAAAAAGCTTAAAATTTTTTCATCTAAAAAACCTTGTCTAATCAAAGATAAATAGTTATAAAATTCCATATTTTGTGTTCTTTTAGGTTGAGAAAGTTTAATATTCTTAAAATTCAAATCTTGCCAAAAAAATGAAGAAAAAGCATAATAAGAATGATTAAATAAAGTTTCTTTTTTTTCTTTAATTACGGGAGGCAGTTGAAAAAAATCTCCTACAACTAAAATTTTTCCATTAAATTGAGAATTTTTAAGTCTAAAGCCTATCATTTCAAAAACACTTGCGCTAACCATGGAAATTTCATCGATAATAATAAGCTCAATCGTTTTTAAAAGCTCTTTAAGTTTTGTTAATTTTTCTTTTTGTTTTTGATTGCGATCCAATACGCTTAATTTCATCATATCATCACAATACCCTAAACAAAAAAAGCTGTGTAAGGTAACACCGCCTATATTAAACGCCGATAGAGCACTAGAACCAAGAGCTATGGCTAATTTTTTTTGTTTTCTATAAGATTTGATAAGCTCATTTGTCAAAAAGCTTTTACCAACTCCAGCACCACCACTTAAAAAAACATTATCATAAGCTAAAATTTTTTCTAGTTTATCAAGCATTATATTTCCTTGGCTTTAATTATAACTATTTTTTCTAAAAGGTTGATTATGAAATCTTGTTTATATTTTACTTTTATAGTGCTATTTTTAACAGCTTGTTCAACAAAAAATTTAACTTCACTTCATCATGAAAATTTAGAACAAAAAAATGAAAATCAACATTATGCAAAACTTGAATACGAACAAAATGTAAGCATTTTGCCACAATTTGCTTACGATATTAATTTTGATGCAAAACGATATAAAAAATATTTCTTTAACCCTTGGCATGATTCGTTTAAAAATTACAAAGGACAAAATATTTTTTGGTCCTTTCCTTTATATTTAAATTCAAAAAATACTTATTATTTTTTCAATAAACAAATTATTCCACTTTCATGGTTTAAAAACGCTATAAATAACGCAAATATCCAAGAATTCGGTAAACTTAATCAAAAAGCTTTAATTATCCAAAATACAATCATTAAAAATCTTCCAACCCAAAGAGCTATCTTAAAAAATCCTTTTTTTGAAAATGAAGGAATTCCTTTTGACTATGCAAGCGATGGCATTTTAAATGCTGGAACCCCTGTCTTAATTTCACATTTTAGCAAAGATAAGCGTTATGCTTTTGTTTTAGGTGAAGCTGGATTTGGATTTGTTGAAAGTAAAAATTTGGAATTTTTCTCAAACGATAGAGCGAAAATCTATGAAAATCTCAACTTTATCACACCACTAAAAGAAAAATTTCCTATCTATAGCGAGGATGGTAAATTTTTCTTTGAAAGTAGAATTGGCGCTATTTATCCTTACTACAAAGAAGATAAAAACTATTTTTATGGAAAAATAGGTTCTAAAAAATATAAAATTTCTAAAAAAGATGTATCTAAATTTCCTTTACAATTCAATGATAAAAATTTAAAAAATCAACTTTCACAAGTTTTAAATTTGCCTTATGGCTGGGGCGGTTATAATTTTGAAAGAGATTGTTCTTTACTAACTCGTGATATCTTTTCAGCTTTTGGACTTTATCTACCAAGAAATTCAGCTGCACAAAAAAATTCTTTTAATCATTTTGATATAAGCACTCTTAGTAATTCTCAAAAAAAAGATTTTTTAAACCGCTTTGGGAAAGCTTATCTTAGTTTACTTTATTTACCTGGACATATTATGCTTTATGCAGGACAAATTACAGATAATAATATTGCCATACATAATATATGGGGCTTAAGAAAAGATACAACCCAAAGACTTCTCATAAGTTCTAGCGTCATCACTTCTTTAGAAATAGGAAAAAATGAAATTTTAGAAGATAATTTGCTTTTATCAAGACTTAAAGAAATAAGTTTTATAAATTTAAACGAACAAGAAAAAGAGCAAATAAAAAGCTATCTTGAAAATTACAAAACAAATAAGATTTATTGATTTAATCAATAAATCTTTTAGTTAAATCTGCAAAATATTCTATGCGTCTATCTCGCAAAAAAGGCCACCAACGACGCACATTTTCACTTCTTTTTTTATCTATTTCTATGATTTTTACACATTCGTTTTGAGAATCTAAAAGACAAAGTTCTTCACCTTGAGGGCCAAAAACAAAAGAATTTCCCCAAAATCTAATGCCCTCTTCTACCTCACTTACATCTTTTTCAAAACCTACTCTATTGATAGCTACTACATATAAACCATTAGCTATAGCATGTCCTTTTTGTACGCCAAGCCAAGCATTGAGCTGTCTTTGTTTTTCTTCATCTTTATCCTTATCAAACCAACCAATTGCCGTGGGATAAATAAGAATCTCAGCTCCTTTTAAAGCCATAATTCTTGCTGCTTCAGGATACCACTGATCCCAACAAATAAGCACTCCAAGCTTGCCTAAACTTGTATTTATAGGTTCAAAACCCAAATCTCCAGGAGTAAAATAAAATTTTTCATAAAAACAAGGATCATCAGGTATGTGCATTTTGCGATATTTGCCTGCTATAGAACCATCTTTTTCAAAAACCACTGCAGTATTATGATAAAGTCCAGCACTTCGTTTTTCAAATAATGAAGTAATAAGCACTATTTGATTTTTTCTAGCTATATTTGCCCAAAATTTCACATCTTTTTCATAATCATTAGCATAGTCAAAAAAATCCACATTTTCACTTTGACAAAAATACTCACTTTGATGAAGTTCTCCCAAACAAATAAGCTCAGCTCCTTGTTTAGAGGCTTCTTCTATAAATTCGCAAGTTTTTTTTATAGTTTGTTCTTTGTTTGAGTGAAATTTTTGTTGTATTAAAGCGATTTTCATTGTCTTTGCCTTTCTTGTTCTGCATCATCATAAGGATCTAAATGAATTTGTATATCCCATTTTTCATTTTCAAACATCTTACGCACACCTTCTTCTATTTCATCTGAAATTTTATGCGCATTTAAAAGCGAAATTATAGGGCAAAAAACCAAATGCACGCTTAAATAATTACAACTTGGAGTTTTACGCGTCTTTAATTCATGATAGGAAATTATTTCAGGATTATTAGAAATCAAAGTACAAATTTTATCCACTTGTTCCTTAGGTAAAGCCTCATCCATTAAAAAAGCCAAAGCTTTTTTAATGATTTTAAAAGCAGAAAACGCCGTATAAAGACTGATCACTATCCCAAAAATAGCATCAATAATATGTAAATTTGTAAAATAAATCAAAACCAAAGCCCCTAAAGTACAAGCATTGGTTAAGCAATCTGTTTTGTAATGCAAAGCATCACTTTCTATAATCAAACTTTTGGTTTTTTTAGCTGCATAATTTAAAAAAAGTACAAGAAAAAAAGTCATAATTAAAGCAAAAATCATCACATAGATGCTTGAATTTAAATCTTTAATTTCTTCTTTATAATAAATCTTTAAAATACTCTCATAAAAAATAAAAATCCCCACGCCAACTATAAAAACACCTTCTAACAAACCCATTAAAGCTTCAATTTTAGAAAAACCAAAATTATAATTTTCATTCGCCTTTTGTGAGCTTTTTTTAAGAGCTAAAAAATTAAAAGCAGAAATAGCAAAATCCATTAAAGAATCAATCGCACTTGAAAGCACCGCAACAGAACCACTTGTTAAGCCTACTATAAATTTAACCAAGGCTAAAACAATAGCACATAAACTTGCTACAAGAGTTGCTTTTTTTTGCAAACTCATCTTAAACCTTTGAAACGATTTTGACAAGAACAATGCAAAGAACCGTTTTGTCGTAAAAACACTCTTGCATCTACTCCTATAATTTTATGATTAGGTAAAGCTTTAGAAAGTCTTTTAGCTATGATTTCATCATTTTTATCCTTGTAAAAAGGCACAATTAAAGCATTATTTATAAAAACAAAATTCGCATAAGTCGCCCCCAATCTTCTTCCTTCATAGTATAAAGGCTTAGGTATAGGAAGTTCTATTAAATCAAAGCCTGTTTTTTTAAGCTCTTCTTTCATTTTTTGCAAAGGCAAATAATGCTCATCCTCTTCATCTTCACAAATACAATGCGCTATGGTATTTTTATCTATAAATCTTGCTAAGGTATCGATATGATGATCTGTATCATCACCTTTTATAAAACCATTTTCTAGCCAAATAATTTGTTTTAAGCCAAAAATTTCTTTTAATTTTGTATCAATTTGAGTTTTGTTTAGATGAGAATTTCTATTTTCATTTAAAAGACAATGAGAGCTTGTAAGCATCACACCCTCTCCATTAAAGTCAATACTTCCTCCTTCTAAAATAAAATCAACCTTTTTAAGCTCCTCTTTAAATTTTTCTTTAAAAAGCTTAGAATTTACAGCATTATCAAGCTCGCTTTGAAATTTATTTCCCCAAGCGTTAAAAGTAAAATCAAGAGCCTTTAAACGACCATTTTCCACTATATCTATAGCTCCAAAATCGCGTATCCAAGTATCATTGGTATCACATTTAAAATACTCTACATTTTTTATATCTTTAAAATTTTCAAAATCACTCTGTTTAGGGGCTATAAGTAAAACTTTTTGAAATTCACTCACTGCTTTTACAAATTCTTTATAACTTTGCAAAATTTCCTCTAAATAGGGATTCCAATCGCTTTTTTTATGAGGTAAAGAAAGCATGAGGTATTCTTGCTCACTCCATTCAGGAATTGATTTTATCATTTAACTACCTTTTTTGATAATAAAATTATAATTGTATCATTTTTTAGACTTTTGTCAAATTTAAGAAGATTACCTCGATATTTCGAGGCTTTAGGGTATTATTTAAAAAAGATTTTCATTTCATCATTGCTTAAAACAAGTTTTCCATTTTCATTTGAAATTTTAAAAGTTCCTTTGAAATTTGAAAGGAAAGAATTTTCAAAATCCATTACATCCATTGGGTGACAAAGCATTTGAGTTGAAGCTACGCGATCATCTTCGATTTGTAAAGTATCCGCCTTAGTTTGGTAAGAACCAAAAAAACGATTGCATCCTGAATAACCATAAAATTTATTATTTTCAAAACTGATATTTGGACTTTCCTCTGCGTTTTTTGGATCAAAAGTTTTACCATTAACTATAATTTTTTCTATTTTGAAAAGCTGATTTTGCACAAGTTCATTATTACCTTTAGAAGTAGATGAAGTAACAGAAGTACTAGCACAACCTGCAAAAAAAGCTGCAGCTAAAGCAATTTGAAGCGTTTTTTTCATTTTATTCCTTTAAATTTGAAATTGGTTAAGTTCGCTTTCGAGATTATGACACACTATTTTTAACTCATCTGCAACTTGAAGTAGAATTTTAGAAATTTCTTCATTCTTTTCACTTACTTCAACATTTTCTTGCATACGAGAAAGTAAATTTTGTATATTCTCTTGGGAAATTTTTATTTTTTCAGTACATTGAGTTACCAAAGCCCTAGCATCTTCGTTACATAATTTAACCTCATTAGCATCATCAACCAATAAAGCGGTGTCATCATTTAAAGCTTGTACACTTTGAGCATTTTTCTTTAATTCTGTGCTAACCTCATTAATACTTTGCAAAAGCTCTTTTGTAATTTGAGCTACATTTCCCAAAAATTCTTCACTGTTCTGAGCCAACTGCCTAACATCCTCAGCAATTACAGAAAAACCTCGTCCAAATGCACCAGCCCTAGCTGCTTCTATGCCAGCATTTAGAGATAGTAAATTGGTTTTATCTGCGATCTCATCCATCATTTGAGTTGCTTTTTGTATATTACCTGCTTGATTGACCATGTTTTCAACTTTTTTAGCCAATTCATTTTCATTTTGGGATACTGTTGATACTTTATTAGCAACATTAAACAAAGATTTAAGCATTTGTTCTAATAATAAAAAGGATTTTTCATTGGCACTATTTGCTTTATTTGACAAACTAGCAAGTTCTCCAAGTTCATTGCCAACATTTGCACCAAGTTTAAAACTTTGATCTATTTGCTTATGACTTTGTGAACTGATATCACTTAAAGAAATAGCATTTGAATTTAAAAGATTGCTTTGTTTTTCTACATTTTTTGAATTATGACTTGCACCGCTAACTGCCTTGTGAGTTTTTTCGATAAATTGATTGATATATCCACAAGCTAAAGCAATTTCATCTTGACCTTTAACTGAAATACGAGCTTTTAAATTGCCACTTCCTTGAGCTAATTCTTTAGCATGATTTAAAAGCTCTAAAACAGGCTTTCCAACAACAACTTTAAGCATTAAAAGAACCACACAAAGGGTAAAAATCAAAGCAATAGTAAATATTATAATATAAGATTGACTGGTTTTACTTATATCTTTTTGAACACCTTCTAAAGAATGCGATATATCCATAACCCCTATCACACTCCCTACATTAGCATTTGCATGACAAGCAACACAACTTTCATCTGCAATCAAAGGGCGTATCAATCTTAAATGCACAACACCATTTACATTTTCTTCTAAAGCTTGAATTTTAGGATTTGAAAATTGTTCTATAATACGCTTATCATTTGAAATTTGAGGGGCTTTCATCTCAAAAAGATCTATAGTATCTTTTGAAGGATAAATTTTAATATCACTAATACCCTCTATACTTTTTGCATCTTCAATGGCTTCTTTAATTTTTTCAGGATCTCCTAAATTCATAGCCATTCTCATTGTTTGAAAAACAGAAGTACTTACGGTATCTAAATTTGCCCTGCTCATTTTATTGGCAGTATTTTTAAAATCCAAATTTAAAATCACTTGCATTACAATAAAACTTATAAGCAACACCACAAAAATTGCAGCAGAAACCTTAAATCCTATAGTTTTAAACATCATAGTTTCCTAAAAATAAAATTTTTCGGAAATATTTTACACATAATTTATTTAATTTTTATTGAATTATGTGTAAAAAACATAACATTCCATTAAACTTAATGTAAGAAATGTCTTACTCCTGTAAAATAAAGCGCCATACCATACTCATCAGCCGCCTTTACCACTTCATCATCTCTTATACTTCCGCCTGGTTCTACTATAGCTTTAACCCCTACTTTACTTGCTTCATCTATGCTATCTCTAAAAGGAAAAAAGGCTTCACTTGCTAAAACGCAACCTTGCAAATCAAGTCCCATTTCTTTAGCTTTAGCGATTGCTGCCTTTGCTGCATCGATTCTACTTGTCATACCCATACCTATAGCCACCATAGCGCCATTTTTTACATAAACAACATTGTTTGATTTGGTAAACGCTGCTATTTTCATAGCGATTTCAAGATCTTTTAATTCTTCCTTACTTGCCTCTCTTTGACTCATAAGCTTTGCATTTTTAAGCTCATCTTCGCCCACTTCATCACTGTTTTGATACACAAAACCCCCATCAATATGTTTAAAATCATATTTATCAAAACTGCGGATTAAAAACGGACTTTCTTGAGTGAAAATTTTAATGCGTTTTTTACCTTCAAACACGGCTAAAGCTTTTTCATCTACATTGGCTGCAATGATTACTTCTACATAAATTTCATTGATTTTATTTGCTAAAGCCTCATCAAGAGTTCCATTGATTGCAATCACTCCTCCATAAGCACTGACGCTATCGCATTTTAAAGCATGTATATAGCTTTGTACTAAATTTTCTTTTATAGCAAAACCGCAAGGATTTCCATGTTTTACTATAGCAATAGCTGGAGCTTTATCGAAACTACTAGCTAAATTTAAAGCTGCGTTAATATCGGTTAGATTGTTAAAACTTGCTTCGCCTTTAAGGGCTTTGAAATTTGCGCTAAAAAAGGCATCAAACTCGTATAAAGCCCCTTTTTGATGTGGATTTTCTCCATATTTTGTATCAAATACTTTTTGTCCTACTATAAATTTACTCGCTCCAAAACCTCCGTTAAAGCGTTCATTCATATAATTTGCAATATAAGCATCGTAATTTGCTGTATGCTCATAAGCTTTTATCATCAAATTTAAACGAAAATTCTCATCATTTTGACCTTTTTTTAAAGTCTCAATCACTTTTTCATAATCAAGCGGATCACAAAGTACCATCACATCTTTATAGTTCTTTGCTGCACTTCTTATCATTGCAGGCCCACCTATGTCGATATTTTCTATAATTTCATCAAAATCATCGCTCATGATGGTGGTTTTTTTAAAAGGATATAAATTCACACAAACTAGATCAATGCCTAAAATTTCATTTTCTTTTGCTTGTTTGATATGATTTTCATCGCTTCTTTTATGCAAAATCCCACCGTGAATCTTAGGGTGCAAAGTCTTCACACGCCCTTCAAAAAGCTCAGGACTCTTTGTAAAATCACTCACTTCTATAACTTTTATTCCATTTTCTTTTAAAAGCTTAAAAGTCCCCCCAGTTGAAAGAATCTCAAAACCTAAATTTTCAAGCTCTTTGCCAAATTCTACTATGCCTTCTTTATCACTCACACTAAGTAATGCTCTCATTTTTACCTTTCTAAATGTTTTTTAACTTTTTCATAAGCTTCGTTGATTTTTTGAAATTTCTCTACGCCGATTTTAAGCTCTTCTTCGCTAACATTGTTTGCATTTAAAATATCAGGATGATATTTTTTTGCTAAATTGCGGTATTGTTTTTTTACCGCATTTAAATCTGCATTATTTGGAAGTTCTAAAATAGCAAAAGCTTCATCAAGACTTAATTCTTTTTTAGAACTTTTTAAATTTGAAAGACTTGCAATAAAAGCATCTAATTCGCTTTTTGCTATATCAAAGGCTTTAGCGATTTGCTCTAAAATTTCACGCTTTTTAGCATTAAAATCTGCATCGATTAAAGCCATAAAAACAAGCACACGCAAGACATTAAAACGCTCATTTTTAGGTAAAGGCACTTCTTTTAAAAAATCTTTTGCCACATAAAAAGCATCGCTTAAATTTTCTTTATGTTCGTTAAAACTTGCTTTTAAAAAAGCTCTTTCTTTTTCATCTTTGGCATTTGCATCTAAAAGATCTTTGATCATTTCAGCTTCATTTTCACTTACTCTGCCATCGCTTTTTGCAATTTTTGCCAAAAGTGCGATAACATAGTAATTCATACGCCTTTTAAACTCATCCATTCTTTCTTCCATAACCCCACGAGCAAAACCCTTAGCAAAGCCTTTAGCTCCTCTTGTAGCTGAGTTTAAAAAATCCTGTTTTCCCCAAGTTTTATAATACCAGTAAAACACCAAAACAACAAGTATAATTAAAACTAAAGTCATTGGATTTGCTCTTTAAAACTTTCAAAATAAAGCTTATCAAGTTCAGCCTTGCTTAACTCAATGCTATCAAGTTTAAAATGTTTTTGGCTTGTACTCACACCTAATTTATAAGCTTTTACTCCAAATTCTTTAGCTAAATTTAAAAAAGCTTCTTCATTTTCTTTACTAAGCCCTACTATAGCACGACTTGCACTCTCATCAAAAATCATTTTTTCATCATCAAAACCACTTGTTAAATTTGCACCTACACTAGAAATAGCAAACATTTTTGCCAAAGTCATAGCAATACCCCCTATTCCTACGCTATTGGCACACTCAAGTAAAGAATTTTGATTGGCTTTATAAAGCAAATCCCAAAGTGCAAGTTCAGCTTTATAATCAAGCTCTTTAAGACTTCCTGATACTTTTTTATCTTGGATTTTCATTACCATAGATCCGCCAAATTCTCCTAAACTTTCACCCAAAAGATAAACGCTTAAATTTTCTTTTTCAAAACTAGCTTTTAAGGTTTTATTTGTATCTTCTAAAACCCCTACGCTTACTATAGTAGGACTTGGATAAATACTTACGCCTTCAGTTTCATTATAAAGTGAAACATTGCCACTGACTACTGGGGTATTTAACTCTTTACAAGCTTCTTTAATACCTTCGCAACCTTGTGCGAATTGCCACATCACTTCAGGATTTTGCGGATTTCCATAATTTAAACAATCACTTATTGCCAAAGGCTTAGCTCCTGTGCAAGCAACCTTTCTTCCTGCAGAAGCTACTGCTAAAGCTGCTCCTATTTTAGGATTTACATAATTTAAGCGTGAATTACATTCTATAGCCATAGCCACACTTGCACCATTTTCTTTGATACGAATAACACTAGCACCTAATTTTCCATCAGCTTTTATGGTATTGGTTTGCACGCTTGAATCAAATTGATCATAAATAAAAGCTTTATTATTAATATTTTCATTTTGAAGCATTTGTATAAAAAGCTCTTGAACGCTTGATTTTAACTCAAATTTATAGTCTTTAATTTCACTTAAATATTTTGGCTCGCTTGTAGGGCGACTTAAAATCGGCGCTTTCTCACTTAAAGGCTCGATAGGAATAAGCCCTACAAGCTCATCATGCCAAAAAAGCTCCATTTTTCCTGTATTGGTAACTTCACCCATAACCACAGCATCTAAATCCCATTTTTTGAAAATTTCTATAACCTTATCTTCATAGCCTTTTTTCGCACAAATAAGCATTCTTTCTTGAGATTCGCTAAGCATTAACTCATAAGGAGTCATACCGCTTTCACGCATAGGAGTTTTATCTAAGTAAAGTTTCATGCCACTGCCACTTCTTCCTGCCATTTCAAAAGAACTTGAAGTAAGCCCTGCAGCACCCATATCTTGAATACCCACAATATAATCGGTTTTAAAAAGCTCTAAACAAGCCTCCATAAGAAGTTTTTCACTGAAAGGATCGCCAATTTGCACTGTAGGACGCAAAGATTTGCTTTCTTCATTGAAGCTATCACTTGCCATAACCGCTCCACCAAGTCCATCACGCCCTGTTTTTGAACCCACATAAATCACAGGATTTCCTACACCTTCAGCCTTAGCATAAAAGATATCTTCACTTTTACAAACCCCTAAAGCAAAGGCATTAACTAAGATATTTCCATTAAAACACTCATCAAAAGCACATTCTCCACCTATAGTTGGCACACCCATGCAATTTCCATAATGAGAAATTCCATTTACCACACCTTTAACAAGGTATTTTTGATGTTTGCCGCATTTTTCATCATGAATATTGCCAAATTTTAAAGAATTTAGCCCTGCAACCACTCTTGCACCCATAGTAAAAACATCACGCAAAATTCCCCCTACTCCTGTAGCCGCACCTGCAAAAGGTTCGATAAAGCTAGGGTGATTGTGACTTTCTACCTTAAAAACTGCTGCCATACCTTGCCCGATATCAATAACCCCTGCGTTTTCTCCTGGGCCTTGAATCACCCAAGGTGCTTTAGTTGGAAAACCATTAAGATATTTTTTACTGGATTTATAAGAGCAATGCTCACTCCACATCGCAGAAATAACCCCAAGTTCTAACAGATTTGGTTCTCGTCCTAAAATTTCTAAAATTTGTGCATATTCTTCATCGCTGATTTTATGTGCTTTTATGGTTTCTTTATCCATTTTTATCCTTTCATTTTCCTAAACAAAAATTACCAAACATTTCGTCTAAAATTTCATCTCTTTGAAAATCTTTGGTAAATCTTGCAAGTTCATTAATAGCTAAATTAAGTTCAAAAGCAAAAAGTTCTAAAGAACTTTCCTCTAAAAGTCCTTTAGCTCTAAAAATCGCTTCACTTGAAATTTTACAAGCATTAATAAGATCTAAAGAACTTACCATAATACCTTCGCTATCAAAAGAATTAAGATAATTTTGCAATTCTTCTTTTAACAAAGTGATATCTTTTTGAGCACTAAGCTTGATAAAATTTTTATTTTGAGTATTTTTGAAAACATTTTCTAAATCACTTTTATTTAAAATCCAAAAGATTTTTTTATCAGTATTTGCTAATAAGTCAAAAATTTTCTCATCTTCTTTATCTTGCACTCTTGAAGCATCAAAGACTGCCAAAATAATATCTGCATCTTCTAAACTTTTTTTACTTAAAGCTACGCCGATTTGTTCTATAACATCTTTACTTTCCCTAATACCCGCTGTATCTATAATGCGTAATAAATGCGTTCCTAATTTAAAGCTCTCTTCTATAGTATCACGAGTGGTGCCTGCTATATCTGAAACAATAGCTCTTTCATAAGAAAGCAAGGCATTTAAAAGCGAAGATTTGCCTACATTTGGCTTACCTACAATAGCGATTTTAAAACCTTCTATGAGTCCTTTTTTGCTTTGAGAAAGTGTATAAATTTCTTTTAAAATTTTAGAATTTTCTTCACACATAGTAGAAATTTGTTCTAATAAATCAGAAGGTAAATCATCATCAGCATAATCAATGCTAGTTTCTACAAAAGCCAAGGTTTTAACCAAATCTGTACGAATTTTTTCTAAAAGTTCTCCTAAGTTTCCTTGCATGTTGCGTGCTATAATTTTAGCTGCAAGTGCAGATTTTGAAAGTATGAGATCTTGTATATTTAAAGCTTTTAAAGGAGTCATTTTACCATTTAAACACGCTCTTTTGCTAAATTCCCCTGCTAAAGCAAGTCTTGCTCCTAAACTCACAAGTTCTTCGAGTAAAACTTCACTCACACTAAATCCTCCATGAGTTTGAAACTCTACTATATCTTCCCCTGTAAAACTATAAGGGGCTTTAAAATATATCATTATAGCTTCATCGATAATTTCATTATTTTGATTAAAAAGTTTTGTAAAAGTAGCATGGCGGGGGGTGAGTTTGGTTTTGTGGCTAAGCTTTAAGGCAAATTCTAAAGCCCTTTCACCGCTTAATCTTACAATAGAAATCGAACCCACACCATGAGCTGTGGCAATAGCCGCTATAGTATCACTCATCTTTTTTGAAAAAGTCGTTTATTACAACAAATCTTTGATCATTATTTTGCTTAATTCCTACATACTTATCTGGAAATTCAGCTCTTAACTGCTCTAAAGCGATTTTTATCAAAACCCCATCTAAAGGTTTGGTTTGTCCACGTCCATGAATTTTAATTTTTTCAATCACGCTTTGTAAATAAAGCTGCATACCTTGAATTTGATTTTCTAAAAATTGAGCGATCTCAAGGCGCACTAAAAGATTATATTTTAAATTGATCCAATTATGCAAAAGATAAGAAATAGCCTTGTAACGATGTGCTTCTTTGCCTATCATCAAAGCAGCATCTTCCCCATCCAATCGAATCAAAACACAATCTTCATCATACATTCTAAGTTCACTAAGCTCTATTTTAAACTGGGAGCTTTCTAAAAGTTTTACAAGCTGAATACGAATCTCATCTAAAATATCCTGAGTATTACGCACTCCTTTGCTTTCTCGATGAAAACTATCAAAAATTTCATCACTTTTTACTGTGTATTTTTCTTTTTGACTTTTATTTTTTTCATTTTTTATTTCAATCTTGTTTTCTTGTTTTGGCTCATGTGTTTCTGGTTTGTGATTTTTTGAACTTGTAATTTTTTTTTTAGGATTTTTTTTCAAAATCCTTTTTTTTGCTTTAGCCTCTATAATTGCCTTTTTTCTTCCAAATCCAAAAAAACCTTTTCTTGGATGCTGAATAATCTCATATTCTAAGTCCATCACAGAACATTCTAAACTTCTTGAAGCTTCTGTTAAGGCGCTTTGAAGATCAATGGCTTCGATTTTCATTTTTCATGCTCCGCTTGTTTTTTGTGATGTTCTTTAGCAAATATTTTATTGATAACCCATTGTTGAACCAAAGAACAAAGGTTATTTACAAACCAATAAAGCGTAAGTCCTGCTGGGAAAGTGATAAAGAAAAAAGTAAAAATCACTGGTAAAAATTTCATAATCTTAGCTTGCATAGGATCCTGTATAGTCATAGGTGTAATAAGCTGTTGTAAAAACATCGTTGCACCCATTAAAATAGGCAAAATAAAATAAGGATCCATTACCGATAAATCATGTATCCAAAACGCCAAAGGAGCTGCTTTTAACTCAATAGCATTAAGCAAAACGCGATAAATAGCAAAGAAAATAGGAATTTGTAAAAGTATAGGCAAACAACCACTCATAGGATTTGCACCATGTTTTTTATAAAGCTCCATCATATGCATATTCATTTTTTGTGGATCGCCTTTATAACGCTCTCTAATATCTTTCATTTTAGGAGCAAGATCTTTAAGTTTATTCATAGAAATCATAGACTTATAAGTTAGTGGGAATAAAATAATACGCACAATTAAAGTCATCACAACGATAGCCCAACCCCAATTTCCTATATACTGATGCAAGAAATTCAAAAACTCAAACATAGGCTTAGCAATAAAAGTAAACCAACCATATTCAACAACTGCTTCAAGGCGTGGATCTATACTTCTTAAAATCACATGTTCTTTAGAACCTATATAACCCCCTGCTTTAAATTCATTATCACTATAAGCAAAAACTATAGGGTTTTTATTAGCATCCTTGCTGATTGCCACATTTAAAGGTTTATCAAAATTATAAAAGAAAGTTGCATAGTATCTATCAAAAGCCGAAGTCATTACGACATTATTAGCACTTTCATCCTTTTCTACATCTCCATCTTTATAAGTTTCGATGGTTTCTTTATTATCCATTACCAAGGCACCATGAACTGTATAACTATCTACGGCAATATTTGGACGATATCCTGGACTTATAAAATAATTTGCATTCTTGCTGAGTTTAACTTCTATCTCATAATTTCCTTTTGGATAAAAAGTAATATCTTTTTCGATTTTCAATCCAGAAAGATTTTGAGTGAGTTTTAAAACTTGACTTCCATTTTCATCAACAAAAAGATTACTAGCGTTAGCAATATAAGGAATTTTAAAAGCCTCTGAGTTAATACTTGGATCACTAAAACGCATTTCTAAAGGATAAGGACTATTTTCCTTGCTAACAAGATTTATAAATTCCCCTTTCTCATTTTGGTATTTTTTATCTTTCAAATAAAAAGTAGAAATTCTACCAAAAGAGTCAATTTGTGCTTCAAAATGCTTGCTTTGAACCTTAGATATCACACTATCTTGCGAAACTAAAGCTGCACTTGGAGTATTTGTGGTGGTATTTTGTATATTAGGAGTGTTATTTATGCTTGTGTTTTGTTGATTTTGTTGTGTAATGTTTTGTTCTATTTTTAAAGGTTGCTTTGGAATGAAAAAATAATCATAAACAACAAAAAATAAAAAAGAAATCACAACAGCCAAAAGTATACGCTTTTGCTGAAAAATATTATTTGAATTATTCACTGATTTGTCCTTTTAAAGATGATTTTTATAAGATAAAAACTTTTATTTTTATAGGGTATATATAAAAAACAAAGTTGTTTTTTTGCTAAAAATATAGGCTTAAAACATAAATTCATAGGATAAAAATTTTTAGAAACTCTAGGATAATCAAAACCCCCTTTAAAAAAAGGGTTACATCTTAAAATTCTAAAAAAAGTAGAAAAAAAAGCTAGAAAAAAATTCTTTTTTTGAAACTGCCAAAGCGCATACTCAGAACAACTAGGATAATACCTACAAACAGCGGGTTTTAAAGGGCTTAAGAATTTCTGATAAAAACGGAGTATTTTTAGGCATATCATTTGAAACATTCTAGTTTTTTCAATCCCCATTTTAGATTTTTTTCTAACCTAGAAAAAGAAAGTTCAGTGATTTCATTTTTAGCTACAAAAATATATTTGCCATCTTGAAGATATCTTTCAAACTTAGCAAACAAAGCCCTTAAAATTCGTTTTGAACGATTTCTAACCACTGCTTTTCCAACTTTTTTACTAGCAACAACTGCTATTTTTTTTTCATAACTATTCAGATAAAAAATGATCGCACCTTCGCAATGCCATTTTTTACCTACTTTATATACAGATGAAAATTCCTCGTTTGTGCTAAATTTATCAAAATTTTTCACACAGCAAGTCTTTTTCTACCTTTAGCGCGTCTTGCATTGATCACCTTGCGACCATTTTTAGTTTTCATACGAACACGAAAACCATGAGTACGTTTTCTTGGAGTGCCATGTGGCTGATAAGTTCTTTTCATTTGATTTTTCCTTAAAAAATTATAAAATAAACTTGTATTTTATCTTAATCTTACTTATAAATTGCTTTTGATTAAGAGTAATTTTTAAATTCTTTTGATAAATTTTGAAATTATTTTTAAAAGGTTAAAAATGTCAGAATTTAAAATTATTGATTTAAGACAAGAAGATTTAGATATTTTACAAGAAATGATCATAGAATTTGCAAAATACGAAGATATGTTAGATTTTCTTCAATGCACGAAAGAAAAACTGGAACATTCTTTACTAAAAAATAAATTTGCTCGTGCTTTTTTGTTAAAAGAAAATGAAAAAACTATAGGCTATATGATTTATTTTTATACTTTTTCGTCTTTTTGGGGCAGCGGTGGAATTTACCTTGAAGATATTTATATACGAGAAGATTTTCGTAAAAAAGGTTATGGAAAAGCTGTTTTTAAATTTTTAGGAGAAATTTGCAAAAAGGAAAATTTAAAAAGACTCGACTGGGTTTGCTTAAATGATAATATTTTAGGTATTAATTTTTATGAAAGTTTAAACGCTAAACATCTTAAACAATGGAGAAATTATCGTCTAAGTGGAGAAAATTTAGAAAAATTGTGTGATTTATGATAAGAAGTCTTTATTATTTAAAAGCTATGGGGTTTAACTTTGTTGATACACATATAAACCACTTTGAACAAGTACAAAATTTTCAAGAATTAAAACAACTTGTTTCATCTTGCACCTTATGCCAATTTTCCAAAACAAGAAAATTTAGTCTTATGGAACCTAAGATAAAAAATGCCAAACTACTAATTCTTGATGTTTTTGGGCAAAAGAGTGAAAATGAAAGCGGAATTTTACTTAATTCAAAAAAAGGTGAAAAATTAAAACACTATATTTATCAAATTTTAGGGCTTTGCGATGAAGATTTTTATTTTTCTTATTTATTTAAATGTTTTTGTAATGGAAAATTTGATGATTTTTCGCTACAATCTTGCTTACCATTTTTCTGGAACGAACTAAAACTGATTCAACCTGCTTTTTTGCTTTGTCTAGGAGAATACACATTTAAAAGCTTGGGATTTAAAGATTATCACATTTTAAAAGGTGAAGTTTTTGCTTATAAAAATTTTTTCATAATGCCAAGTTATGATTTAGATTTTATAGAAAAAAATCCAAGTTATGAAAAAAATTTCATACAAGATTTAAAAAAAATTAAAGGATTTTTATGAAAAAAATATTTCTAATATTTTTCTTATCTTGCTTTTTGCTTAATGCAAAAGAGCAAAAATTAGTCGATATAAAACCTGTTGAAAATTTTTATCCTAAATTAAGCGTTCAAGAATGCAACACAAATTGTCTTTTTGATCTTTTAGAATCAAGATTGTATCTTAGTTTTTTAAGTGAATTTGCAGATCAAAACGATCAATTTCTATCTAATGTTTATGCAAAATTATTAAATTCCATTACTGATTTTGAAAAAAATGTTCAAAAAATTACTTCTGTTAAACTTGCGATAATTATCCCAGAAAAAACTATAAAAAGTTACTCAAATACTATAATAAATTCAAGCATAGCTTATCTTTTAAGACAAAGAGCCGAAATCAAAGTAAAAGTTTTTTTAACCGGCACAGAAGATAGTGATAAAATCCGAGCCGCACTTGATGCAGCACAAGCTGAAGGATATCAGTATGCCATAGCTGGATTTACTCTAAAAGGTGCTAATGAGTTGAAAAATTACTCAGGAAATATGAAAATTTTCATACCAACTATCCATAAAAACAACATACAAATTTCAAATCAAAATATTATTTTTGGAAGTATTGACTATGATGCTCAAATTGCCACACTTTTAAGCAAATCAAATGCTAATATCGCAATATTTAGCGATGGCTCTGCCTTATCAAGCAATCTAAATTCAAGAATTCTTGCTCAAAATAACAATGCTAAAATATACGCCATAGAAGGCGACAAACTTGATTTTAGCAGGCTTTTAAGATCACAAGGTGGAGTTAATAATGCCTCAATATTTTTTAACACTCCATTGATCAAAACAGCTCTAGCAAGTTCTCAACTAAGAATTTATAACATTCATCCTTATGTGCTTTTATCCACTCAAATCAACTATAATCCAACATTTTTAAGTTTAACACAACAAGGAGATAGAGAAAATTTCATCATTGCTAATTCCATCAATAACCACGATGATAACTTAGTCTATCTTAATGAAATTTTTAATCAAAGTATAGATTATAACTGGATTGCTTATGCTACTAGTATAGGAGTTGATTACTTTTATACCGAATTCTTAAATAAAAAAAGCGAAAGTTTATTTGATGAGAAAATCAAAAATTCTCAAGTTGATTACAAAGTGCGTCTTATGCAAGGCAAACAAGCAAGCTTTGAAGAATTAAAATAATTCTTCAAAGAGCTTTTTTAACTGCATATCCATTCTAGCTGGTTTTTCGTTTTTAATAAAAGCTAAAGTTAATTCCATTTTAAAAAGCAAAATTTCATCTTTATAAATTTCTTGTAAAATTTCCACAGAAGCATTTTTGACTTCTAAAATTTTTGTTTTAATCTCTATCATATCTCCAAGTTTTGCAGGTTTTAAGAAATTGCAATTTGCTTTTGCAAGCAAAAAATGTCCCTTAAACGCATCAAAAATATCTACTTTTTTATTGAAAAAAATTTCACTTCTTGCTCTCTCGCAAAATTTTAAATAATTACTATGATACACCACTCCACCCGCATCAGTATCTTCATAATACACACGCATTTTCATCGCTTTACCTTAAAAAATATTTTACATTTAAAAAACATTAGATTATACAACGGAAATTCTTTGATATCGCTTTTTAGTTTATATTAAAAAATTCCGTCCAATCTTAATTTAATGAAGCTTTTTAATAATATTAAATATATATTATAAAAATAAAATTAAAAAATAACTTTTTTATTATTAATATTATTTAAATATTTTATTTATAATTAATATATATTTAAGAATATTATAATTATAATTACGCTTACTTTTAATGGTATTTACAGATATTGTTAAATAGTTAAAATATAATAATCAATATTCAAGGACATCTATGCCAGCTATTAAGCTTTTTAACTTCACGGGGGGAGGGTATAGAGAAATTTTGTTTTAAACTTTC
>NZ_RYXZ01000039.1:0-275 GCF_004378845.1 Campylobacter sp. CH278 | reverse complement strand
TTGCCACTTTTGCTAAAGGAATACCCGTAGCTTTACTAACAAAAGGCACAGTACGACTAGCTCTAGGATTTACTTCCATCATATAAAGCTCATTATTATGTAAAGCAAATTGTATATTTAAAAGCCCTACAACTCCTAATTTAAAGCAATATCTGCTGTTTTTTGTGCAATAAATTCTTGCATTTTTTCATCGATATTACAAGGCGGTAAAGAACAAGCACTATCACCTGAATGAATTCCTGCTTCTTCTATATGCTCCATAATTCCTGCCACAT
>NZ_RYXZ01000038.1:0-290 GCF_004378845.1 Campylobacter sp. CH278 | reverse complement strand
CACAAGCCCATAAAAAAGGTTTTTCTATAGTTCCTTCTATCCTTGCTCCACCTTCGGTACAGTTGTAGGTGGTGATACCCATTTTTCTAGTATTTGGAATCATTTCATTTTCAAACCAATTTTTAAATAAAAGCCATATACTATGAGTTTCAACTTTTCCATTTCCTCCATAAGCTGTAGTTAAAATATGTTCATACATTTGACTTTCATAATTAGCTGAATTTTGATAATCATCAGGATGAGAATTGCCATTTTCAGCATAAGCTAAATCCTGTCCTATAAAAATGATG
>NZ_RYXZ01000037.1:0-331 GCF_004378845.1 Campylobacter sp. CH278 | reverse complement strand
TACTTAAAGCTAGGATAAAAAGTTCTATTTCACTTTCAAATACAAAAAGATGTTTATAGTGTTTAGCTAAATTTTTAATCAGTAAAGCATTGCCTATACCATAAATACATACAAAAGGATATCTATGAGTTTTTTCTAAAATACTTTGATAGAAAAAATTTAATTCTTCTTCTAAATTTTCATACATGAAAACATTATGAGTTTTATCATAGATATTTAAATTTTCATCTATACTAAAACGAGAACAAGTTTTATTTTGTATGAAATTTAAAAGTTTATTTCCTAAGGGTTCATTTACCCCACTTAATAAAGCTTGTATGTTTTTTTCTAG
>NZ_RYXZ01000036.1:0-333 GCF_004378845.1 Campylobacter sp. CH278 | reverse complement strand
AGAAATCATTTGGATAATGTTTCATATCTTAGATTTTTCAAATGAATTACAAAGTGCAAGATTGATGGTTTTGGAAAATGATAAATTACAAACTCAAGATTATAATGAACTTTGTTCTTCTAAACCTTTCTTTCAATTTTCTAGAATTTATTTTTTAGAACTGATGAGTCATTATTATGAAAGATTTCATGAAGATATTTTAGGATTGAATAAAAAATTAGCAGAAACTTTTAAAAATATCATTTTAAGAAATGGTAATGATCCTCTTGATGCTCTTCAAGGTATAGAACAATTTGTTTATAATCTTCCTCAAATGATTACCCATCCTAGTTA
>NZ_RYXZ01000035.1:0-333 GCF_004378845.1 Campylobacter sp. CH278 | reverse complement strand
AGAAATCATTTGGATAATGTTTCATATCTTAGATTTTTCAAATGAATTACAAAGTGCAAGATTGATGGTTTTGGAAACAAGTTCTTTGGATATAGAATTTTTTTCTAATTTTTGCTCTAGCAAACCTTTCTTTCAATTTTCTAGAATTTATTTTTTAGAACTGATGAGTAATTATTATGAAAGATTTCATGAAGATATTTTAGGATTGAATAAAAAATTAGCAGAAAATTTTAAAAATTCTATTGTTTCTCATGGCAATGATCCTCTTGATGCTCTTCAAGGTATAGAACAATTTGTTTATAATCTTCCTCAAATGATTACCCATCCTAGTTA
>NZ_RYXZ01000034.1:0-343 GCF_004378845.1 Campylobacter sp. CH278 | reverse complement strand
AAAAATTAGAACCTTTAAGTTTAAATAGACAAAATGAGTTTTTACTTAAGGCTTATTATAAAGTTTGTAAAAGTATTAAGCATTGTAGAGATTTTAGTAAAATTCTAAGTAATGATTTTGAAAATATACAAAGTATATATTTGAGTTTAAATGAAAAAGAAGAATATTTAAACTTAGCTATTGAAAAAATAGATAAATTTAAAAATAAACTTGAAGATATAAAACAAATGCAAGATTTATATGAAATTTTACAACCTCTGCGTACTCAATTTGAACTTAATCTTGCTAGAATTTATGTTTTAAATCCTAAAACCAAAGAAGATGCTTTTAATAAAAGTATTCT
>NZ_RYXZ01000033.1:0-347 GCF_004378845.1 Campylobacter sp. CH278 | reverse complement strand
GGAATTTTTAGAAAAAGTTTATCAAAATATAGAAAATTTCAATCACTCTTTAGATGAAGATGAGTTTATACAGGATGGTATTTTAAAAGCAGTGATGTATGAGCGAGGACTTAGGATAAGTTTGGTTTATAAAGAAAATATTTTAGTTCATGCTAGTTTTATCACAGCCTATATCAAGGCTTATGATGAATGGTTGCTTTATTTTATGGAAAAATTAGAGCAAAGAATAAATATTATCATCAATTCTTTTAAGGAACTTCCATGAATTTGCTAGAAAAAAACATACAAGCTTTATTAAGTGGGGTAAATGAACCCTTAGGAAATAAACTTTTAAATTTCATACAAAA
>NZ_RYXZ01000032.1:0-351 GCF_004378845.1 Campylobacter sp. CH278 | reverse complement strand
CTATATCCATCACTGCCATAGCGCCTTTAAGTGTAGTAACACCTGCTGATTCATCTTTTACTCCAAAAGTAGTTGTTTTCATAGTTGCAAACTGAGAAAGTGTTGAACCACTTGAAAAACCTGAGCCTGCAGAAACATTATATACCGCAGAAAGTTGCGAAGCAGCTGAAATAGCTATAGCGTTTGCAAAACCTGTAGAATAATTTTTACCGCTACCTACAGAATAACCTGAACCTGAAGAAAATCCACTTCCTGCGCTACTCATATAAGCGCTAACAGAAGAATAACCAGCTAAAATAACTCCTTTGTTTGCAGAACCAAATCCCATAGCATCAGCGATATTAGCATCAA
>NZ_RYXZ01000031.1:0-360 GCF_004378845.1 Campylobacter sp. CH278 | reverse complement strand
GAACAAGACAATCAAGCCGTTAAAGAATCAGTTCAAACCGTATCAGTTGTAGAAGGTGGTAATCTAACAGCAAGAATTACCGCTAATCCAAGAAACCCGCAACTGATTGAACTTAAAAATGTTCTAAATAGACTTCTTGATGCTTTACAAGCTAGAGTAGGTTCTGATATGAATGAAATCCAAAGAGTATTTAATAGTTATAAATCTCTTGACTTTACTACTGAAGTAAAAGATGCCAATGGAGCTGTAGAGGTAACTACTAATGCACTAGGACAAGAAATCATTAAAATGCTAAAACAAAGTTCAGACTTTGCTAATGCTTTAGCTAATGAAAGTGGAAAATTACAAACTGCTGTTCAA
>NZ_RYXZ01000030.1:0-406 GCF_004378845.1 Campylobacter sp. CH278 | reverse complement strand
GCTAGCAAAGCTACGATTTTTTGTGCGGATTCTTCTTATCCTATTTTAGCTAAGCATGGTATAAAGCCTGATTATGTTTGCATGCTTGAAAGAACTGAAATTACTGCTGAATTTTTTAACAATGATTTTGGTGAATTTGATAAGGATATTATATTTATTTGTGCTGGTGTTGTTCATCCAAAGGCGATTGAGTATTTAAAGGGTAGAAATTTAGTCATAACTCAAAAAGTTCTTGCTTTTCCATATTATATAAATCTTAAAGATTTTTCTTATGCTGCTGTAGGACTTAGTGTTGCACATACATTATCTTATCTAGCAACTTATCTAAGTCATAAAAACATCATTTTTATAGGACAGGATTTAGCTTATGCTGAAAATGGCAATTCTCATCCTGATGATTATCAAA